>JALYWB010000127.1 GCA_030852935.1 Actinomycetota bacterium | reverse complement strand
GCGACCCGTTCGGATTCACGCCGACATAGCGGAACACCACGCGCCCTTCACCCTCGAGCCGGTCGAGCGTGTCATCGGACGCGATGAAACCGCCCTCGCCGTTCTTCAGCGGGATCGTGATCTCTTGACCGGCCTCGAAGCCGCTCGTCCAGTCGGTGTCGACGTTCTCGACCCGCAGCACCTGGTCGCGGCAGATGAATGACCCATGGTCGTTGCGGATCAGCCCGCCCTCGAGCAGGCGCGCCTCGGTGAGCATCTGGAAGCCGTTGCAGATGCCGAGCACCGGCATGCCGCTGTTCGCGGCATCCACGACCTCGCTCATGATCGGGCTGAGCGAGGCGATCGCGCCGCATCGCAGGTAGTCGCCGTAGCTGAAGCCGCCCGGGAGGATCAGGGCGTCAACACCCTCGAGGTCGTGCGTACCGTGCCAGAGGGCGACGGGCTCGGCTCCTGCGAGGCGCACCGCGCGCTGGGCGTCGCGGTCGTCGAGCGAGCCGGGGAAGGTGATGACGCCGATGCGCATGCGGGAGCCTCCGGAAACGGTGGGTCGGTGGGTCAGTGGGTTTCGCCCGCGGGCGCTTCGTACCCGTCGTGGTGGGTGGATGCCGCGCCGACCGCCTCTTCGGCGAGCTCGGCGTTCGACAGCTCGTAGTGGATGCCGACGACGTCTTCGATGACGGAGTTGGAGAGGATCTCTTCGGCGATCTGCTGCACGCTGGCCTTGAGCGCGTCATCGACGTAACCGTCGACGGTGAGTTCGAAGCGCTTGCCGATGCGAACGCCGGTGAAGCCGGTGTGCCCGGTGCGGGCGAGCGCGCCGGCGAGGGCCTTTCCCTGAGGGTCCAGCAGTTCGGCCTTGGGCATCACGTCGACGACGATGGTGGGCACCGCGGTTCTCCGTCCGGTGTCAAGAGTGTGGATGCCTCGATTCTATCGGCCTGCTTCCGTGCGGATGCCGCGTGCCGGCCTCACCGGCGGAAGATCGCCTTGAGCACCGTGGTGACCCCGACCAGTGCCGCTGCGCCGACCGCGATCACCAGCACCGGGTTCTCGCGGTATTTCGCCTTGACGTAGGCGACGCCTCCGTCGGCGGCCTCCCTGGCGTTCGAGAGCGCATCCTTCGCCTGGGCCGAGATCTGGTCGGTGCCGGACGTGCTCGCCATCCCTTCGGGACGGCCGCCGGCGTCATCGGCCAGCGCGCTCATCCCCGGCCCGCCGTGCGCCTCGGGATCCGTCGGCCCCGTCGCATCTACTGGGCCCGTGCCCGTCGTCTCGCTCATGCTGCACCCGCCTTCCTCCGCCGAAGCGGCCATGCCGCTCGTGCACTGTTGCCTGTCTTCCAGTGTCATCGCCCGTGGCGAGCGGGTCGAGTGCATTGACAGGCGGTGCCCGCCCGGGTAGGCCTACGCCAAGCCCGCGCGCTCGGTGAGCACCGTCTTCAGAGTGTCGCGCACGGCGGCGAGGCCCCGATGCACCTCCTCGAAGCTCGTCGACAGCGGCGAGAGTCCGATGCGCAGGCCGCCGGGGTCGCGGTAGTCGGGAATCACATCCTGCTGCCAGAGCCGTGCAGTCACCTCCCGCATGGCCGGATGCTGCAGCGTCACGTGTCCGCCGCGGTCGCCGGCGTCGACCGGTGATGCGAGCGTGACGCCGAGGGGTGCCAGCCATGCTTCCGCCACCGTGACGGCGAACGAGGTGAGCGCCACCGACTTGGCACGGATCGCGATGATCCCGGCCTCCTCGATCATCGCGAGCGTCTCCTCCATCGGCAGCATGCCGACGATCGGCGGCGTGCCGCTGATGAAGCGACGGATGCCGCGGGCGGGCGTGTACTCGGGACCCATCGCGAACACGTCCGCCGTGCCCATCCAGCCCTGGATGGGTTGCGCCAGTACCTCCTGCAGGTCCTCCCGTACGTACGCGAAGGCGGGTGAGCCGGGTCCACCGTTCAGGTACTTGTAGGTGCATCCGACGGCGAGGTCGAAGCCCCAGAGGTCGGCCTCGATCCGCACCGACCCGGCCGAGTGGCAGAGGTCCCACAGGATCAGGGCGCCGGCATCGTGGGCGATGCGGGTGAGTTCGGGGGCGTCGGCGAGGTATCCCGACCGGTAGGCGACGTGGCTGATCACGACGAGCGCGGTCTCGGGGCCGGCAGCGGCGGCGAGCTGCTCGGGAGTCACGCCCGACGAGGTGTCGACCTCGATCCAGCGCAGCCGCATGCCGCGCTCCCGGGCGATGCCCTCGAGCACGTAACGGTCGGTCGGGAAGTTGTCGGAGTCGACGACGATCTCACGACGTACGGGGTCGCGCGCGAGCTGCGCGTCGACGGCGGCGCGGGCGAGCTTGTAGAGGAGCACGGTGGTCGAGTCGCCGATGACGGTCTGCCCGGCCTTGGCCTCGATGACGGCGCGGCCGATGCGGTCGCCGATCTCGAATGGCAGCTGCATCCACGCCTCGTCCCAGCCGCGGATGAGCCGGCCGCCCCAGTCGTTGCGCAGGAACCGCTCCATGCGGTCGATCGCAGAGATCGGCGGCCGGCCGAGGGAGTTGCCGTCGAAGTAGACGAGGTCGGTGTCGGCGCCCGCGAACCGCTTGCGGTAGTGCGCGAGTCCGTCGGCGCGGTCCATGCGCCGTGCGAATGCGAGGTGCGGGTCGAGGGTCACAGTGCCTCCAGGTCTGTCACAGTGCCTCCAGGTCTTCGGTCGGCACGATGCATGCCGAGACGAGCCACTCGGGCAGGCCGTCGACGGTCGTGGGCGGTATTCCGGGCACGAACGTCACGACGCCCTCTGCGCGCTCGTGCAACGGCCACGGGTCGACGAGCGCGTCGATCACCTGGCGCGCGCTGAGGCCCGCAACGCCGAGCGCGGCGATCTCGGCTGGGTTCAGGCCGAGCGGCTGCATGCCGTTGCCGAGGTCGGTGCCATAGAGGACGCGCCCTCCGGCCTCGTGGAATCGACGCAGGTTGTCGACGGCGCGGTCGAAGCCGGGGCTCGGCTCGCCGTACCCGTTGACGAAGAGCGTCGAGATCCAGCGCTGGCCGAGCGCCACGGCGCGCGCGATGAGGTCGTCGTCGACGCGCTCGGTGAATGGCGTGTGGGCGAGCGCATCGGCCCCTGCCTCGACGGCGAGCCGCGTCATCCCCTCGCCCTCGACATGCGCGACGACCGGCAGCCCACGACGGTGCGCGGCGGCGACGAGGGCGTCGAGCGTGCTCCGGTCGAGCACCGCTCCAGCGTCGGAGTTGACGACCACCTTGATGACGGATGCCCCGAACGCGAGCTGTTCGGCCACCGCCGTCTCGGCGGGGCTCGGCAGCGATCCGCGCACGTTGCCCACGTGCTCGTCCACCTCGCGAACGCTGCCGTCTGCCGCCCACGGCCGGCCGACGGGGTAGCCGCCCCGCGCCGTGAGGAACGCACCGGCGAATTCCACGTGGGGCAGGCCGTCGTGGTGACGTCGAGCGGTGACGAGGTCGAGTGGAGCGCCGAGATCGACCGCGCCGGCGAGTGCGGTATCGGCGAGCGCGTCGATGCCCACCAGCATGAGGTGCACGTGGTGGTCGACCAGCGGCGGCAGCATCGTGCCCACCTGACCGGCGTGTTCGCCGTTCAGCGACCGGCGCGCGGGCCGCGCGAGCGGGCCGAGGTCGAGCGGTCTTTCGTTCGATGAGCTCGTCGAAACGATGATGTCCGTGGTATCGCGCCCTTCGACGGGCTCAGGGAGCGGGGGTACAGCGGTGGCGTGCGGCATCCGTCACCCGGGGATCTCGGTGCGCACGGCGTAGAGCTCGGGGAAGAACGTGAGCTCGAGAGCGCGCTTCAGGAACGGTGCGCCGCTCGATCCGCCGGTGCCGGCCTTCGAGCCGATGATGCGCTCGACCGTCTTCAGGTGGCGGAACCGCCAGAGCTGGAAGTTGTCCTCGAGGTCGACGAGCTCTTCGCAGGTCTCATAGGCGGCCCAATGCTCGTCAGTGTCGGCATAGATCGAGCCGAACACGGGCACGAGCTCCGGGCTGAACGTCCACGCGAGCGTGACATCGCGTTCGAGCACGGAGGAGGGGATCGGGTACCCGGCCCGAGCGAGCAGTCGCAGGAACTCGTCGTAGAGGCTCGGTGCCTCGAGGGCCTCGGTGAGGATCGCGGTGGCGGCGGCATCCGCCTCGAAGACCCGCAGCATCTTCGCGTTCTTGTTGCCGAGCACGAATTCGACCGCACGGTACTGGTACGACTGGAAGCCGCTCGCGTTGCCGAGCACGCCCCGGAACTGGCCGTACTCGGTGGGCGTGAGCGTCGCGAGCACCGACCACTGCTCGGTGAGCGTGCGCTGGATGTGCTTCACGCGAGCGACGCACTTCAGCGCCTTCGCCAGCTCATCGGCGCGCAGGAGGTCGCGCGCGGTCTCGAGCTCATGCAGCACGAGCTTCAGCCAGAGCTCGGTGGTCTGGTGCTGGATGATGAACAGCAACTCGTCGTGGTGCTCGGGGCGGGAGATCGGCCGCTGCGCCGAGAGCAGGGTGGGCAGGTCGAGATAGCCGCCGTAGCTCATGCGATCGCTGAAGTCGGTGACGACGGATGCTTCGATCGTGCGCGTGTTCGCCGTGACGGGTTGCTCGTGCTCGACGGGTTGCTCGTGCTCAGCTCGTTCTGCCACCCGCCCAGCCTATCCGCGACCCGTCGCCGCGAGCCGATTCCCACGATCGACCACGGCGTAGAGTGAGGTCGTGACCTCGAGTGCATCGCCGCGCCGTGATGCGCGACGCAATCACGAGCGCCTTCTCGTCGAGGCGCGCCGCCTCTTCGCCGAGCGCGGCATCGATGCGCCACTCGACGAACTCGCCACCCGGGCGCAGCTCGGCGCGGGCACGCTCTACCGGCACTTCCCCACCCGCGACGCGCTCGTCCGCGAGCTCTACGACACCAGCATCGCCCAGATGCACGAGTTGGCCACCGAGATCCTCGGCGCCGAGACGGGCTGGAGGTCGGTCGAGTTGTATCTCGAGCGACTCGCCGCCTGGGTGGCGGAGTCGCCCTATCTCCCGGCGGTCATGCACCGGATGGCGGAGATCGATCCATCGCACAAGCCGGGTGCCGAATTCGCCGGCGCGCTCGACGGCCTCGTCGAACGAGCGCAGGCCGAGGGGTCGTTACGGCCCGACATCACGGGCGTCGACCTCATCGTGCTCGTGGACATGCTCGGCTCGGTCGGGCAGTACGGCGGCGCGTACCTGCCGTACTGGCGCAGGCAGCTGACGATCGTGCTCGACGGGCTCCGGGCACGCCCCGACGTGACGCCGTTACCCGGCAACGGGCTCGACTTCGACACGTTCCACGACATGTCGCACCCGAGGTCGCCGCGCCCACCGCAGCAGGGCGCCAGGCGCGGCCGACACTGACGCTCGGCGCGTCATGACCGCACGCCCGAGGCGCGGCCGATACTGAGCTCGTCCGCGTGACCGGGGGTCAGCGGCCGGCGCGCACCTCGACGAGGTTCGACCACGGGTCGTCGAACGCGAGGGTGCGACCGTCGTCACGGGTGGGAACGCCGTAGTGCGACATCCGCTCGCCCAGCGCACCCAGGTCGTCGGCGCCCGGCACGACGATCTCGACCTTGCCGAGACCGAGCGCCAGCCGGCGTCGGCCCGCGCCCAGGCTGTTCCATGTGTTCATCGCCATGTGGTGGTGATAGCCGCCGGCCGACACGAAGAGTGCTTGGCTGCCGTAGGTGGTCGTCGTCTCGAATCCGAGTCGGTCGACGTAGAACTCGCGGGCGCTCGGGATGTCACCGACCGAGAGGTGCACGTGGCCGACGACCGCGTCGCCGAGGCCGATCCCGCCCGCGGCCGCCGCGGCCGCCGCCTCGGTGAGGTGCTCGCGGAGGAACTCGTTCGGGTCGAGGAACAGTGTCGACATCTCGATCTGTCCGTGCGTCCAGCTCCACTGGGTGCGGTCGCGATCGAAGTAGAGCTCGACGCCATTGCCCTCGGGGTCGGTGAAGTAGAACGCCTCGCTGACGAGGTGGTCGGAGCTGCCGGTGAAGGTTCCAGGGTGCTTGGTCGCTACCGAGTACACCGCCGTCGCGAGCGCTTCACGCGTGTCGAAGACGATCGCGGTGTGGAAGAGCCCGGCGTCACGCGGGCTCGCCTGGCGCAGCTCGGGTGCGTGCTCGAGGATCACGATCGGCGTCGTGCCGCGGCCCAGCACGGCGATCGGGCCGTCGTGGCTGAGCAGCTGCAGCGTCACGCCGTCGCGGTAGTAGCGGATCATCGCGTCGAGATCGCCGACGCGAAGGGTCACGGCGCCCATGCCCGTGTCTGCGGCGAGCAGGTCGTTCGAGGAAGTTCCGTTGGTTGTAGTCACAACTAATAGTAACGGATGCCGCGGGCGCGCTATTCCCGCACGGGTTCGGCGCTGCCGGTCAGGCGCTCGAGCAGCTCGCGGTACCGCGCCGCGGTCTGCTCGACGATCTCGTGCGGCAGCGTCGGCGGCCTCTCGGACGCGTCCTGATCCCAGTTGGCGGCGAGCCAGTCCCGCACGATCTGCTTGTCGAAGCTGGCCATGCGCTGCTCGGGAGTCGTGCCCGAGGCGTACGCCGCGGCATCCCAGTACCGGCTCGAGTCGCTCGTGAGCACCTCGTCGGCGAGTGTCACGATGCCGATCTCACGATCGGCACCGAACTCGAACTTCGTGTCGGCGAGGATCAGCCCGCGGCGCTCGGCGATGGCCGAGGCGTGCGCGAAGATCTCGAGCGACAGCGCCCGCAACTGCTCGGCCACCGTCTCGCCGACGAGTTCGGCGGTGCGTTCGTACGAGATGTTCTCGTCGTGCTCGCCCATCGGCGCCTTCCACGCGGGCGTGTAGACCGGCTCGGGCAGGCGATCGCCGTTCTGCAGCCCCTCGGGGAGTCGGATGCCGCCGATCGCCCCCGTGGCCTGATACTCCCTCCACCCGCCGCCCGTGATGAACCCGCGCACGACGCACTCGATCGGGAACATGTCGAGCGTGCGGCACAAGGTGGCACGGTCGGCGACCGCGCCGGGGATGGCGGGCACGTCGAGCCGGTCGTCCTCGGCGTAGGCGAGGTGGTTGGGCACCTCTGGGAGCTGGTCGAACCACCAGTGCGTCAGCTCGGCGAGCATCGCGCCCTTACCCGGAATCGCGGGCTCGAGCACCTGGTCGAAGGCGCTCACCCGGTCGCTCGCCACGACGAGCACGACCGGTGAACGACCAAGGGGGTCGCCGGTCCACGAGTCGTCGTCGTCGACGGTCGTTGCGGGCACGTAGAGGTCACGCACCTTGCCCGAGTACACGTGTGTCCAGCCGTCCAGTTCCCCGATCGCACTCATACGCTCAGTTTAGGAGCGTGCGCGTCGCGCGCTCGCTGCGCTGCGCCACGCGGCCCTCTATTCCGCGACGCGCGCCGCGATGTCGGTGCGGTACTGCCCGCCCTCGAGCCGCAGGTGCCCCAGTGCCTCGTAGGCGCGGCGCCGTGCCTGCGCGAAGTCGGGGCCGACCGCGACGACGTTGAGCACCCGGCCGCCGGTCGCGATGAGCGGTGCCATCTGCTCGCCGTCCGCCGGTGCGCCGACGGCGGTCGCCGCATGGGCGAGGTGCACTCCGGGCACGGATGCCGCAGCGTCGAGTCCCTCGATGACGCGGCCGGTCTCTGGCGACTCGGGATACCCCTCGCTCGCGAGCACGACCGTGACGGCGGCATCCGGCCGGAACACCGGGCGCGGCTGCGAACCGCACCCTCCGGTCGCCGCGGCGAACAGCAGCCCCGACAGCGGCGTCTCGAGCCGGGGCAGCACGACCTGGGTCTCGGGGTCGCCGAAGCGGGCATTGAACTCGATCACCCGGATGCCGCGTGGTGTCAGGATGAGGCCGGCGTAGAGCAGCCCGATGAACGGCGTCTGCTCCTCGGCGAGCTGACGCACCGTGGGCAGCGCGATGGTCTCGATCACCTCGTCGACGAACGCCTGCTCGCTGCCGAAGTCGGCGTCGAGCCATGGCAGCGGCGAGTAGGCGCCCATGCCACCGGTGTTCGGACCCCGGTCGCCGTCGCGAAGCCGCTTGTAGTCCTGGGCGGGCGAGAGCGGCAGCACGTTGGTGCCGTCGGAGAGCAGGAACAGCGAGACCTCCTGGCCGTCGAGGAACTCCTCGACGAGCACCGGCCCCTGCTGCAGGTAGTGCGTCGCGTGCGCGATCGCCGCGTCGCGGTCATCGGTGACGAGGACGCCCTTGCCCGCGGCGAGCCCGTCGGCCTTGACCACGTACGGTGCGCCGAACTCGTCGAGCGCGCGCTCGACCTCGCCGAGCGCTGCAGCGAGGGTGGCACGACCCGTGGGCACGCCGGCCGCGTCCATGATGCGCTTCGCGAAGGTCTTCGAGCCCTCGAGGGCGGCGGCCGCCTTGCCCGGACCGAAGACGGCGATGCCGCGGGTGCGCAGGGCGTCGGCGACCCCGGCGACGAGCGGCGCCTCCGGGCCGATCACGACGAGCTCGACGTCGTTGTCGATGGCGTAGTCGGCGACCAGCACCGGGTCGGTCGGATCGAGGGCGATCGTCGTCACGCTGCCACGAGCCGACGAGGTCGCGGATGCCGCGATGCCCGCATTGCCCGGAGCCGCGATGAGCTCGTGGCCGGCCTCCTCGTCGAGCAGCGCGAGGATGATGGCGTGCTCGCGCGCGCCCGAGCCGAGGACGAGGATTCTCACCGATTCAGGCTACCGGATGGGGCTGTCGAGCCATCGGGCCGGCGCTGCTTGAGGGAGGATGGAGCCATGGCACGAGCACGGATCGACGACGAGTTGGGGCGAGCGGCCGTCAACACGGTGCGGGCGATCGTCGCGCAGCGAGGCGCGGCGACGGGTGACGCGAACTCCGCGGCATCCGATCGATCGGTGCTCGACGGAGCGGTCGATCGCACGACCCTCGCCCTTGCGGTGCGCTACACGCTGCAGTTGTTGGCCGAGCGGGCGCCGGGCGGCACGGTCGAAGTGCGCGTGCCGCCGCACGGTGCCGTGCAGTGCGTCGAGGGCCCGAAGCACACGCGAGGCACGCCGCCGAACGTGATCGAGACGGATGCCGCGACCTGGCTCGCCATGGCGACCGGAGACCTCTCCTGGACCGACGCGCGCGCGGCCGGCCGCGTGCGCGCCTCGGGCCAGCGGGCCGACCTCGACGGCCTCCTGCCCGTGCTCGACGTCTGACCGACGAGGGTCGCGGGTCAGGTAGACGCCGCGGGGTGTCGCGGCCCGCGTGATGCGGGACAATGGAGGGGTGAGCGAGACGCAGAACTCCCCCGAGACACCCGAGCCTCCCCGTGCGGCCGTCGACGGGCCGCTCGAGATCGAGGTCACGAGCGACACGGTCGCCGTGCGGCGGGCGCCGCGCTACGGCCGGTTCATCATCCTCGGGGCTGTGCTCGGCGTGATCGTGGCGCTCATCCTCACGTTCGCTTTCTCGGGGCGGCCGCTCGAGGGAGAGCTGATCGAGTTCGACAAGGGCCAGGTGTTCGGCTTCCTGCTGCTCGTGTGCGGCACGATCGGTGCAGCCCTCGGCGCGGTGGCGGCCCTCATCATCGACCGGGCGTCGGCCAAGCACGTGCATTCGGTGAGCGTGCAGCACGAGTCGGCGCACCGCCTCGAGGAGTAGCGCGGCATCCGCTCAGCTGAGCTGGGTCTGTTCCACCCACCCGAGGTATTCATCGGTGACGGTGCCGGTGACGTACTCGCCCGTGAAGCACGACATGTCGAGCTCGCTGATCGAGGTGCCCTCGGTGATCGCCGCCTGCAGGTCGGCGACCTC
>JALYWB010000117.1 GCA_030852935.1 Actinomycetota bacterium | reverse complement strand
CCGACCGACTTCATGGTCGTCGTGAGGGTCGGGTCGGCCGCCGGGAACTTCTCGAACGCGAACCGGGGCACTTTCACGACCACGTAGTCGAGGGTGGGCTCGAAGCTCGCAGGCGTCACGCGTGTGATGTCGTTGGGGATCTCGTCGAGCCGGTAGCCGATCGCGAGCTTCGCGGCGATCTTGGCGATCGGGAAGCCGGTGGCCTTCGACGCGAGCGCGCTCGAACGCGAGACGCGGGGGTTCATCTCTATGACGATGACGCGCCCGGTCTCGGGGTTCACCGCGAACTGGATGTTGCAGCCGCCCGTGTCGACGCCGACCGCTCGGATGATGTCGATGCCGATATCACGCAGCTTCTGGTATTCGCGGTCGGTGAGCGTCAACGCCGGTGCGACGGTGATCGAGTCACCCGTGTGCACCCCGACGGGGTCGACGTTCTCGATCGAGCAGACGACGACCGTGTTATCGGCCGTGTCGCGCATGAGCTCGAGCTCGTACTCCTTCCAGCCGAGGATCGACTCCTCCAGCAGCACCTCGGTCGTGGGCGAATCGTGCAGGCCCTGTCCGACGAAGCGCACGAGGTCCTCCTCGGTGTACGCGAAGCCCGAGCCGAGCCCGCCCATCGTGAACGAGGGGCGCACGACGAGCGGATAGCCGAGGTCGAGCGCGAACTCCTTGGCCTCATCGACGGTCTTCGCCACGTGCGAGCGGGCGACATCCGCCCCCGCTTCGATGACGAGGTCCTTGAACAACTGGCGATCTTCGCCCTTGCGGATCGCGTCGACCTTCGCACCGATGAGCTCGACGCCGTGCTTGTCGAGGATCCCCGCGTCGTGCAGGGCGATCGCCGCGTTCAGCGCGGTCTGACCGCCGAGGGTGGGCAGCACCGCATCGGGGCGCTCCTTGATGATGATCGTCTCGATGATGTCCGGAGTGATCGGCTCGATGTACGTCGCGTCGGCGAAGTCGGGGTCCGTCATGATCGTGGCCGGGTTGGGGTTCACGAGGATGACCCGCACCCCTTCGGCTCGCAGCACCCGGCACGCCTGCGTGCCCGAGTAATCGAACTCTGCGGCCTGCCCGATGACGATCGGGCCCGACCCGATGACGAGGACGGAATTGATGTCGTCGCGCTTGGGCATCAGTTGTCTTCTCCGGTGGTCGCTGAGCTTGGGGCCCCGGCGTCAGGAGACCCGGGCGCCGCACCAGCGGCGGTCGGGTTGGCGCTGGGGGGCGAGTGGGTGGCTGAACCCGTCGATATCCTGGCGAGGACCATGTCGCGGAACCGGTCGAAGAGGTATTCGGCATCGTGCGGTCCTGCGGCGGACTCCGGATGGTACTGCACCGAGAACGCCGGGATATCGAGGCAGTTGAGGCCCTCGACGACGTCGTCATTGAGGTCGTAATGACTCACCTCGACGCGGCCGAAGCCCTCGCTGGAGTCGCTCACGCGGTCGATCGGCGCGTCGACCGCGAACCCGTGGTTGTGCGAGGTGATCTCGACGCGGCCGGTGGCCTTGTCGAGCACCGGCTGGTTGATGCCGCGGTGCCCGAACGGCAGCTTGTAGGTGCCGAAGCCGAGCGCACGACCCAGCAATTGGTTGCCGAAGCAGATGCCGAAGTACGGCAGGCCTGCGCGCAGCGTGGTGCGCAGCAGGTCGACATGGCGGTCGGATGCCCCGGGGTCGCCCGGTCCGTTCGAGAAGAAGAGCGCGTCGGGCGCGAGTGCGAGCACCTCGTCGGCGGTGATCGACTGCGGCACGACGTGCACGTCGAACCCACGTTCGGACAGGTACTTCAGCGTCGAAATCTTCACCCCGAGGTCGAGCACCGCGACCGAGCCGACGCGCTCGCCCTGTGCCGGCAGCGTGTAGGCCTCGGCCGTCGAGACGGTACCCGACAGGTTCCGACCCGTCATCTCCTCGCCGCCCAGCACGAGCTCCAGCTGCTCGCCATGCGTGAGCACGGCGGCATCGCCGGAGAAGAGACCCGCCCGCATCGCTCCTGCCGAGCGGATGTGCCGCGTGACGGCTCGCGTGTCGATGCCCGAGACGCCGACCACGCCGGCGGCTTCGAGATCGGACTCGAGGCTTCGCTGAGAACGGAAGTTCGAGACCACCCTCGATGGGTCGCGCACGACGAAGCCCGCAACCCAGACCCTTGCCGACTCCATGTCGTCGTCGTTCATGCCCGTGTTGCCGATGTGCGGCGCGGTCATCATCACGATCTGGCCCGCGTAGGAGGGATCGGTGAGGGTTTCCTGGTAGCCGGTCATCCCGGTCGCGAAGACCAGTTCGCCGAGCGTGCGCCCGCGGGCGCCGTACGCGCGCCCCTCGTAGCGGCGCCCGTCTTCGAGCACGAGCACCGCCTGGTCGTGGGTGCGGCTTGCGGTCTCAGCCATCCGAGGCCTCGCTCTCCTGTTCCGGCCGCGGCACGACGGGTGCGGCGGCGATGTCGTTGACGGCCGAGATGATGCGGCCTGAGTCGCCCGGATACCGGGCCCTGACGTAGCTATCGATGGTCGGGGCGAGCCGCTGAGGGTCGTCGACTCGCGCGATCCAGCTGATCGCGACGAGCCCCTCGGCCTCGACGCCCCGATCGATGGCGTAACTCGCGGCGCCCGCCGCCGAGATGCGGTCGGCGGGAATGAAGCTCGCCGACTCCCCCGCGATGCGCAGCAGGACGCCCTCGGGCATGACCTCGAGGCGGCCCGAGCCGCGGAACGCGAGCCCCCGCACCGCGAGTCGCTCGAGCGGCTGGCCGATCGGCGTGGAGGCGACGTAGAGCACTTCGGCCTCGAGCCGAGGCTCGCCATGCGTCGATGGCAGCGGATACGCCGACAGGGATTGGTCGCGCGCCGTGCGCCGTCGCCAGGAGCGCAGCATCAGCCAGGCGGCGACGGCCACGATGACGAGGGCGAGGAGCGCTCCGGGCCACTTATCCATGCGAGACCCCCACGGCACCCGACACGCCGCGCGCGACCTCGTCGGCTGGGCGGACCACACCGTCGAGCACAGTCGCCATGCCGCCGTGGAACGTCGCGACGACGCGCCCCGGCAGCATGCGCCCCAGGTAGGGCGAGTTCGTGCTGCGCCCTGCAAGGCGGTCGACGGTGAATTCGGATGCCGCGGCAGGATCGTAGAGCACGAGTTCGGGCGCTGCGCCGACGGCGAGCGCCTCACCATGACCCCTGAGTCGTCCGATGCGTGCGGGAGCGGAGGACATCACGCGTGCGACATCCGCCCAAGCCATGAGGCCGGTCTCGACCATCGCCGCATGCACCACAGAGAGCGCCGATTCGAGTCCGACCATGCCGTTGGCGGCGGCATCCCACTCGCTCTCCTTCGCCTCGACCGGGTGCGGGGCATGATCGGTCGCGACGATATCGATGGTGCCGTCGGCGAGAGCCGCGCGCAGCGCCTCGACGTCTTCGGCGCGCCGAAGGGGCGGGTTCACCTTGAAGCGCGGGTCGTATCCCGAGACGAGGTCTTCGGTGAGCAGCAGGTGGTGGGGTGTGACCTCTGCGGTCACGTCGATGCCGCGGGCCTTGGCCCAGCGGATCACCTCGACGGAGCCGGCCGTCGACACATGGCAGATGTGCAGGCGACTGCCGACATGCTCGGCCAGCAGCACGTCGCGCGCGATGATGGACTCCTCGGCGACCGCCGGCCAACCGGTGAGCCCGAGCTCGCCCGAGAGGGCACCCTCGTTCATCTGCGCACCCTCGGTGAGGCGCGGCTCCTGCGCGTGCTGCGCGATGACGCCGTCGAACGCCTTCACGTACTCGAGGGCACGGCGCATGAGGAGCGGATCGGACACGCAGAAGCCGTCATCGGAGAAGACGCGCACGTTCGCACGCGAACGGGCCATCGCACCGAGCCCGGCGAGTCGCTCGCCCGCAAGGCCGACCGTGACGGCGCCGATCGGCTGCACCGTCGCATATCCGGCTGCACTGCCCAGGCTCGCGACCTGCTCTACGACGCCTGCGGTGTCGGCGACCGGGAAGGTGTTCGCCATCGCGAAGACCGCCGTGTACCCACCGGCGGCAGCGGCCCGCGTGCCGGTCAGCACGGTCTCGCTCTGCTCGTAGCCCGGCTCGCGCAGGTGCGTGTGCAGGTCGACGAGGCCGGGCAGGGCGATCAGCCCGTCGGCGTCGATCACCGAGGCGCCCGCGGCATCCGCCACCGTGCCGACTTCGGCGATGATGCCGCCGTCGAGGAGGACGTCTGCCCGCTCGCCCGTGGGCAGGGTCGCACCGGTGATGAGGAAGCGCTCGGTCATCGGGCCTCACCCCGTTCGCCGGACAGCAGCAGGTAGAGGGCGGCCATTCTCACTGATACTCCGTTCGCGACCTGCTCGCGCACCGTGGACTGCGACGAGTCGGCGGCGCGGGCGGCGATCTCCAGCCCGCGGTTCATCGGCCCCGGGTGCATGACCATCGTAGCCGGGGGCAGCCGGTCGAACCTGGCGTCGTCGAGTCCCCACGTGCGGGCGTACTCGCGGCTGTTCGGGAAGTACGCGGCATGCATCCGCTCTGCCTGGATACGCAGCATCATCACGACGTCTGGCGAGGCCGCCAGCGCCGCGTCGAGGTCGTAGCCCACCCTCGCGGGCCACCCTGCCGTGTCGACGGGCACGAGCGTGGGCGGGGCGACGAGCTCGACCTCTGCGCCGAGGGCCGTGAGCAGCCAGACGTTCGACCGGGCGACCCGGGAATGCAGGATGTCGCCGACGATCACCACTCCGACGCCGTCGAGGCCCCGGCCCCGAGCGCCCGCGCCGTGCAGGCGCCGGCGGATGGTGAAGGCGTCGAGCAGCGCCTGGGTCGGATGCTCGTGGGTGCCGTCGCCGGCGTTGACCACACCCGCGTCGATCCAGCCGCTGGTGGCAAGGGTCTGCGGAGCGCCCGATGCATGGTGGCGGATGACGACGCCGTCTGCGCCCATCGCCTGCAGGGTCTGCGCCGTGTCCTTCAGGCTCTCGCCCTTGGACACGCTCGACCCCTTGGCGCTGAAGTTGATGACGTCGGCCGAGAGCCGCTTGGCGGCGGCCTCGAACGAGATACGCGTGCGCGTCGAGTCCTCGAAGAAGAGGTTCACGACCGTCTTGCCCCGCAGCGTGGGCAGCTTCTTCATCTCGCGCTCCTGAACCGCCGCCATCTCCTCGGCGATGTCGAGCAGACCGATGGCGTCGGCGCGGCTGAGCTCACGGGTGCCGAGGAGGTGCTTCACTCGTCGCCGCCCTCGATCGTGACGGCGTCCTCGCCGTCGGTCTCGACCAGACGCACGTTGATACGCTCGCGCGTCGAGCTCGGAAGGTTCTTCCCGACGAAGTCGGCGCGGATCGGGAACTCGCGGTGGCCACGGTCGACGAGCACTGCCAGGCGAACTGCGCGCGCCCTGCCGAGGTCGGCGAGGGCGTCGAAGGCGGCGCGGATGGTGCGCCCCGAGTAGAGCACGTCGTCGACGAGCACGACCGTCTTGCCGTCGATCCCGCCCTGTGGCACCTCGGTGGGCGCCGGCGTACGGGTGCGAGTGCGGGCGAGGTCGTCGCGGTACATCGTGACGTCGAGGGAGCCCGAGAGGGCGGCGAGCGCATCGGGTTCGATGCGGCCGATGGTCTCGGCGATGCGGCGGGCGAGGGCCACGCCCCGCGTCGGGATGCCGAGGATGACGAGACCCGAGCTGCCCCGATTGGACTCGAGGATCTCGTGCGAGATGCGGGTCAACGCCCGCGAGATGTCTGCCTGATTCAGCACGGCACGTGCCATCAAACGACTCCCTTCTCCGCCTCACAGGACGGCCTTAAAGGTTGCCAACTCGAAGGAGTCTACCGTGACGCGCTGGTCGACGGATACCGCGCGCGGGTCGCGTCCGGAAAGTCGAGCCTCGACAGGCCGACGTGCGAGG
>JALYWB010000116.1 GCA_030852935.1 Actinomycetota bacterium | reverse complement strand
ACCGCCGTGCTCGCCACGATGCTGCCCGACGATCACGCCAAGGCCAGCGGCACGAACTCGATGCTGCGCGAGGTCGGCGTCGCGCTCGGCATCGCCGTCTCGACCGCCGTGTTCCTCGGCGCGGGCGGCGAACTCACCCCGGCCGACTACTCCGTCGGGGCGCAGCCCGCCGTACTCGTGGGTGCCGCGGTGTTGCTCGCGTCGGCCATCGTGGCCATGTTGCTGCCCGCGGGCCGCGCGGTGCGCCAGGCGCCTGCCGACCAGCGCGATGGCGAGACGGATGACGCGGGGCCCGAGGCATCCGTCGCCACCACTCCCATCGGAGCCGGCGTCTGATTCGACACGGGCCTCGTCGGCGGACGCACCGGCGCCCGCTACCGAGGCCCGTGCGAGACCAGCTCGCCGGCCCCCGGCATCACGCCGCCGAACTGCTCGCTCACCGTCGCGAGCGTGAACCCGCGGTCGCGAAGGCCATCGATGATGGTCGGCACCGCGGCCACGCTCTGTTCATGCGTGTCGTGCATCAGCACGATGCTGCCGCGCGACGACCACGAGACGGCGCGTTCAGCCACCACGTCGGACCCGGGCTCCTGCCAGTCGTTCGTGTCGACGTCCCACACGATGAGCGGCAGCCCGGCGAGGTCGCGCACCCGCTGGTCGACGTCGCCGTACGGCGGTCGCACACTGGTCGGCCAGACTCCGGATGCCGCATCGATCGCCGCTTGGGTGCGCTCGATCTCTGCGCGCACCTCGTGGTCGGGCAACCGGGTGAGGTACGGATGCTTCCACGTGTGGTTGCCCAGCTGGTGCTCCTCGGCGACGAGCTCGCGCACGACCTCGGGTCGCCGTTCCACGTTCACGCCCTGCAGGTAGAACGTCGCGGGCGCGCGGCGGTCGCGGAGCATGCCGAGCAGCTCGTCGGTGTGCTTGGTGGGCCCGTCGTCGAACGTGATCGAGACGCACGCGACGAGGGTGCAGTCCACGCGGTCGGCGCCGGTCGCGGCCTCGGCGGGCGCGTACGGTGCGGCACCCGCCACCGCCGACTGCACCGCGACTCCGAACGGGCTGAGGAACGGTGCGACGAGACGCGTGGGCACGAGCACCGCGACGTTCCCGCGGCCGCGACCGTCGGGGGTGGCGATCAGCGGCACCTGCACGACGAAGTCCTCGGCAGTCACGACCGTGTCGCCGAGAATGCGGCGCATTCCCTCTGCCGTGAAGCCGGCGAACGGGTCGGCGGTGCCGGCGAGGTCGGATGCGCGCAGCCCCTCCGCGAGCAGGGCGAGTACGCGCACCTCGGTGCCCGGCCGGTACAGCGTGGCGCCGTCGCCGAAATCGCCGGTGGCGGCATCCGTGTACCAGGTGCCTCGGTCGATCGAGGTCGCGACGTCGCCGTCGCGGCGGATCACGATGATGCGTTCGCCCAGCAGCGTGCCGGCCGCAGCGACGATGGCGCAGTCGACCGTGAGGCTCGCGCCGCCGGCGTCGGTCAGCGGATGCCGATCGCACGGCGCGCCGACGCCACCCGGCGCGATGTCGACGCCCGGCGACCAGTCGAGCCCATGCTCGGCCGAGTAACCGCGCACGAGCTCGGCGAATCGGGCGTCGAAGGCGTCGCCGAGCACGCTCGCGCCCGCGGGTGTGGCCCAACGTGCGACGGCCGTGAACCCGGGTGCCGCCATCGCGGCGAGGCGGGCGACGAGGCCCGGCGCCTCCTGGGGTCCGAGGCGCGGCATCCGATAGCCGACATCGACCCGCGGTTGGGGGAGATCCGCCGCTGGGGCCCGCGATTCGTCCTGCGCGGACGATGAGCCGGGCCGATCGGATGCCACGGGGGACGCACTGTTGCCCCACAGCGGGTCATCGACCGATGGGGGGACCACCGAGCATCCGGCCAGCACTGCGATGACCGCCGCGTATGCGGTGACGTGGCCCACGCGACGGAGACCCGCCGATCGTCGACCCCACCGTGACCGCGTCATCCCGTCACCCTATGTCGCACGTCGTCAGGGCGCCGCGCAGGCCGGCGCGCGTCACGCACCCGCCGATCCGGCGCCATCCCGAACACTCGGCGCTACCGGCGCGGCATTCGAGCCGGGTGACGACGACGACGCACGAATGCGAGGGCTGCGCCGGCGAGGAGGAGGGCGAGTGCGGTGGCGAGTGCTGCGTTGATGGTCACACCGGTGACGGGTATCGCGCCGTGGAGGGTGTTGGTGTAGGCGAAGCGCACAGGCGAGCCCGTGACAATACGGGCGGTGGCGGTGTGTTCGGCGAGTACCGGGCTCGACCCGTCTGCTGCAGTGACGGGGCCGCTCGCGTCGGTCACGGTGATCGACACGTTCGCCACGTTCTTCGCCGCCCGTTCGGTCACCGTGCAGTCGGCGCCGGAGATGACCTGGCGGGTCGCGCTGTCGCCGTCGGCCAGGGTCAGCGTGGCCGAGGCGTCGCCGTTCAGTGGCACCGTGACCGGGTCTGCGGTGGGTGGGTCATCCTGCCACTGGCACCCGATGCTGAACCGGTAGCCCGCGCCGTCGGAGTCGCCGACGACCTGTTTCGTGATCGTGAGCGTGGCGAGGTCGAAGGTGCGGGTGATCTCGAGGAGGTGGTTCTCCCCGAGGGTCAATGTCACGGGCGGGCTCGTGGTCGTGGTCGTTGCGAGAGAGTCGGAGTAGTCGACTATCTCGCAGAGTGCGTTCGCTGGGATGGTCAGGGTTGCGTGATCGTCGTCGCCCGTGAACGACACCAGCCCGTCGCCGGGGACTGGGACCCAGGTCTGTCGGGACTCATTGGTCCAGCATGCGACGCGCACGGACGAGGGCTGGAGGCCACCGTAGGTGTCGGTTCCCTCGCCGAGCAGCGTCTGGCGTACGTCGAGATCGGTGACGTCGTAGAAATTGGTGAACGTGACCGTGTAACCGTCAGCGGTCAGCGTGCCCTGTTGATGGGTGCCCGGCTCGATGAGGGTCGCGCCGAACGCATCGGTTTCGTGCACGTCGCACACGGCGCCGACCGGGAGGTCGACGAACGCGCGGGACGCGGCCCCGTTCAGCCAGAACTGGCCGGGCTGGTCAGGATCGGTCGGTGGCGCACCGATCGGGAGACCGTTGAACGTGCAGCGCTGCTCGAGCAGGAACGCCGTGTTCTCGTGACTGGCCACGTCGTTGCCGGCCAGCTGAGTCGCGATCGTCATCGTCGCAGCGTCGAAGGTGTTCACGATGCTGATCGCAGACCCACCAGCGGCGACGATGACATCGCCGCTGCGGTCGGTGCCGGCCGGGGTGTACGCGACCGTGGTCGCACCACCGGTCGCGGACTCGACCGCGGAACACACGCTGCCCACCGGCATCGATGCCAGCTGGGTCGCACCCCACGACGGCAACGGTGTGCCGTCGGCGGTGAAGCTGCGCGCGGCGATCCCGTCAGGCCCGAGCCACGTCGCCGCCCGGTCATCGAACGTGCACTGCACGTCGACCGTGTAATCCGTGTTCGACGCCCACGCCGCAGCGCCGTCCGCCTGCACGCCGACGGTCAGCGGCGCGAGGCCGAAGGAGTCGGTGAACGCGACCGTCGTCGGCGTGCCGTCCCCGTCGGGGGTGTGCACCGTCAGGCGCCGCCCATCCGGGTAGTTCACGACCGGGTCGGCATTCTCGTTCGAGATCCCGTCGACCGTGCCGCCACCGGTGCTTACCATGCGCGCATCGCACGCGGCGCCCACCACAACCCCAGCAATGCTCCGGATGCCGCCCGCACGCGGGAAGCGCAGATCGACCGAGCTCACTCCGGGCGTGACGTCGATCGGCTGCCCATCCAGGGTGCAGCCGTCGACCCGCACGACAGGGTTCCCGGCGTGCGCGGACCCATCACCGGTCACGAGTACCTCGGCGACCAGCGGTGCCGTATCGGGCGGCGCGGTAACCACCGGGCTGCTGGCGTCGAAGATGTTCATGATCGTCTGCTCGACGCCGGCCGCGATCCTGATCGTCTGCGACGGCGTGTACTGCACCGCGTTCGCCGACCCCGGGTTCTGCTCGGTCGTGGTGCACGTCGCCCCGACGGGCACGTTGTCCACGGTCGTGATCTCACCCGTGCCGAGCGTGAACTGCGACTGACTCGGCGTCAGGTCGACCGACGATCCGAGATAGGTGCAGCTCATCCCGATGTTGTAGACGACCTCGGGCGGCGTGTCAGTGCCCGACGATGCGTTGTGCACGCTGAACGGCACCAGCGGATACGCGTCATCCACCGCGACCGCGTTGTCTGCCGCGGTCGCAGCCACCGTGAACGTGAACGGGCCACCCGTCGTCGACCCTCCATGGGTGTAGGTCACGGCGGCCGGCCCGGCCGTGTGATCCACCGTGCACTCCGCGTTCACCGGCACCCCGGGCACCGTCGCGGTGACGCCACCACTCGCCCAAGTGTCCGCACCGGTGACGACGAGGTCGCCGTTGCCGTTCACCGGCGCCGACAATGGAACCGGGGCGCCGTCGAGGATGCACTCCAGATGCACCTCGAGCTCACCCAGCGGAAGCACTCCCGGCAGCGGATGCGCCGCATCCCCGTTCAGCGCCGAGGTCAGCGTGATCGCGACATCCGAGTCCGCGTAGACGTTGTCGAGCGTCACCGTCGCAGGATCGGATGTCAGCGTCACCTGTTGCGGCGGCGCGGGCGTCGAGGCATCCGCCGTGCCCGTCTCGGTGACCGTGCACTCCGCGCCGATGGGGAGGTTGTCGATGGTGTGCCCCGCCGCCGATCCGATGCCGATCGTGAAACTTCCATCGAACACCGAGGTGCTGCCCTGCGTGCACTTCACCGCGACCGTGAACGGCCCCCGCGCGTCTCCCGCCGCCGGCCCCGAGACCGACTTGGTCACTGTGAGACTCGTCTGTGGTTCGGGAAAGATCGGAATGAGGATGAGCTCGCCATCCGCACCTCGGACGTTGTTCGGTCCCCAGGTGAGGAGCGTCCCCCGGTACGACGACACGTAGGAACCACCCGCACCACCACCGCCTCCGGCACCCTCGCCGGATTGATAACCCCCGCCGGCACCGCCGCGCGGAAACCCGGATCCACCGCCACCTCCACCACCCGAGAGAATGCCCGATGGCGGCCCCGACCCGTCGCCACCGGCCGGTTCCGAAACGCCGTCGCTCTCGGTGTTGCAGTTCGCGCAACCTCCCACGCCTCCGCCGGTGGCGGTCTGGCCTGCATAGTTCCACTCGCCGCCATAGTGGCCCATGCCGGAACCAGCATTCCCACCACGCCAGCCCCACGGAGAGTCTGTGTCGCCGCCGACTCCACCGCCACCGCCGGCTGCAACCAGGACCCCGAATGCGGATGGGTCGTCCAACAGAGTACTGCCGCCACCTGCTCCGCCGTCGTTGTCTCCCGCCGCCCAGGCTGTGCCGGCTTGGCCCGGCTGGGCGAAGCCCGCTCCGTCGAACGAGTAGCCCGAGCATCCGACCCAATACCAGAGCTCAGACATTTGGCGCACATCAACGAGACCGGCCACCACAGCCCCTGCGCCTTCGTGCGGACCGTAGTTGTGGCCCTGGGTCCCGCCGCCACCTACTGCGACGACCCCCAACGTCTCGACGCCGGGGGGGATGGTGTACGTGCGCGAGTCGAAGCTGTCGATGCAGTAGGAGTGAAATGCGGCGGTGTACGAGTTGCCGAGCATGAGCAGCGCAGAACCATTGCCCTCACCCCCACCCGCGATGGCCAACGTCTCAATCCCCTGGGCGACGACCGCGCCGTCGGGGTCTCCACCACCTGGCGCGGTCAGGATGCCGGCGGTGTCACCACCGGGGTACACCCACGAGGCGTACGACGCGCCGCCGTTCTCATTCCAGTCACCCCACTTGCCGATCTGAAAACGGACAGCGATGCCGTTCCAGGGCACGGTCGCCGCGACCGCCACGAGTCCCCCGGGAGCGCCGGCCTCCGCATAGTCGTTCACACCACCGGCTTGACCGCCATACACGATCATGAAGATCGAGCTGTTTCCCTTGACCGGGACGTCCACGTACCCGTCGGGGCCGAGATCGCCCACATCGACGTGACACGTTCCGGTCACCGCGAAATCGGCGCAGAGCGCAGCGCCGGGCGCTGGGGCCGCAGCCGGCGCAGCCACCGGGCCAGTCGGCGGCGAAGCAAGCGCCGCTGTCGGCGCGACCGGCATCAACAACGCTGCCACGAGTGCGCCACATGCAGCGGCGGCGACATGCGAGCGCATGACTTCCTTCTCTCCGATTGATCAGCGACCCATGCCCGCTGCCACCGTGTATATGTGGACCGGCGACGGCACAGAATCGCGTTGGAACGTAGCAGAGGCAAGAATTTGCGGCCAGACCCGGATGGGGGTCATTCGCTCGCGCAAGACAAGCGCCGCATCAGGCCCGGCCATGAGAACTCCGGGATCGTCGGGCGACCGCATCGAGCGCGACCGCGATGAGCACAACGGCACCGGTCACCATATAGCGAATCGACGAGTCGAGGTTGAGCAGGGTGAGCCCGCTCGAGATGGACTGGATGACGAGAATGCCGAGCAGGGCCGCGAAGGCCGAGCCCCGCCCGCCGAACAGGCTCGTGCCGCCGATCACGGCGGCCGCGATGGCGTTGAGGTTGATGTCGCCACCACCGCTCGACTGCGCGGCCGATGCGAGGCGCCCGGCCGCGAGCAGACCGCCGACGGCGGCGAGGCTCGTGCAGACGATGAAGGCCGAGGTGTAGATGGCGGTGATCCGGATGCCGGAGCGCCGCGCCGCCTCTCGGTTGCCGCCGACCGCGAAGAGCGAGCGCCCCCAGCTCGTGCGGGTCAGGGCGTAGTTCGCCAGCAGCACGAGTGCGACGTAGAAGATGACCATCCAGCCGACCCCGCGCGCCTGATAGAGGTACCAGACTGCGAAGGCGAGCGGCACGCCGAGCAGGGCGGCCCGGATGAGGATCAGGCTGAACGCGGTCGCCGAGAGCCCCGCGCGGCGCCGAGTGCGCGCGCGCAGCAGCCCGCCCACGAGCACGACCGCCGTGACGAGGGCCACGAGCGCGTATGCGAGCCACTGGGGAACGAAGGCCAGCTGCCCGAAATAGACGAGTGGCGAGTCGAACGGCAGGTTGATGGTGCCCTTTGGCCCGAGCACGAACAACTGCAGCCCGAGGAATCCGAGCAGGCCGGCGAGCGTGATGACGAACGAAGGTACGCCGATGCGGTTGTAGATGAACCCGTAGGCGAAGCCGATCAGCACCCCGGCACCCACGGCCACCGCGATCGCCAATGGCAGCGGCCAGCGGTTGTCGACGAAGTTGATCGCCATGATCGCTGCGGCGAGGCCACTGATCGATCCCACTGACAGGTCGATCTCGCCGACGAGCAGCACGAACACGATGCCGAGCGCGATGATGCCCACCGGAACCGACTCCATCAGCAGGTTCGTGAGATTGCCGCTCGAGAGGAAGTACGGGTTCAGGCTCTGGAAGATCGTCCAGATGACGACGAGGCCGATGATGACCGGCAGGAACCCGAGGTCGCCGCCACGGAGGCGGTCGATGCCGGCACGGATGGTGCCACGCACCCCGGAGTCGGCACGGAGCCGTTCGTCCTGCAGGTCGGTCGGAATCGGTGGAGTGGTGGTGGTGGTCATCGTTCCGCGTCCTGGGGGCTCGAAGTGTGCGTGATGGCGGATGCCGCGTCGTCGCGGGATCGACGCCGGGTGACGGCGTTGTCGGTGGCGCCCGTGATGGCGGCGATGATCTCCTCGGTCGAGACGTCGCCCACGCGGAACTCGCCGTTGTTGCGGCCGAGCCGCAGCACGACGACACGATCGGCGACCGCCTTGACGTCTTCCATGTTGTGACTGATCAAGATGACGCCATGCCCGCGTTCCCGCAGCCGCTCCACGAGATTCAGCACTTCGGCCGTCTGCGCGACGCCCAGGGCGGCGGTGGGCTCGTCGAGGATGATGAGCTTCGGCTCTCCGAGGAGCGAACGGGCGATCGCGACGGTCTGGCGTTGACCGCCCGAGAGCGATGCGATCGGGATGCGCACCGACGGGATCTTCGCCGACAGCTGCCGCAGCAGCTCCCAGGCGCGCGTCTCCATGCCCACCTCGTCGAGGCGGAACGGGCGACGCTCGCGGCCGAGGAAGAGGTTCTGCACGACGTCGAGGTTGTCGCAGAGGGCGAGGTCTTGGAACACGGTGGCGATGCCGCGCTCGAGAGCGGCCATCGGTGTCGGCAGGGTCACCCGTTCGCCTGCGAATTCGATGGTGCCCGAGTCGGGCGTGTGCACACCAGAGAGCACCTTGACGAGGGTGGACTTGCCGGCTCCGTTGTCGCCGACGATTGCGACGACCTCGCTCGAGTCGACGTCGAGCTCGATGTCGGTGAGCGCCGCCACGGCTCCGAAGTTCTTCGAGATCCCGCGCATGGAGAGCACGGTGTGGATGTTCGGGCGCGTGCTGGGCGGTGCGGGCGCCGTCTCGACGGGCGGTGTTGCGTTCACGATGTGACCTCTTCGTCGCGGTGGTGCGTCGTGCGGATGGTGGTGGCGATGGCGATGGGCGGTGAAATCGGATGCCGCCCGCGGGGGGCGGGCGGGCGGCATCCGATGGATCAGCTGATGCCGAGCGCCTCGCAGGCTGCAGCATACTCAGCGGTGCATACCTCGTCGACGGTGTAGATGCCGCCGTCGAAGATGACCTCCTTGACGTTCTCCTGCGTCACGACCTCGGGCGTGAACAGCGTGGAGGGCGTGTCGAAGAGCGTGGTCTCGCCCTCGGGTGCCTCACCCGTGAGGAAGGCGTACGCCGTCTCGGCCGCCGCCTCGGCGACGATGCGGATCGGCTTCGAGATGGTGTTGTACTGGCTCCCCCCGATGATGCGCTGGATCGCGGCGATCTCGGCATCATTGCCCGTGACGAGCGGCATCGGGGTGACCCCTGCTGCCTTGAACGCGGCGATCGATCCGCCGCCGGTTCCATCGTTCGCGGCCACGACTCCGACGATCTCCGAGCCGAACTGCGTGATCTGGCCCGAGACCCAGTCCTGTGCCTCCTGGGGGTCCCAGCCCGGGGTGTCGAACTCGGCGAGCACCTCGAAGTCACTCGCTTCGACACCGGTGTGGATGCCCTTCTTGATGAGCTGTGCCGCGTCGTCCGTGGGCGAGCCGTTGACGATGAGCACGCCGCCGCTGGCGCCCGCGGCGGTGAGGCCATCGACGAGCGAGGTGCTGATGAGCTCTCCGATGCCCTCGTTGTCGAACGAGACGTAGTAGTCGGCGGGCGTCGACACGATCGGCCGGTCGTAGGTGATGACCGGGATGTCCTGCGACTGGGCGTTCACGACGATGGATGCCGCGGCCTTCGTGTCGACGGCATCGAGCACGATGACCTTCACACCCTGCGCGATCGCCGAGTCGGCCTGCTGTTGCTGCGTGGCGGGGTCGGAATCTGCGTTCTGGTAGATGACCTCGCAGTCGGGACAGAGCTCTGCGACCTTCGCGGTGAAGAGCGGGCTGTCCTGCTGCTCGTACCTGGTGGAGGCGAGGTCTGGCATGAGGAAGGCGATCTTGCCGGATGTCGCGGCGTCGCCTCCGCCGTCGCCGCTGGCATCGGCGGCGTTGGGTGAACATGCCGCAAGCGTCGCGGCGAGCGTGAGCGACCCGAGTACGGCTGCGAGTCGCAGGTGGGGCTTCTTCATTGAATCTCCTTGGTGAGTCCCCGTGCGGGGGAAGGTGTCGGTGCCGGGCGGTGCGGCGATGTCACGACCTCTTCACCGAACCGTTCTGGGAACTATACCAACATTCACGTTATAAATGTCTACTTCTTTGGTAGATTGCCGAGATGTTGTCTCACCATGTTGGTCATCCTCGCCATCGGCTTGGTAGAATTCGACAGCTTCGAAGGAGAGTTCATGAGTTCGACCACGAACGGCACCTCCGCGCGCAGCGCCCGCCAGCGGATGATCCTCGATCACGTACTCGCCGCCGGCTCCGCCACCGCTGCAGAGCTGGTCGAACTCACCGGGCGCAGCCTGATGACCGTGCATCGCGACCTCGAAGATCTCGCTGCCAGACAGCTCGTACGAAAGTTCCACGGCGGCGTCTCCGCCCTGCCGACCAGCGTCTTCGAATCGAGTTCCGAGTTCCGCAGGCACCGACGCATCGAAGAGAAGTCGGCACTCGCCCAGGTCGCCCAGACGTTCGTCGAACCGGGTATGGCCGTCATGCTCGACGATTCCACCACGGTGCTCGCACTCGCCGGCCTCCTGAAAGACAAGGCGCCGCTCACCGTCGTCTCCAATTACCGGCAGGTGCTCGAGACGCTGCGCGAGGCGCCCGACGTGCACCTCATCATGATCGGCGGCGCGTATTCGCGTACCCACGACTCCTTCATCGGCCCCCCCGACCAGACGAACCTCGATGCCTACGCCGTCGACATCGCATTCCAGTCGACCTCGACCATGGACGAACGCACCACCTACCACCAGGAACAAGACGTGGTGAGCATGAAGCGCGTCATGCTGCAGACGGGCAGACGCCGCGTGCTCATGATGGATGGATCGAAAGTCGGCCACACGTCCCTGCATCGTTTCGTGCCGATCTCGGACTTCACCGACGTGATCCTCACCGAGGATGTCGACCGCGCGATGGTCGAGCGCATCAGCGACCACGCGACGGTGCATCTCGCCCCGAGTCCATCGCGTGCGAGCGTCGGTTAACCTCCCCGACGTCGCGATCGGCTTCGCCCGACACCGTCGACCCCGTTCCAGCTGAGAGACTGCGCCAGAGAAGCAGGGCGATCAGTTGCGCACGTACGCGTCAAGAGAATTGCCCATATTTTTTGATAGGTCTATCAGTTCAGGTGTTAGGATCGGCACGAATCGACCGTTGCACTTGGCGCGGTCGACAGCACTGCAGGAAGGCGCGCAATGACGCACATCTTGATCGCGGGCGACCACTTCGTCATCCCTGGTCTGTTTCGGGCTGCGCTCGACCGTGAACTGCCGAGCACCGAACCCCGCCCGCACTATCGCGAACTCACGCTGCCGTGGCCGCACGAGCCCTTCGGCGAGGTCGGTAGCGTGCACGAGGCGAGCGGCAGCATCGACGAGACGATCGCGTCGCTCGACGGCGTCGACATCGCGGTGACCCAGATGGCACCGTTCACCGCCGAGGTCTTCGCCGCACGCCCCGAACTGCGTCTCATCGGCGTATGCCGAGGCGGCCCCGTCAATGTCGACCTCCAGGCAGCGACGGAGGCGGGCGTGCTCGTCACCTTCGCCCCAGGACGCAACGCGCAGGCGGCCGCCGAATTCACCGTCGGCCTGATCCTCGCGGCGATGCGGCGCATTCCGATGACGGATGCCGCGCTGAAGCAGGGCGACTGGCGCGGCGACCACTATGCGTGGGAGAACGTCGGCGCCGAATTGGGCGGTTCGACCGTGGGGCTCGTCGGGTACGGCGCGATCGGCCGCATCGTCGCCCGCATCCTCCGGGCGTTCGGCGCCGAGGTGCTCGCATTCGATCCGTACACGAACCCGACTTCGCTCACATCCGACGGAGTCACTCCCACCGAACTCGACGAGCTTCTCCGGCGAAGCAACGTGGTCAGCCTGCATGCTCGCCTCACCGACGAGACGCACCATCTCATCGACCAGCGCGCGCTCGATTTGATGCCCGAGGGCGCGGTGCTCGTCAACTCCGCCCGCGGTGGCCTGCTCGATTACGCACCGCTCCCCGACCTCCTGCGCTCCGGGCGGCTCGGCGCGCTGGCACTCGACGTCTACGACATCGAGCCGCCGCCATCGGACTGGCCGCTGTTCAGTGCTCCCAACGTGGTCGTGTCACCGCATCTGGCCGGCGCCACTCGCCAGACCGCCATGCGCGCGGCCGACATCGTCGCGCGCGACGTCGCCGACTTCCTCCGCGGCCGTACTCCCGAGCACGTCGCCAATCCGCTGGTACTCGACCGACTGCACATGGGAGCGGCATGATGAATCCGGCGACGACCGCCACCGTCTGCGTCGACGCCGGTACGACGCTCATCAAGGCGGTGGCCTTCGACGATGCCGGCATCGAACTCGTCGTCGCGAGTCGCGCGACCACCGTGCGCGTTCCGCATCCGGGCTGGTCGGAGCAGGACATGCACGAAGTACTGGAGGCCGTCCTCGAGTGCATCGCGGAGGCGGTCCACGCCTCACCCCTGCCGGTCGGCGCTGTCGCCCTGACGGCCCAAGGCGATGGCGCCTGGATGCTCGACGGCGACGGTAACCCGGTCGGAAATGCCGTGCTGTGGAACGACGCGCGCGCCCACGAGGTGATCGAACGATGGACCCGCGACGGTGTGCTTGAAGCGGCCTTCCGCATCAACGGATCTCTCGGCAATCTCGGTCTTCCGCACGCGATCCTCGCGTGGGCGGTCGAGAACGACCCGTCCATCCTCGCGAATGTGGACGAGGTCACCACCTGCGGCAGTTGGGTCTTCGGCGCCCTGACCGGCGCACATGGGTTGCATCCGTCCGACGCGTCGGCACCGTGGCTCGACATCAGCAGCGGCGCGATCTCCGATGACCTCCTCGCCCTCTACGGCCTCGCCGAAGCTCGATCGGTCGTGCCCACGGTGCTGCGCGAAGACGAACTCACGCGTCCGCTCCTGCCCGACGTCGCCGAGCGACTCGGTCTCACCGCCGGCACCCCCGTCACGCTCGCCCCCTACGACGTCGTGTCGACGGCGTTCGGCGGCGGAACGGTCGAGCCCGATTCGGCCTTCTGCATACTCGGCACGACCTTGTGCACCGGCATCATCCTGGATGCCCCCGACACGACGGGTGAACCCTCGGGTCTCACGCTGCTCGACGGCCCGGGCGGCGCCGTCGTCCGCGCCTTCCCGACCCTCGCAGGCACCGGCGTCATCGAATGGATGCGCTCCCTCCTCGGTCTCGCGGGTGCCGCTGAGCTGACCGAGCTGGCGGGCGAGTCGGAGCCCGGGGCATCCGGCGTGGGCCTCTGGCCGTACTTCTCCCCGGCCGGCGAACGTGCACCCTTCCTCGACCCGGCCGCACGTGGCGTCGTCGGCGGCCTGTCGTTCGAACACACCCGGGCCGACCTCGCGCGCGCCACCGTCGAAGGGCTCGGGCACGTAATCCGCGACTGCCTCGAGGCATCCGGGGCAGTACCATCGGAGCTCGTGCTCTCTGGTGGTGGAGCCGCGAGCGATCTCTGGTGCCGCAGCATCGCCGACATCACCGGAGTGCCGACCAGGCGCGTCGTCGGCACCCAGATCGGCGCAAAGGGCGCCCTGCTCTCGGCGCTCGTCGCCTCGGGCCGGTTCCCCTCGCTCGTCGACGCAGCGGCCGCCCTCGTCACGCCCAGTGGCATCTTCGAGCCGGATGCCACCCTGCGGAGCTTCTTCGACGAGCGTCACGGCGACTTCCTTGCTACCCGCGCGGCCCTCACCGACCGGTGGGCGGCCTGGGCGATGGAGCCACGTCGTTGAGTGAGCCGGCCTGGCTGGGCATCGACCTCGGCACTCAGAGTGTGCGCGC
>JALYWB010000099.1 GCA_030852935.1 Actinomycetota bacterium | reverse complement strand
TGATCGGCCGTGACCGCGGTGATGCCCTCACGGTGCACCGCATCGACCGGGACGCTCGTGTGGAACGCGAGGCTCGCGAGGATGGCCGCCTTCTGCGCCGCGTCGTAGCCGCCGATGTCGGCAGTGGGGTCGGCCTCGGCGTAGCCGAGTTCGGTCGCGGTCGCGAGGGCGTCTTCGAGGGAGGCGCCCGTCTCGTCCATACGGTCGAGGATGAAGTTCGTGGTGCCGTTCACGATGCCCAGGATCCGCTCGATGCGGTCGCCCGCGAGACTGTCGCGCAGCGGCCGGATGATGGGGATCGCCCCGGCGACGGCCGCCTCGTATGAGAGTTGTGCGCCGACCTGCTCGGCGGCGGCGAAGAGCTCGGGTCCGTGGTTCGCGAGGAGGGCCTTGTTGCCGGTGACGACGTCGGCTCCCGAGGCGATCGCCTGCAGCACGAGCGTGCGCGCCGGCTCAATGCCGCCCATCAGCTCGATCACGATGTCGGAGCCGAGGATGAGTGCGTCGGCGTCGGTCGTGAGCAGCTCGCGCGGCAGTTCGGCGTCGCGCCGCGCCTCGATATCGCGCACGGCGATGCCGACGAGCTCGATGCGCGCGCCGACGCGGCGCGTGAGCTCTTCGGAGTGCTCGAGCAGCAGCCGCGCGACCTGCGAGCCCACTGATCCTGCGCCGAGCAGTCCGACGCGGATGGTGCGGTACTCGATCATGCGGTGGGCCCTTCATCGGTGTCTGCGGAGTGGGAGGAGTCGGATTCCGCGGGGCTGCCGGATGCCGCGGAACTTTCGGATCCCGCGAGCCCAGCGTCGCGGGCCAGGAGATCTTCCTCGGTCTCGCCGCGCACGATCACCCGGGCAATGCCGTCGCGCACGGCGATCACGGGCGGACGCGGAACGTGGTTGTAGTTGCTTGCGAGCGACCAGCAGTACGCGCCGGTCGCGGCGACTGCGAGCAGGTCACCGGGTGCGACGTCGTGCGGCAGGTACTCTGCGTCGACCACGATGTCGCCCGACTCGCAGTGTTTCCCCGCCACGCGCACCAGCGCGGGCGGGGCGTCGGAGGCACGTGAGGCGATGCGTGCCGAGAAGTCTGCGCCGTAGAGGGCCGCTCGCACGTTGTCGCTCATCCCGCCGTCGACCGAGACGTAGTGACGCCAGCCGCCGTCGATCGGCACGGGCTTGATCGTGCCCACCGTGTAGAGGGTGATGCCTGCCGTCCCGATGATCGAGCGTCCGGGTTCGAACGCGAGCTTCGGCACCGGCACCCCACGTGCACGACACGCGTCTGCGACGGCCTCGGCGATGCCGAGTGCGATCTCCTCGATGGGCGTGGGGTCGTCGGCTGACGTGTACGCGATGCCGAAGCCGCCGCCCAGGTTCAGTTCGGGCACCGGACTCACCCTGTCGAGCTCGGCGTGTGCGGCGAGCAGTCGCTCGGCCGACTCGGCGAACCCGGCCGAGCCGAAGATCTGCGAGCCGATGTGACAGTGCAGGCCGAGGAAGTCGAGCGACTCGTGTGAGCGGATGCGCGTGCCGAGCTCGACCGCGCGTTCGAGCGAGACGCCGAACTTCTGGTCTTCGTGCGCCGTCGCGAGGAACTCGTGCGTCGACGCGTGCACGCCGCTGTTCACGCGCAGGCGCACGCGCTGCACACGGCCGGCGCGCGCCGCGGCATCCGCGACCCGCTCGATCTCGATCTCGCTGTCGAGGATGATCGTGCCGACGTCCGCTGCGACCGCGCGCTCGATCTCGGCGACCGATTTGTTGTTGCCGTGGAAGCCGATACGTGACGGTGCGGCTCCAGCCGCGAGCGCCACCGCCAGCTCGCCGCCGCTGCAGACGTCGATCGCGAGGCCTGCTTCGGTCATCCAGCGCACGATCTCGCCCGAGAGGAATGCCTTGCCCGCGTAATAGACCGTCACGTCCGTGCCGATGGATGCCGCAGCCGCCTCGAACGCCGCACGCATCCGCGCCGCTCTCGCGCGAGCATCGGCCTCGTCGACGACATAGAGCGGAGTACCGAATCGCTCGACGAGCGCCGTCGCGGACATGCCGCCGACGACCAGCCGACCCTCGGCGTCGCGATGCGCGCGTTCGGGCCACACCTGTGCGGCGAGGGCGTTGGCATCGTCGGGTACTCGGAGCCAGCCGGGTGCGGGTGCGGGTGCGGTGGATGCCACGGGAAACCTCACGGACGGAACGGCGACGGATCGCTCGCGGCGAGCGAACCCGGATCGGTTCCTGAAGCCTGCTGCGTGCCGCCCTCGTGAGGCGGCCTGCACGAGTCTACCGAGGGCGCGCCAGCGCTCCGAATCGGTTACAGTCACCCATCCGTCTTTTCACAGCTGGCATCGTCCATTTTTTTATGGATTTGATCGTCCATGTTTTTATAGAATCCCCTGGCCATGTTTTTATGGAATATGCGAGAATGACAAGGGTGAAGAACAACGAGATCGTATGGCGCACCATCTCAGACGCCGCCCTCCAGGGACATCGCAGGTGGGAGGGTCTCAGTGCGCTCTCGAAGGCCTCCGGTGTGCCTCGCTCCACGGTGCAACAAGCGATGACACGGCTCGCAGAGACCGGCATCGCGAGACAAGAGGCCGGTGGAGGGTTCACCGTCGTCCAACATGGAAAACTGCTCGACCTCGTCGCGGCGCATCGGAATCTCTCACGCGACGTGCTGGCTCGCACGACAATCGACGCGGCGAACGAGTTGATCGCGCGGCGGCCCGCACGGTACTTCATCGGCGGTCCGAACGCCGCCATCCATCACCTCGGCGGACGCAACACGGTGGCGACGCCAGGTTTACGCATCATCTACACCCTCGATGACGAGATCCCATCTCTCCCGCCGAGCGACGAGGCACTCATCGTCCGGATCGACCCTGCGGCCGGCGAGCAATGGCGGGATGGCTTCGCGTCGCCGACCCAAACCTACGCCGACCTTTGGAATACCCCTGGATGGCAGTCGGTCGAGTTCACGCGCGCATTGAGAGACTCGCTCGTCCATGACCCGGCCGGCGGTGGCGATGTCTGAAGGCGATATCCGACTGGTCCTTGACTACCTCGGTAACGACCTTGACCCGTCCGTCCTCATCGGAGGTTGGGCGACGCATTTCCGAGTTGGCGGCGAAATCAGCCACGACATAGATCTCATCGTGACGGATGCTTCGCGTTACCGCATCACCGACGCGGTCACCGATCTCTCGACGACGGCCCAGACGGACGGCAGCAGGAAGCAGCGCGGTGACGTCGAAGGCGTGCACATCGACATCTACACCCCCCACGAATCTCGGCTGGGAAGCCGACTCCAACTGAAGGTTGAGAACCTGGTGGAACACACCGTGAGCCTCGACGACTCGAAATGGCTCCTGCTGACCATCGAGGCGCACATCCTGACGAAGATGGCCGCCATTCTCGATCGCCACGCCTCCGTGAAGGGCGAGAAGGACGCGCGTGAGCTTCTTGCGCTTCTCCAACAGCATGATGATGAGATCGATCCTGCCGCCGCAGCAGAGATTGTGCTGACCGCCTCGGCGGTGGAGGACCCGCACGACCTCCCCGGCCTGATTTCGGAGGCCTTCGACCACATCCGCCGGCTGACGCCCCGCAACAAGGAGAACCGCGCATTCCTCGAGGGGCGAGAACGACATTGGGTGGCTGCGATTCGCACCCGCATCGTTGCGGCGGTGCCGCGACCCGCGCTCTGAAGTAGGCGTCAGTCGCACGAACCCTTCGTTGCGAGGCTCGCCTCGTCGAGGGTGATGCCCCGTGCCTCGAGCACGACGGTCGCGACCCCGGGTTCGATCTCGATCGAGCTCACCTGCACGCCCTCTGGTAGGTACTGCGCGACGCAGACGGCGATCGGGTCGTCACCCAGCAGCCGGTTGACGGCCACCGAGACATCGACGACCCCGACGCCCGATTCGAGCTCGACCCCTTCGGGAACCAGCTGCACGGTGTCACCGGCCGCAGTGGGACGTGCGGTGGCGGCGTAGTCGAGACTGAAGCCCAGCACCTCGATCGTGCCCGCGTACCCCACCGTTCCGTCACCGAGGGTGAATGCGCCGTTGACAGCCGGCACCGAGACCAGCCGGTTCAGCGCGTCCTCATCGGCCGTGATCGTGCCGGTCATCGATGCGACCGGTGACGCGAGGTCAACGGGTACCCCCTCGCCGACCACGTCGACCGCGACCGGCGTGCCGTTCACCTCCAGCTCGGGCGCGCTGAGCTCGACGCGTTCCATCGTGCCCGAGAGGTACTGCGCGATCACCGAGAAGCCGCCGATGGAGACGTCGACCTGACCGTCGACGCCCTCTGGCAGGTTCATCCGGATCTGCTCGCCGAACCGTCGCTCGGCAATGCCGCGCGCGACCACGTCGGCGACCACGATGAGGGCGGCCACCACGACGACGATCGCGACGACGGTGATCCACACCCGCGTGGCACGGCGCTTCGGTCGCCCGCCCCCGAGCGACATCACATGCGCTCGGGCGCCGAGACGCCGAGCAGCTCGAGGCCGTTGCGGATGACCTGTCCGGTGGCATCGTTCAACCAGAGCCTGGTGCGGTTCAGGTCGCCGATGGGCTCGTCGCCGAGCGGCAGCACGCGGCAGGTGTCGTACCAGCGGTGGTAGAGCCCCGCCAGCTCTTCGATGTACCGGGCGACCCGGTGCGGCTCGCGCAGTTCGGCCGCCTGGGCGACGACGCGGGGGAAGTCCTGCAGTGCACCGAGGAGCGCGGACTCGGTCTCGTGCGTGAGCAGCTCGGGTGCGAAGGCGGAGCGGTCGACACCGACGGATGCCGCGTTGCGGTCGACCGCGCACGTGCGCGCATGTGCGTACTGCACGTAGAAGACGGGATTGTCGTTCGTGCGACGTTGCAGGATCTCGGGGTCGATCGTCAGCGGCGAGTCGGCCGGGTAACGCCCGAGCGTGTAGCGCAGCGCGTCGGTGCCGAGCCAGGCCCGCAGGTCGTCGAGCTCGATGATGTTGCCGGCGCGCTTGGAGAGCCGAGCGCCGTTGACGCTCACGAGCTGTCCGATGAGCACCTCGATGTTCTCGAGCGAGTCGCCGGCCGCACCCGCGAGCGCCTTCAGGCGGTGCACGTAGCCGTGGTGGTCGGCACCGAGGAGGTAGATCTTGTGCACGAATCCACGGTCACCCTTGTCGAGGTAGTAGGCGGCATCAGCGGCGAAGTACGTGTAGACGCCGTTCGCGCGACGGATCACGCGGTCTTTGTCGTCGCCGAAGTCGGTGGTGCGCACCCAGACGGCGCCATCCTCCTCGAAGACATGGCCCTGGGCGCGCAGACGCTCGACCGCCGTGTCGACGCCGGAGAGACCGTCGTCGTTCTTGACCTGCATGCTGCGCTCGCTCGTCCACACGTCGAAGTGCACATTGAACTGCTCGAGCGACGCGCGGATCTCGGCGAGCTGCAGCTCGTACGCGATCTCCTTCGCCGTGTGCAGGGCCACGTCGTCTGCCAGCTCGAGCAGGTGCGGTTCACGCTCGAGCACCCGACTCGCGAGATCGGCGATGTACGAACCCGGGTACCCGCCCTCGGGAGTCGGCTCTCCCTTGGCCGCCGCCAGCACGGATCGGCCGAAGGTATCCATCTGGCTGCCGGCGTCGTTGATGTAGTACTCGTTCACGACCTCGGCGCCCGCGGCGCGCAGCACCCGGCCGATGGAGTCGCCGAGGGCGGCCCAGCGGGTATGGCCGATATGCAGCGGACCTGTGGGGTTGGCCGAGACGAACTCGAGGTTGATGACACTGCCCTCGAGCGCCGCGCTTCGGCCGTATCCGGCACCGGCCTCGACGATCGTCTTCGCGAGGGCGCCGGCGGCCGCGGCATCCAACCGGATGTTGATGAAGCCCGGACCGGCGACCTCCGCACTGGCGACACCGTCGACCTCGGCGAGCCCCGCGGCCAGCTCGCTGGCGACCTCTCGAGGGTTGGAGCCGAGCGGCTTCGCGACGCGCATCGCGATGCTCGACGCCCAGTCTCCGTGCTCGCGGAGCTTCGGGCGCTCGAGCGTCACCTGGTCGACCGTGAGGTCGAGCGCGACCTCTTCGCCGGCCTCCCGGCGTCGCTCGACGAGCCCGTTGACGAGGTCGAACAGGACACGAGCGAGATCGGCGGGAGTCACCCGCAAATCCTACCCGGCACCATTGATAGGGTTCGTCACATGCCGCGACCGCACCGCCTCCTCCGATCCTGCCCTGCCGGCCTCGCACTCGTCGCTGCGGCATCCGTCGCCCTGCTATCCGGATGCGTCGGAGCGACGCCCGAACCGACCGAGAACGCCGCCGCCCCCACGGCACCGGCATCGTCGCCGACGACCGCGCCCGAGCCCACGGAGACCACCGAGCCGCCCATTCCGTTCGAGATCTCGTGCGACGCGCTCCTCACCGCCGAGCAGCTGTACGCGTTCAATCCGAACTTCGGTGCCGACCCGGGCTACGAACCGTCGGCAGCGGCCGTCGTCACGCTCGTCGAGGAGGACGCCGGCACGGCGTGCGGCTACCTGAACCAGACGAGCGGCGAGGTCATCGAGGTCGCCGTGGCGACGCCGACCGCGCAGGCGGTCGAGACCCGCAAGAACACCGCAGCGATGACCAGCAAGCCGGTACCGACCTACGGCACGCCACCCGAGATCGAGGGCTACTTCCTGCAGGCCGGCGGCACGGGCGAGGCACAGGTGTTCCACGGGCAGTACTGGGTCGTGATCGACTCCGCCGCCCTGTTCGAGCCGGGCGACGCGCAGCAGCTCGTGGCATCCGTGCTCGAGAACCTGCCGGCGGCCTGACCGGATACACGACCATGTCGGCCAACTCCGCGAAGGGAACCCCCTCCTGGCTGGGGGCGGTGAACGACCGCGCCGGCCTCGCCGTGCTCCTCGAGCATGGGCCGCTCACCCGCAATCGGATCTGCGAGTTGGTCGGCGTCTCGAAGCCCACCGCCTCGCAGATGATGTCGAGGCTCCTGGCCGCCGGGGTCATCGAGGAGCACGGGCGCACGTCGGGATCGGCCGGACGCAGCGCCATCGTCTACGCCGCCCGCACCGACCGCCCGCTCGGCGTCGCGCTCGATCTCGACGCATTCGAACTCCGCGCCACCGTCGTCGACGCGACGGGCGGCGAGCGACCGATCGTGCGCCTCGAGCTGCCGCGTGACCCGACCGAGCGCTCGGCGGTCGACGAGGTCGCACGCGCCATCGAGGAGGCCAGCACCGCCGCCGGCACCGACCCCGACGCGGTGCATTCGGTGTGCATCGGGATTCCGGGCTACGTCGACCCGGGTGAGAGCGGCGAGTTGTTCAGCGAGACGTTGCCGGGATGGCCGGTACGCCGCCTGAAGGCGATCCTCGAGGCGGAGCTCGGCCGTTCGGTGCAGATCGAGAACGACGTGAACCTCGCCGCCCTCGCCGAGCGAGAGTACGGTGCGGGTGCCGACATCGACGTCTTCGTGCTGCTGTGGCTCGGCAACGGCGTCGGCGCGTCGTTCGACGTCGCCGGCGACCTGCACCGCGGCAGCTTCGGCGGCGCGGGCGAGATCGGGTTCCTTCCGCTGTCAGCCGAGGCCGGCGCACTCGATCCGGCCGCTCGAACCGCACAGGATCTCGTGGGCGGTCGCGCGGTCGCACGCCTCGCCCGACACCACGGCGTCGACGCGGGCGGATACCACGCCGCGCGGGAGGCCCTCGCCGCGCCCGAGGCGGCCGCCGCTCGTGAGCCGGTGTTCGCCGAGCTCGCCGAGCGGGTGGCGCACATCGCCCTGCCCGTGCTGGCGACGGTCGACCCGGCACGGCTCGTGCTGGCCGGTCCGAGCTCGAGCCTCGGCGGCCCCGACTTCGCCGCGGCGGTGGGCCGCGGCATCCGTCGACTCAGCCGCTGGAGCCCAGAGGTCGTGGCCACCGGGGTCGAGGGCGATGCGGTGCTGAGCGGGGCCCGGCTGCACCTCGCCGGCAAGGTCCGCGACGAGTTGCTCGACACGGTCGCGATGGTGGCCCGCGTCTGACCGCGCGGCCCGCAGCGAGGCCCTCGAGATGTGCGAGTCGACGGCCGTGGAGTGGTAGTCTCTCTAGCTGTGCGCCTCCGTAGCTCAGGGGATAGAGCGCCGGTTTCCGGTACCGTAGGTCGGGGGTTCGAATCCCTCCGGGGGCACGTTTTCCGAGGTGGGCCGATGCGCGATCAGCGCTCGGCCCTTCGTCGTCTCCCCAACGAAATGGCCTCCCCACTCGTCTGAGAAGATGACGGCGGAATGCCGCCGTCGAGAGGAGTACGGGTGACCCGCTCGTGGGACGAGGTGGCGACGAGGCTCGTCGTCGAGCGCGGCGACGCACTCAGCCGGTATGCGTACCTGCTGACCGGCAGCGTCGACGACGCCGCCGACCTCGTACAGGACGCGCTGGTGCGCACCTTCGGCACCCCACGATTCGGCCTCACGCTGCCGCGCGCCGAGGCGTACGTGCGCCGAGCGATCCTGAATGCGGTGATCGACCGGTCGCGGCGTGACGGCACCTGGCGCCGGGTCCGGCACCTGACGCTCGCGCCGACCTCGGTCGAGTCCGCGGCTGCGGCGAGCGACGAACGGCTCGACCTCATCGAGCGGGTGCGCGAGCTCGCACCGCGGCAGGCGGCCTGCATCGTGCTGCGCTACTACGACGACCTCACGGTCGACGGCGTGGCGCAGGTGCTCGGAATCAGCTCGGGCGCGGTGAAGCGGTATCTCAGCGACGGCCTGCGAGCCCTCTCCTCCTCGATCGATCCTGCGGGCGCTCGCGCCTCGCGAAACGGAGGCACGCATGTCGGCTCCTGACCCGAACACGATCGGCGACACCCTGAAGCGTGCAGCGGATGCCGCGACGCCGGCCTCCATCGACGTCGACGAGGTGTTGCGACGCAGCCGCGCACGACGTCGCGCGCGCCGCACCGCCGTGCTGAGCACGACGGGCGCCGTGGCCGCCGTGCTCGCGGTCGGCGGCCTGGTGCTCGGGCTGCAGCGCGTCGGCGGGCCGACCACCGCGGACGCGCCGGCCATGCAGGCGGCCGAATCGACCGACGTCGCGACCGGGGCTGCAGAGGGCGGGGTCGCCGACGATGCGACCGAGCGGCTCGTGGCACCCGAAGACGTCAACCGATGCGGTGCTGCCGTGGCAGAGGCGACGGATGCCGCCACGAGTCCGCTCACCGTGAGCGTCGCCGCCCCATCGGCCCCCGCTCGTCCGGGCACGAGCGCACCGGTCATGGTCACCGTCACCAACTCGGGGACCGACAGCGTCACGGGCTCGATACGCCTCGATGCCCCGCTCACGGTCGCCGAGTCGGGCATCACCGTGTGGAGCCACGGCCCGGTACCCGATATCGACAGGCTGGCGATCGACCTCGCACCGGGTGAATCCGCCACGCTACCGGGGTCGTTCGAGACGCGATCGTGCGACCCGACTGCCGAGGGTGACACGGTTGCACCCGCCCTCGGGCCCCCGCTCGAACCGGGCGACTACGCACTGAGCGCCATCGTCACCTTCACCGCCCCCGATGGTGAGATCAATTACCTGATCTCGCCGCTGGCGCCGTTCATCGTCGGCTGACCGGACCGCAGGCGTCGTGGACGCGGCATCCGGCTCCCCCATAGACTCGGAATCGTCCGCTCGGCCGGGGGAAAGGCACTCCTGCATGGCATCCGTTCGTCACAGATCCGTGGTTCTGGCGCTGGTCGCGGGAGCGGTGCTCTGGCTCGCCGCACCCACCGCCGCATGGGCTGAGGACCCCGTCGGCTTCGGCTCGTCGCCCGTCGTCGACACGGTCGGCGTGCTCGGCGACAGCACCGGCGAGGTGGAGGCGGCCATCGATCGCGCCGCCGACTCGAGCGGCCGGCAGCTGTTCGTCGCCTATGTCGACGAGTTCACGAATCCTGAGGCTGCCGACGCCTGGGCGAACGACACGGCCATCGCGAACAACATGGGCGCGGAGGACTACCTGCTCGCGGTCGCCGTCGAGGGTCGCGCCTACTACCTGTCGGCGGCATCCGACGCGTCGCTCTCGGCGGAGGACATCGAGCGCATCAGCCTCGAGGTGATCGAACCCGAGCTTCGCGACGAGGACTGGGCCGGTGCCGCGATCGCCGCGGCCGACGCACTGGCGGGCGGCGTCGGCGGTGGCGGCGGCGGTTGGGGATGGGTCTGGTTCATCGTCATCGCGGCCGTGGTCGTCGCGATCATCGCGATCGTGCTCGCCCGCCGCAAGAAGACGAAGCAGGCCGCCGAGAGCGCAGCGGGTGCCGGGGCGCCGCCACCGTCGATCGAGGAGCTGCGCCGCGAGGCCGGCGGCGCGCTCATCGCGGCAGACGACGCCATGAAGACGAGCCAGCAGGAACTCGGCTTCGCGATCGCCTCCTACGGCGACGCGGCCACTGCGGACTTCAGGGTTGCACTCGACGCCGCCAAGGCGAAGGTGGCCGAAGCGTTCACCTTGCAACAGCAGCTCGACGATGCCGAGCCCGACACCGACGAGGAACGACGCGCCTGGTACGGCGGGATCATCCGGCTCACGGCCGAGGCCGACGCGCTCCTCGACGAGGAGGCGGAGAAGTTCGACGCGCTCCGCGACCTCGAACGCAACGCCCCCGCAGAGCTCGAGCGCGTGAAGGCCGAGGCGGATGCCGCGGAGGCCGCCATCGCACCCGCCGCCGACCGTCTGGCCGCACTCGCGTCGCAGTACGCGGCATCTGCACTCGCCCCCGTCGCCGACAATCCCGTGCAGGCCGAGGCGCGCATGTCCTTCGCCCGCCAGTCGCTCGACGAGGCGACTGCGGCGCTCGCAGCAGGCCGGGCGAACGATGCCGCCGTCCAGATCCTCGCGGCCGAGGAGGCCATCGACCAGGCGAAGCTCCTCGCCGATGCGATCGAGCGGCTCGCCGCCGACCTCGCTGCAGCCGACGAAGCGGTCGCCGCCGGCGTCGCCGACCTCGAGCGCGACGTGCAGACCGCACGCGGGCTGGGCGACGCGAACTCGACCGCGCTCGCCGATCGTGTCGCGGCCGACGCCGCCCAGTTGCGCAGCGGCATCGGCGTGATCGGTCGCGACCCGCTCGCGGCCCACGTCCGGATCGAGCAGGTGAACGCCGAGATCGACACGGCCATCGCGAGCGCCCGCGACGCCGCCGAGCAGCTCGAACGGGCGAAGGCGCAGCTCGGTCGCAGCCTCGTCGCCGCTCGGGCACAGGTGCAGGCGACCGAGGACTACCTCGTCGCACGCCGCGGTGCCGTCGGCGCAGAGGCGAGGACGCGGCTTGCGGAGGCGGGTCGACTCCTCGTGCAGGCGGAGGGCATCGCGGCATCCGACCCGGCCACCGCGCTCGCGACCGCCCAACGCGCTGAATCGCTTGCGGGCACGGCGATGTCGCTCGCCCAGCAGGACGTCGGCGGGTTCGGCGGTGGCATGGGCGGCGGCTTCGGCGGCGGCGGATTCGGCGGAGCGCCGGGTGGCGGTCGATCGGGTGGCGGCGATGTCTTCGGTGCGGTGCTCGGAGGCATCCTCATCAACTCGGTGCTCGGGGGCGGCG
>JALYWB010000085.1 GCA_030852935.1 Actinomycetota bacterium | reverse complement strand
GGTCTACTGCCCTGTGGTCATCCGCCGCAAGGTGTTCGCCTCAAATCCGATGACCGTCGACGACGCCCTCTACTACATGGAACTCGTCGGGCATGACTTCTACCTCTTCGTCGATTCCGAGACCGGGCGGCCGAGCGTCGTCTACCGTCGCAAGGGGTGGGACTACGGCCTGATCGGCCTTGACGACAGCGCCGATTCCGGGACCGGCGAGTCCGTTCCCGAGTTCGAGCGCGCCACGGCCTGACCGGTCGCTCGTTGAGCCCATCGCTCGCTGAGCCCGTCGTTCGCTGAGCCCGTCGAAGCGAGCCCATCGTTCGCTGAGCCCGTCGAAGCGAGCCCTGTCGAAGCGAGCCCTTCGACGGGCTCAGGGAACGAGCAACCACGACTCAGGATCCCGGCAGGTTCACCGGTAGCATGGTTATGATGACCGTCTGCACGGCGGCAACGGGCATGCCCGGGAGACCCACCCGACGAGTATGCGTCCGACGACTACAGGAGAAACATTCGTGGCTTCGATTCTGGAACGTGTCCTCCGCGTCGGCGAGGGTCGCACCCTCAGGCGGCTCGAGAACTACGCGGCGGCGGTCAACGCGCTCGAAGACGATTTCCAGGCGCTCAGCGACGACGAGTTGAAGCATGAGACCGTCGAACTCCGCGAGCGCTACGCGAACGGCGAATCGCTCGACGACCTGTTGCCCGAGGCGTTCGCCGCGGTGCGAGAGGCGAGCCGGCGCACGCTCGGCCTCCGCCACTTCGACGTGCAGCTCATGGGAGGGGCAGCCCTGCACCTCGGCAACATCGCCGAAATGAAGACCGGTGAGGGCAAGACCCTCGTCGCAACGACGGCCGCCTACCTGAACGCGCTCACGAGCCGAGGCGTGCACATCGTCACGGTCAACGACTTCCTCGCGAGTTACCAGTCCGAGCTGATGGGGCGCGTCTTCCGTGCCCTCGGCATGACGACCGGATGCATCGTGGCCGGCCAGACGCCCGCGGTGCGCCGCGAGCAGTACGCCGCCGACATCACCTACGGCACGAACAACGAGTTCGGCTTCGACTACCTGCGCGACAACATGGCGTGGCAGACGACCGACATGGTGCAGCGCGGGCACCATTTCGCCATCGTCGACGAGGTCGACTCGATCCTCATCGACGAGGCCCGCACGCCGCTCATCATCTCCGGCCCGTCCTCGGGCGAAGCGAACCGGTGGTTCAACGAATTCGCTGGCCTCGCGAAGCGACTCGTCCCCGGTGAGGACTTCGAGGTCGACGAGAAGAAGCGCACGGTCGGCGTGCTCGAGCCCGGCATCGAGAAGGTCGAAGACTATCTCGGCATCGAGAACCTCTACGAGTCGGCGAACACGCCGCTCATCTCGTTCCTGAACAACTCGATCAAGGCGCGGGCGCTCTTCAAGCGCGACAAGGACTACGTCGTGATGAACGGCGAGGTGCTCATCGTCGACGAGCACACCGGCCGCATCCTCATGGGACGCCGGTACAACGAGGGCATCCATCAGGCCATCGAGGCGAAAGAGGGGGTGCAGGTCAAGGCCGAGAACCAGACCCTCGCGACCGTCACCCTGCAGAACTACTTCCGCCTCTACTCGAAGCTCTCCGGAATGACCGGTACCGCTGAGACCGAGGCCGCCGAGTTCATGTCCACGTACAAACTCGGTGTCGTGCCGATCCCGACGAACAAGCCCATGATCCGCATGGACCAGCCCGACCTCGTCTACAAGAACGAGGAGTCCAAGTTCGCCCAGGTGGTCGATGACATCGTCGAGCGCCACAAGAACGGACAGCCGGTGCTGGTCGGCACGACCAGTGTCGAGAAGAGCGAGTACCTCTCACGCCTGCTCGCCAAGAAGGGCGTCCGGCACGAGGTGCTGAATGCGAAGAACCATGCCCGTGAGGCCGCGATCGTCGCCCAGGCGGGCCGTCACGGCGCGGTCACGGTTGCGACGAACATGGCCGGTCGCGGTACCGACATCATGCTCGGCGGCAATGCCGAGTTCCTCGCCGTCCAAGAGATGCACGAGCGCGGCCTCAGCCCGGTCGACACTCCCGAGGAATACGAGACCGCGTGGGACGAGGTCTTCCAGCGGGTGAAGGCCGAGGTCGATGTCGAGGCAGAGAAGGTGCTGGCCGCAGGCGGCCTGTACGTGCTCGGCACCGAGCGCCACGAGTCCCGCCGCATCGACAACCAGCTTCGTGGTCGCTCCGGCCGTCAGGGCGACCCGGGCGAGAGCCGGTTCTACCTCTCGCTCACCGACGACCTGATGCGCCTGTTCAATGCCGGCGCGGCCGAGAGCCTCATGTCCCGCGGCGTGCCCGACGACGTGGCGATCGAGTCGAAGGTGGTCACGCGTGCCATCCGCTCAGCACAGTCGCAGGTCGAGGCCCGCAACGCCGAGATCCGCAAGAACGTGCTGAAGTACGACGACGTGCTGAACCGCCAGCGCGAGGCGATCTACAACGACCGCCGACGCATCCTCGAGGGCGACGACCTGCACGAGCGCACGCAGACATTTCTCGAGAACGTGATCGACGAGGTGCTCGACGTGCACACCGCAGAAGGCGACCCCGACGAGTGGGACTTCGATGCTCTGTGGACCGAGCTCAAGACGCTCTACCCCATCGGCATCACCATCGAAGAAGTCGTCGCGGAGGCCGGTGAGAAGGGCCGCGTGAATCGCGATTTCATCCGCCGCGAGATCCTCTCCGACGCGAAGCTCGCCTACCAGCGGCGCGAGGAGCAGCTCGGGAGCCCCGCGATGCGCGAGCTCGAACGTCGCGTGGTGCTGTCGGTCATCGACCGTCGCTGGCGCGACCATCTCTACGAGATGGACTACCTGAAGGATGGCATCGGCCTGCGTGCCATGGCGCAGCGCGACCCGCTGGTCGAGTACCAGCGCGAAGGCTACGCGATGTTCCAGCAGATGATGGGCTCGATCCGCGAGGAGACGGTCGGCTTCCTCTTCAATCTCGAGGTCGAGGTCGCACCGCAGGCCGGTGTCGGCGGCGCGACCATCGAGGCGAAGGGACTCGGACGCCAGGGTGCATCCAACGACAAGCTGAGCTACTCCGCGCCGAGCGATGCCGGCGGTGTCGAGGTGCGCAACCAGCGCGGACAGGTACAGCAGGCGGCCACCCAGCGCGCCCGTCGTGCGGTCGCGCAGGCCCAGGCGCCCGCGGTGGAGCCGTCACGTGGGGCGTTCGGTCAGCGCACGGATGGCGGTGGCGACCAGTCGCAGCCGCAGAACCGGGCAGAGCGTCGTGCCCAGGAGCGCAAGGGCCGCTGACCGTGCGCTGACGAGCGCTGACCGCGCGTGACGAGGTCAGAGACCTCAGAGCACGTTGATCGCGCTCGCGCGCCAGCGCTGGTCGAGCCCCTCGAGCCGGATGGCGACCGCGCGCGACCTCGGGCGCTGGTGCACCATGATGACGGCCTCGATGACGCCATCCGCAGGTTCGCACGTGACGATGTTGCCGAGCGTGAAGGCCGGCCGCCGCGCGGCCTGACCCTTGACGCGACGGGCCCGGGCGGCGAGCACGACGCGCTTCGTGAGGTTGCGGTAGACGTCGTCGGTGACCCAGCGCGCCAATTGCTCGAGGTCGCGGGCACCCGCGAGCACCTCGATGACGCAATGGGTGAGGTTGCGGAGCAACACGTCGGGGTCTGGAAGCTCGCTGCGCCGGGACGGTTGTCGCCCGAAGAAGTCGTCTTCGTCGTCGAGGAACTGCACGGTGGAACCTCGTACCACGGTGCGTGCAACGGCAGGACGTGCGGTCATCTTTGCTCCAGAAAGGGTGTCGTCGACGTCGGCCGACCTCGGGATACCCCCGATCGGGGGTGATCGGAGATCCCTGAGTGAAAGGTATTGACGAGTGCCGAATCGTGTCAAGCGAATCGGCGACCTGTGGAGAACGATCGAGTAACACCCCGACGCAGCGAGTAACGTGCGTGCATGCGCTGGGATCTGCTCTTCGACGATCTGGAGTCGCAACTCGATCAGGAACAGCGCGATGAGGAACGGGCGCTGGCGATCGAGGAGGAGCGGCTCCGGCTCGGTCGATTGACCCTGCGTGATCGATTGACCGCGATGTCACGGGCGAACGGCGACGATCCGGTGGGCGGCATCCGGCTGGAGCTGCGTGGGGAGCGCGTCCTCGAAGTTCGGCCGCAAACGTTCGGGCGCGACTGGATGAGTGCGGCTGTACGGGGCGTAGCCAATACGGCTGCGCAGTGCATCGTCCCGTTCGCGGCGATCGCTGCGATCCATCCGTCGCGCAGCCAGCTCGAGCCGAGCCTCGTGCCGTCGCCCGAGGCGTCGACGCGGCTGGCCGAACGCATCGGGCTCTCCTTCGTGCTGCGCGACCTCTGCCGACGTCGGCTGGCGGTGCATCTCACCACAGAGGACGGTCGACTGCACGGCACGATCGATCGCGTGGCCCGCGACCACTTCGACCTGGCCCTCCACGAGCCCGGGTCGCCGCGCCGCGACCGCGAGGTGCGTGGCTATCGCATCGTGCCGCTCGAGCGTCTCGTGCTCGTCGAGTTCGACTGAGCGCCGCCGGGCGTCAGTCGACCGGACGGAGGTGACCGGGCCTCGTGCCCGACAGCTCGGCGATGCTCGCAGCCTCGCCCTGGTTCCACAACGCGCGCCGACGAGTCTGCTCGTACTGGTCGTCGATCCACACCTCGAGCTGCGCGCGTTCGACACGCCACGGGCCGGAGCTGCCGACCCGGATCGCGGGGAGCTCACCGGATCGGATCAGTTCGTCCACGGTGGCGACATCGACGGCGAGCAGCTCAGCCGCGTCGGCGACGGTCAGGAACCGGCCGATCTCATCGCCTGCACCGGGAGTGGTCATGACTCGATTATCGACCCGTGACACCGGGGCGTCTGCGGGTGTGGATAACTTCGGGGCGTCCTCACGGTTTCGGGTCACCATGGAGTCCGGCGCGATCCGCGCCATCATGGAAGGAGCACGATGGCCCGTCGATCAGAACGCGCAGAGCGTGGTGCCCTTCGACTCGATCCCCGACTGCTCATCGGCATCGTGCTGATCGCCACCTCGACGGCCGGCGTCTGGGTGCTCGTCTCAGGCTTCGACGATTCCGCAGAGGTGTATTCGGTGCGTGGCACGGTCACACCCGGAACGCGCATCGATGCCACCGACCTCGCCACCCAGTCGGTGCGGCTCGGTGCCGCAGCCGAACAGTACCTCGCTCCCGGCGACGTTCCCGACGGCGGGCTCGTCGCCATCCGCACGATGGAAGCCGGAGAACTGGTTCCCACCTCGGCGGTGGACACCGTCGACAGCACGGGCCTCGCCACGGTGGTCGTGCCCAGCCGCAACGCCTTGCCGAGCGGCCTCGGCGCCGGCGCAACGGTCGACCTGTGGGCCGCACGGCTGGTCGATCGCGGCAGCTACGAGCCCCCTGTCGTGCTCGTCGCAGGCGCCGAGATCGCCGGAATCCAGGAGCCGGAGGGCATGGTCGCCTCCGGAGGTGTCTCTGTCGAACTGCTCGTCCCCCGCGAGAAGGTCGCGGCGCTTCTCGAGGCCCTCGCCTCCGGCGATGCGCTCGACCTCGTGCCCGCCCGCGCGGGTTCGGACTGATGGCCCGCCTCGCCCTCGCGCTCGACCCGGGCACGGAGGACCGGCTGCTCGCCGATGTCGTCGAGCACGGTCACGCGATCGTCGCCCGGCTGGTCGGATGGCGTGACGTACTCGAGAGCCTCGACATGCTCGCGCCCGAGGTGGTGCTCGTCGGTGCAGGACGCGACACGCTGAGCGCCGAACTGCTCACGGGATGCGATGATCGCGGCATCCGCCTGATCGCGCTTGCGGGCGGTGACGCCGAGCGAGCGCATGCCGCGCACCTGGGGCTGCACGAGGTGGTCGACCGATCCGCCGCATGGAGTGAGATCGAGCCGCTCGTCCGGGGCGGCGTTCCGGTGCCGGCGCGCGTCGGTGAGTCCTCGCCCCGGGGGCCGCGGGCGGCCTCCCTGATCGCGGTATGGGGTCCCGCCGGAGCGCCCGGGCGCACGACGATCGCGGTGAACCTCGCTGCTGAACTGGCCGCCGCCGGACATTCCGTTGCGCTGGTCGACGCCGACCCGTACGGCGGCTCGGTCGCGCCGTCGCTCGGCCTGCTCGACGAGGCTCCCGGACTGGCATCGGCATGTCGTCTTGCCGCAGGCGGTGCGCTCGACCGCGCCGAACTCGAGCGCATCGCGCAACGCTACTCGGCACCGCGCGCCTCGTTCGATGTGTTCACCGGATTGGTCGGGCCGAGCCGCTGGCCCGAGCTCGCCGCCGATCGGGTCGCCGGAGCGCTCGCCGCGATCCGCGGGTGGGTCGAGTACGTCGTCGTCGACACGGGCTTCAGCCTCGAACGCGATGAAGAACTCACGAGCGACCAGTTCGCTCCGCGCCGCAATGCGGCCACCTTCGCTTCGCTCAGTTCGGCCGATCGCGTAGTCGCCGTCGGGCTCGGCGACCCCGTTGGCCTGTCGAGGTTCCTCCGGGGCCACGGCGAACTGGTCGACCTCGTCGATGCCGAGCGCATCGATGTCGTAGTGAACCGGGTGCGCACGAGCGTGCTCGGCATCGACGCGCACGCGCAGGTGCGCCAGACGTTGCGGCGATTCGCCGGCATCACCGACGCGGTCATGCTGCCGCATGACGCACGCGCCGCAGACGCCGCCGTCCTCACGGCGCGCACCCTGCGCGACGCGGCCCCACGAAGCCCGCTCCGTGCGGCAGTGCGCGATTACGCACTCGATCGCATCCTTCCCGTACCCGAGCCGGCCCGCCGCCGCCGCCTCGCATTCGCGCCACTGCGCCGGGCGGCCGCAGGTTGAGCCGCGCACTACGCTGGGTCTGTGTCGACCCTCAGTGATCTCGTCCTCGCCCAGGGCCGCAGCAGTCAGGCGGACGTCGAATGGCTGCACATGCTCGTCGGCGACCTGCAACTGCTCGCAGACCTCGCCTTCGCCGACATCGTGCTGTGGGTGCCGTCAGGTGACGACGGCTTCGTCGCCGTGGCGCATTCGCGTCCCTCGAGCGCTGCGACGCTCTTCTACCGCGACTTCGTGGGCCAACAGATCAAGCCGCAGTGGCGAGACCTCGTCACCGAGGCGTTCGAGAGTTCGGTCATCGTCGACTCGTCGGCGCCCGACTGGTACGAGGAGATGCCGACTCGTGTTCGCGCCGTACCGGTGATGCGCCGACTCTCGGCTTCGGGAACCGAACTCGCGATCCAGCCCGTGGCGGTCATCACTCGGCACACGAACCTCGGCGCTACGCGCACTCCCAGCCGCCAGGAGCTCACCTTCAACGAGTGCGCTGAAGAGCTCTTCCAGATGATCGCATCGGGCGACTTTCCCGACCTGGGCGCACCGACCGGTCCGCGCCGGGGAGCACCGCGCGCGTCAGACGGCGTCATCCGGCTCGACGTCGACGGGGTCACGACATTCGCGAGCCCGAACGCGCTGTCGGCGTTCAACCGCATGGGCTTCGACGACGAGCTCGAGGGAGAGTCGCTTGCCGACGTCATGACGAGGCTCCTCAGCGGCAAGCTCGTCGTCGACGAGTCGCTCCCGCTCGTGGTCACCGGCCGTGCGCCGTGGCGCACCGACGTGGAGTCTCGCGGCGTCACCGTCACACTTCGTGCCATCCCGATCCGCCATCGTGGCGACCGGGTCGGGGCGATCGTGATGAGCCGCGACGTCACTGAGCTGCGCCACCAGGAGCAGGAGCTCATCACGAAGGATGCGACGATCCGGGAGATCCACCATCGCGTGAAGAACAACCTGCAGACCGTCGCCTCGCTGCTGCGGATCCAAGCCCGCCGCACCCACTCCGATGAAGCCCGAGAGGCGCTCACGCAGGCGATGCGCCGCGTCGGCGCCATCGCCGTCGTGCACGACACGCTGTCCGAGGGGCTCAGCCAGAACGTCGACTTCGACGAGGTGTTCGACCGGGCCCTGCTGCTCGTCGCCGAGGTGGCATCTGCCCACAACACGACCGCCCATCCGAAGCGTTCGGGGTCGTTCGGCGTGTTGCCGAGCTCGTACGCCACCCCGCTCGCGCTCGCGCTCACCGAGCTCGTGACGAACGCGGTCGAGCACGGCCTGGCCGGTCAGGAGGGCGACGTCGAGATCACCGCCGACCGATCACCGACGGCGCTCACCGTGCAGGTGCGCGACAGCGGCTCTGGCCTACCCGAAGGAAAGGTCGGCGAGGGCTTGGGCACGCAGATCGTGCGTACCCTCATCCAGGGTGAACTGGGCGGCACGATCGACTGGCACACGGTCGTCGGAAGCGGCACCGAGGTGACGATCGACGTGCCGTTGCGATGGATCGCGCCTGACGCGTGAGGTGCGGATGCCCCGGACCGCGGTCATCCGCGGCAACCGTTCAGGACGCCCGGCAACCGCTCAGGACGCGCGACGGGCGCGGGCGGCGCGGCGCTTGAGCGCGCGGCGCTCGTCTTCGCTCAGGCCTCCCCAGACGCCCGAGTCCTGACCGGTCTCGAGGGCGTATTGGAGGCAGATCTCCGTGACGGTGCAGCGGCCGCAAACGGCCTTCGCCTTCTCGATTTGGTCGACAGCCGGACCAGTGTTTCCGACCGGGAAGAAGAGTTCCGGGTCTGCGGTGAGGCAGGCGGCCTTATCGCGCCAATCCATGGAGATGCTCCTTGCGTGTACTTCGATTCGCAGACGCGCACGATTGCACGTGCCGATTCCGGCTGCTGCTGGGGGAAAGCCGAATCTCGGGAAGTAGGATCATGACTGATCGGCTCACGTCCCTGTGAGCATCAATTCGGCCTCATAAATGGTCGCATAGCGAAGAGATCGAATCAATAGCCGTGTATGGGATTAGCCTGTGAATCGCCGCGCATCAGACCCCGAATCCA
>JALYWB010000070.1 GCA_030852935.1 Actinomycetota bacterium | reverse complement strand
AGGGACGGCCCGTGCGCTGACGCGCCGAGTGCGCCAGAATCGAACGATGACAGACCAGGTTCGGAATCTGCAGGCTGCGTTCGACTCGTTCTCCGACCACTGGCAGCCGCGCCGCCTGGTCAGCGTGAACGACTACGACGTCAAGGTGGTCAAGCTGCAGGGCGAATTCACCTGGCACAGCCACCCCGACACCGATGAGCTCTTCCTCGTGGTCTCGGGCTCGCTCGTGATCCAGCTCCGCGACGGCGAGGTCATGCTCGGACCTGGCGATGTGTATGTCGTGCCGCGCGGCGTCGAGCACTGCCCACGTGCCGACGGCGAGGTGTCGGCGCTCCTCATCGAGCCGCAGGGCACCGTCAACACCGGAGACACCCCGAGCGCGCGCACGACCGAGTTGCGCGAGCTCGACTGATTTCGCGCGGCACCAGAAGGGGCGCCCGACGAAGATCGTCGAACGCCCCTGATCGGGTCGGGCTCAGCCCTGGCCGTGCTTGCCGTACGGGTTGAGCAGCGCGTCCTCGGTGCCCGGCACGATGCCCTCCTCGGTCGCGGTGGGTCGGCCCTCGTCGGGCGGGAACGACTCGGTCATCGACATCGGCATGGCGCTGTTGCGGTAGAGGTTGTTGGAGCCGTTCGACGGCTTCCAGGTGTTGGCCTGCCAGTCGGGCACGTAGTTGCGGTAGCCGCCGGTATTCACCTCGACGCGCATCCCACTCGGGTCGCGGAAGTACAGGAAGCTCTGCTCGCCGATGCCGTGGATCGACGGCCCGTACTCGATGTCGGTGCCGTTCTCCATGAGCACGTCGGCGGCGATGAGCAGTTCCTCGCGAGTGTCGACCCAGAACGCGTAGTGGTTGATGCGGCCGGACCGCGAGGAACTGTCGAGCACGACGCCGAGGTCGTGCGACTTCTCGTTCGTCGTGATCACCGCGAACACCGTGACGGGCGCCTCGTCGAGGTCGGTGTACGCCATGATGCGGAAGCCGAGCACGTCGTGGTGCCACTGCACGAAGGCACGCACGTCGGATGCCGCGATGGTGACGTGGTCGAGGAAGCGCGGTGCGCCGGCCACGCTCGAACGCTTCTCGGGGCGGTCGGGGAAGATCGACGCGTGCGCCTCGTCGGACTGATACCGCTCGATGTCCCACGCGAGTCGGATGGTGTGCCCCCAGGGCCCGGTGAACACGTACGAGCGTCCGCGTCCGGGGCCGGAATCCGACCACTCGCCGGTCACGCCCGCCTCCTCGACGCGGCGCGCGGCCTCGTCGAGCGCCTCTGCGCTCGTCGTGCGCCAGCCGATCTCGACGAGGGCCGGTTCCGGGCCCTCCGAGACGACGACGCTGTGGTGCGTGTAGTCGCCCCACGAGCGGAGGTAGACCTTGCCGCCGTCGCGGCCGACCTCGCGCAGGCCGAGTCGCTCCTGGTAGAACGTGGCCGATGCCTCGACGTCGGGTGCCGCGATCTCGAGGTGGGAGAGATGTGAGAGAAGGGTGATCATCGTCGATCCTTCGTGGTGGTGACGGCCCTTGGACGAACTCAGGGACCGTGGCCGAACGGATGGTGGGTGCCCGTCTTGCGGCACTGCATCCACTCTCGGCGAGACGCGTACATCAGGGAAGCTGAATGTGATGATGTCCCAGATCACTCACTGTGATGCGCTCATCCATCGCTGACGGCCGACGTACCATGTGCCCATGGCAGGTGGAGGCAGCGACGGTCGCACCGTCGCCGAGAAGCTCTTCGCGATCGCCGACTCGTTCCAGGGTCGTGAGGAACTCACGCTCAGCGAGATCGCCGGTAGCGCACGCCTGCCGCTGTCGACCGCGCACCGACTCGTCGCCGAGTGGGTCGAGTGGGGCGGACTCGTGCGCGGCGAAGACGGCCTCTATCGGCTCGGCCTCAAGCTCTGGCGGCTGGGCGTGCGCGAGCCGAAGGCGCGCCGGCTGCGTGCGGCCGCCCAGCCCTACCTCGAAGACCTGCTCGACTCCACGCGCGAGCACGTGCATCTCGCCGTGCGCGACGGGCTCGGTGTGGTCTACCTCGACCGTCTCTCGGCGCCCGATGCGGTGGCGGTGATCTCCGACGTCGGCACCCGTCTTCCACTGCACGCGACCGGCGTGGGCCTCGTGCTGCTCGCGCATGCCGAGCCGGGTGTGCTCGAGGGTGTGCTCGCCTCGGGGCCGAAGAAGTACCTCCCGAACACACTGACGACCGAGCACGAGTTGCGGGTACGGCTCGCCGAGATCCGCTCCGTCGGGGTGTCGCGCTCGGTCGAAGCGCTCACCCGCGGGGCGTTCTCGGTCGCGGCGCCGGTGCGGGATGCCTCCGGCGACGTCGTCGCGGCCGTCTCGATCATCGCCCACGCCGATCTCCGTGACGAGCCGCGGTTCGACCTCGGCGTGCGCATGGCCGCGCGTGGCGTCTCGCGCGCGCTCGGCTGGCGCCCGTAACGGGTGAGGTTCTTCCACTGAGTGGAAGTTGCCCGCCACCCGTCACCGCCACGCGTCATCCTCATGAGGCAGTCCCGACGAGGTGAGAGGCGGCATCCGTGCGCGAAAAGACCGGTGTGGCGATCATCGGAGCGGGCCCGGCCGGCCTCCTGCTGGGTCACATCCTGCACCAGGCCGACGTGCCGTTCACGATCCTCGAGCAGCGGTCGAAGGAGTACGTGCTCGGCCGCATCCGGGCCGGTGTACTCGAACAGGGCTCTGTCGACATCCTCGCCGAGCTCGGCCTCGACGGCCGGCTGCGCGAGAAGGGCCTCACGCACGGCGGCATCTACCTGCAGCACGAGGGCCAGCGTCACCACATCGACTTCCAGGAGCTCGTCGGCCGCACCGTCACGGTGTACGGCCAACAGGCCGTCGTGGCCGACCTGCTCGCCGAGCACGAACGCATCGGATCCGCCATCGTCTTCGAGGCCGAGGATGTCGAGCCGGTCGGCTTCACGGGGTCGCAGCCCGCCGTCATCTACACCCGTGACGGCAGCGTGCACGAGCTCGAGGCCGACCTCATCGTCGGTGCCGACGGCTATCACGGAGTGTGCCGGCAACGATTCCGCCCGGGTGAGCTGCACACGTACGAGCGCAGCTATCCGTTCGGCTGGCTCGGCATCCTCGTCGACGTGGCGCCGTCGACCGACGATCTCATCTACGCGCTGCACGCCGACGGCTTCGGCATGCACTCGATGCGATCGCTCGAGGTCTCGCGCCTCTACGTACAGGTCGCCCCTGACGAGTCGATCGACGAGTGGAGCGACGCCCGCATCTGGGATGCACTGCACACGCGGCTCGGCATCGACGGCTGGACGCTGCACGAGGGCACGATCACCGAGAAGTCGATCACGCCGATGCGCAGCTTCGTGGTCTCGAACCTGCGCTCGGGTCGTCTCTTCCTCGCCGGCGACGCCGGCCACATCGTGCCACCGACCGGCGCGAAAGGCCTCAACTCCGCCATCGCCGACGTCGCGATGCTCGGCCGTGCCATCCTCGACGACCGCGCCGGTAACCCGCGTGGGCTCGAGGAGTACAGCGATCGCGCGCTCACGCGACAGTGGAAGGTGCAGCAGTTCTCGCAATGGATGACCGAGATGCTGCACGTGCACCATGAGGTCCCGGATGCCTCGGCGCGGGCGTTCCGCTATCGCAGCCAGGTCGGCCAGCTCGAGTACGTCACCGGGTCCGAGCACGCGAAGCGCAGTCTCGCCGAGCAGTACGCCGGACTCCCGTTCTGAATCGCTGAATCTCCACGTCTCACCCATCGCCACCGAGGAGCACGCCCCATGCAGACCAGTCCCCAGCCCGAGCTCACGCAGGAGACCATCTCCGCCGAGCTCGCCGAGCGGCACGCGGCCGCACAGGAAGCAGCCGACGCCGGCCGCCCCATGCGGGCGCATCCGCCGCGCGACTTCGCGCCGTACCGATCGACGACCCTGCGGCATCCGACGCATGAGCTCGTGCGCGCCGACCCTGAGGAGATCGAGCTCGTCTCGCCGGCATTCGGGCACTCCGATGTCGCGGCCGACGAGGCCGACCTGACCATCCAGCACAGCGGCGAACCGCTCGGCGAGCGCATCATCGTGACCGGACGCGTGCTCGATGGCGACGGCCGCCCGGTGCGCAACCAGCTCATCGAGCTCTGGCAGGCGAACGCCTCGGGCCGCTACGTGCACAAGCGCGACCAGCACCCGGCGCCACTCGACCCGAACTTCACGGGCGTGGGTCGGGTCATCACGGGTGATGACGGCTCGTACCGCCTGACCACGATCAAGCCCGGCGCCTACCCGTGGAAGAACCACCGCAACGCCTGGCGGCCGGCCCACATCCACTTCTCGTTCTTCGGCACGGCCTTCACCCAGCGGCTCGTGACGCAGATGTACTTCCCCGGCGATCCGCTCTTCGCGCTCGACCCGATCTACCAGTCGATCGTCGACCCGGCCGCTCGCGAGCGGCTCGTCGCGGCATACGACCACGACGTGAGCGAGCCCGAGTGGGCGCTCGGCTACCGCTGGGACGTCGTGCTCACCGGCCCGAAATCGACCTGGATGGAGCCGGAGGATGCCGACCATGCCTGACCAGAACCCCACAGACGCCACACGCGCCGACTCGACGGGCGCCTCCGAGGCGTTCGACGCCAGCGACCTGCCCGGCGCGCACACGCATCCCGACGAGCACCGCGGCCCGCTCGGCCAGACCCCCTCCCAGACGGTGGGGCCGTTCTTCGGCTATGCGCTGCCGTACGAGGGCGGACCCGACGTGCGGGCGCCGTGGCTTCCCGACGCGATCCGGTTCCACGGCACGCTGTACGACGGTGCCGGTGACCCGATCCCCGACGCGATCATCGAGATCTGGGGGGCGGATGCCGCGGGCCGACCCTCGACCGAACGCGGCGCGTTCGACCGCGACCAGCACGGGTTCGCCGGCTTCGGCCGTGCGGCCGTCAGCCGAGACGGCCACTACTCGTTCACGACCATCAAGCCGGGCGCGATGCGCGAGGGCAGCGCGCCCTACCTGCTCGTGGCGGTGTTCGCCCGTGGCGTGCTGAACCACCTGTTCACGCGCGCGTACTTCGGCGACGAGGCGGATGCGAATGCGGCCGACCCGTTGCTCACGAAGGTCGACACCGCGCGTCGCGATACGCTCATCGCCGAGCCCGACGGCGATCGCTCGTATCGCTTCGACATCCGCCTGCAGGGCGACGGCGAAACGATCTTCCTCGACTACGGCATCGAGGTCTGAGCGATGATGGCCTGATGACCGACTGGGGACTCATCGATCCGGGTGCGGCGGAAGCCTCCGGAACCGACGATGACGCGATTCTCGCCGCACTCGTCGAGGTCGAGCGTGCGCTGCTGCGCGCATGGGGCACCGTGCTCGACGAGCGCCTCGATGCACAGTCCACCGCGCTCGACGCCTCCGCCCTCGACCGCGAAACGCTGCGCGCTGGCGTCGTGCGCGACGGCGTTCCGGTCGTCGCGCTCGTGCCGCTGCTGCGCGAGCAGCTCGAGGCGGCCGGCCACCCGGCCGAACGCCTGCACCTCGGCGCGACAAGTCAGGACATCGTCGACTCGGCCCTCATGCTCATCTCGCGCGATGCCCTCGGCGCCGCTCGCGAGTCCCTCATCGAGGTGGGACATCGGCTCGCCGCCGTTGCCGACGCGGAACGACGCAGTCCTCGCATCGCTCGCTCGCTCGCCCGGCACGCAGAGGCAAGCACGCTCGGGGTGCTCGCCGCGGGCTGGCTCGACGGCGTGACCTCGGCGATCGAGTCCGTCGACGGGCTCGTCTACCCGGTGCAGTTCGGCGGTGCCGTCGGCACGGGCACCGTGGCGGATGCCGCAGCCGGCCGCCCCGGCGCCGTCGACGAGGTGCGCGCCGAGTTGGCACGTCGG
>JALYWB010000046.1 GCA_030852935.1 Actinomycetota bacterium | reverse complement strand
CAGCTCATCACTCGTGCCGAGCGAGCCGACCGTCTCGGCGACGAGCAGTACCTCGCCCGTGCGAACGGCCTTCGCCGCGAGGGCGGGCACGCGGTCGTTCAGCGCGCGTGCCTCGAACTGCTGGATGCGCTTCTCGGCGGCCTTCAGGCTCGAGACAAGCTCGCCGACACGGTCGACGAGCTGCTCGGGCCGGGTCTTCAGCGACGACGTCAGCTCGGAGACGAGCGCACGCTCCGACGCGAAGCGCCGGAAGGCGTCGAGGCCGACGAGCGATTCCACGCGGCGGTTCGACGCGCCGACCGAGGACTCCCCCACGATGTTGATCATGCCGACCTCGGCGCTCGTCGACACGTGCGTGCCGGCGCAGAGCTCGCGCGACCAGGGGCCGCCGATGTCGACGACGCGGACGACATCGCCGTACTTCTCGCCGAAGAGCGCCATCGCACCGAGCGACTTGGCCTGATCGAGCGGCATCTCGCGAGTGACCACTTCGAGGTTGTCCCGGATCGCTGCGTTCGAGATCTCCTCGATCTCGGTGCGCGTTTCGGGCGAGAGCGCCGAGTTCCAGCCGTAGTCGAGGCGGAGGTACCCCGCCTTGTTGAACGAGCCCGACTGATGCGCGTTCGGGCCGAGCACCTGGCGGAGCGCCGCGTGCACGATGTGGGTACCGGAGTGCGCCTGGGTGGCACCCCTTCGGTAGTCCTCGTCGACGAGCGTCGTCGCCGCGGACCCGACGCCGACCTCACCCGAGACCACCTTCACGGTGTGGCTGATGAGCCCGCGCACTGGCTTCTGCACATCGAGCACCTCGAGCTCGAAGCCATCGCCGACGATGCGACCGCGGTCGGGCGCCTGCCCGCCCGACTCGGCGTAGAGCGAGGTCTCGGCGAGGATCACCTCAGCCGTCTGGCCGGTGACGGCAACGGGCACTGGTCGACCATCGACGAGCAGGCCCAACACGGTCGTCGCCGTCGCGAGCTCGGTGTACCCGGTGAAGATCGTTTCGCCCTTTGCACGCAGTTCCCCGTAGACCGAGAGATCGGCGAGCACCTTCTTCTTCGACTTCGCGTCGGCCTTCGCGCGGGTGCGCTGCGCTGTCATGAGCTCGTCGAAGGCGGCGCGGTCGACGGCGAGGCCCGCCTCGTCTGCCATCTCGAGGGTGAGCTCGATCGGGAACCCGTAGGTGTCGTGGAGGAGGAACGCCGTATCTCCGGCGATCGCCGCCTGACCGGCATCCTTCGTCTTCGCGACCTCGAGGTCGAGGATCGAGGTGCCGGCGGTCAGCGTACGCAGGAACGCCTGTTCCTCGCCGAGCGCCAGCTGCTCGATGTGGGTGTAGTCGCGGGCGACCTCGGGATACGCCGCCTTCATCGCGTCTCGGGACGCCGCGAACAACTCGCGGAACGTCGGACCCTCGACTCCGAGCAGGCGCATCGCGCGGATGGTGCGTCGCAGGAGCCGGCGCAGGATGTACCCGCGACCCTCGTTCGACGGGCTCACTCCGTCGCTCATCAGCATGAGCGAGGAACGCACGTGGTCGGCGATGACCCGCATGCGAACGTCGTCGTCGTGGTTGGCGCCGTACCGACGACCCGAGAGCTCGGCCGCGCGATCGAGCACCGGCCGCACCTGGTCGATCTCGTACATGTTGTCGACACCCTGCTTGATGAAGGCCACGCGCTCGAGGCCCATGCCGGTGTCGATGTTCTTCTTCGGCAGCTCCCTGACGATGCGGAAGTCGGTCTTCGACGTCACGTCGTCGATCAGGTACTGCATGAACACGAGATTCCAGATCTCGACGTAGCGGTCGTCATCGGTGGCCGGACCGCCGTCGACGCCGTACTCTGGTCCGCGGTCGAAGAAGATCTCCGAGCACGGGCCGGCAGGACCCGGCTGGCCGGTGTGCCAGTAGTTCGTGTCCTTGTCGAGACGCTGGATGCGCTCGTCGGGAAGGGCCGCCACCTTCTTCCACAGTTCGATGGCCTCATCATCGTCCTTGTAGACGGTGACCCAGAGATCGCTCGGGTCGAAGCCGTACCCGCCATCGGCCTCGGGGGTCGTCAGCAGCTCCCAGGCCAGACTGATTGCGCCTTCCTTGAAGTAATCGCCGAACGAGAAGTTGCCGCTCATCTGGAAGAAGGTGCCGTGACGCGGTGTTCTGCCGACCTCTTCGATGTCGTTGGTGCGGATGCACTTCTGCACGCTCGTCGCGCGTGGGTAGGGAGCGGGGACGAGACCGGTGAGGTAGGGCACGAACGGCACCATGCCGGCAACCGTGAAGAGCAGGGTCGGGTCATCGGAGACGAGGGAGGCCGATGGCACCACCGTGTGGCCGCGCGCGGCGAAGAAGTCCAGCCAGCGTTGGCGGATGTCTGCAGTCTGCATGATTCCGTTCTGATTCGGCGGCCCGGTTCGCGGGCGGGGTCGTGGTGGCCGGCGTCAGCGGGAGACGGCGGAGCCGTCGTCGTCCGCAGCGCGGAGTTCGGCGTCGCGTTCGTGGTAGCCCTCTGCGATGGCGTTGCCGAACGCCCGGGCCTTGGCGTCGAGCGAGGAGAAGAACGCCCGGCCCTGCTTGCTCTGGTTGACCTGGTGCGCAGTGACGAACCCGGCCGCAATGCCGACGGCGAACCACAGAATGCTCTTCACGAAGTGCTCCCTCAGACCGATTCCGCCGCGCGACATCCGCTCGGCACGCATCCTCACAGTGTAGTGGCGGCGTATGGCGCTGAACGGGAACAGGGGCCGCGGGAGAACCCCGCGACCCCTGCCCGATGCGCCGTTGCGTCAGCGAGCGGCGTAGTACTCGACGACCAGCTGCACGTCACAGGTCACGGGAACCTCGGCGCGCTTGGGGCGACGCACGAGCGTGGCCTGGAGCGTGTCGAGCTCGACATCGAGGTAGCCCGGGGTCTTGGGGAGCACGTCGACGTGACCACCGGCGGCGGCGACCTGGAAGGGCTCGGTGCCCTCTGAGCGCTGCTTGACACCGATGCGCTGGCCCGGCTTCACGCGGAACGAGGGACGGTCGACGAGCTGGCCGTCGACGAGGATGTGCCGGTGCACGACGAACTGGCGGGCCTGAGAGATGGTGCGGGCGAAGCCGGCGCGGAGCACGAGGGCGTCGAGGCGCATCTCGAGCAGCTCGACGAGGTTCTCACCCGTCAGGCCGTCGGTACGGCGAGCCTCGTTGAATGCGATGCGCAGCTGCTTCTCGCGAATGCCGTACTGGGCGCGGAGGCGCTGCTTCTCGCGAAGGCGTACCGCATAGTCGGAGTCGGCCTTGCGCTTGGTGCGGCCGTGCTCGCCTGGTGCGTACGGACGCTTCTCGAGGTACCGGGCGGCCTTCGGAGTGAGGGCGACGCCGAGCGCCCGCGAGAGGCGGGTCTTGCTACGTGACTGGTTCGACACGAATGTCCTTTCGGAAGAATCTCAAGTATGAATTCACGGCACGATGGCGCGCCGGAAGTCTGTGTCAGAGGGATTCGCCAAGGGCGGATCGGCTACAGATCGCGCCCATTCGCCGATGATCCCCTCGCAGCCGCGCTCGAGGACCTGGCTTCAGGCCGAAGACCATCGTATCACGCCAGCCTTACGGCGCCGCGGTGCTCGGTGCTCGGTGCTGGCACGGCACGATGCCCCACTGTGTTCACGCCCCGCCCCGCACGATGCGCCGCAGCTTCGCAAGGCGAGCCGACACATCGCGCTCGTTGCCGTGCTCGGTCGGCTCGTAGTACATCGCGCCACGCAGTTCGGCAGGCAGGTACTCCTGCGCCACCACGCCGATCGGGTCGTTGTGCGGATACACGTATCCCTTGCCGTGACCGAGACGCTTCGCTCCGGGATAATGCGCGTCGCGCAGGTGCTTCGGCACGCGCCCTGCCTTGCCCTCTCGTACGTCGGAGATGGCCCGGTCGATGCCGACGTACGCCGCGTTCGACTTGGGCGCGGTCGCGAGATGCACCACGGCCTGTGCGAGCGGAATTCGACCCTCGGGCATGCCGATGTACTGCACGGCGTCGGCAGCGGCCACGGCCACGCCGAGCGCGCCGGGGTCGGCCATGCCGATGTCTTCGGAGGCGAGCACGATGATGCGCCGCGCGATGAAGCGCGGGTCTTCGCCCGCCTCGATCATGCGAGCGAGGTAGTGCAGCGCCGCATCGACGTCGCTGCCCCGCACCGACTTGATGAAGGCGCTGATCACGTCGTAGTGCTCGTCGCCATTGCGGTCATAGCGCAGGAGCGCGCGGTCGACGGCCCTGGCCACGATGTCGGCGGTGATGACCGGCTTCGCGGATGCCGCGGCATCCGCCTCGCCGTCGCCATCGGCCGTGTCGTCGGTGGCGCCATCGTCGGCGGTCTCACCGCCGGCGGCCGCCTCGTCGGCCACGTCGACCTGATGCGACTCGACCGGAGCGGATTGTGCGGCGGCCACGGACGCCGCCTCGAGCGCCGTGAGCGCACGCCGCGCGTCACCCGACGCGAGTCTGATGATTGCAGCCCGGGCCTCGGGCTCGAGCGCGAATCGGCCGGCGAGGCCACGGGGGTCGTCGACGGCCCGATCGACCAGGACACCGAGGTCGTCATCGGTGAGGAGCTCGAGGGTCAGCAGGAGCGACCGTGAAAGGAGCGGCGAGATGACCGAGAACGACGGGTTCTCGGTGGTGGCCGCGACCAGGATGACCCAGCCGTTCTCGACGCCGGGCAACAGCGCGTCTTGCTGGGCCTTCGTGAACCGGTGGATCTCGTCGAGGAACAGCACGGTCGAGAGCCCGTAGAGGTCGCGGCTCGATCGTGCCTCCTCCATGACCTGTCGCACGTCTCGCACGCCGGCACTGACGGCCGAGAGTTCGACGAACTTCCGCCCCGACGATCGCGCGATCGCCTGCGCCAGCGTGGTCTTCCCGGTTCCGGGCGGGCCCCAGAGGATCACCGACACTGAGCCGGATTCACCGGAGCGATCGCCGGCCAGCGCGACGAGGGGCGAGCCCGGCGTGAGCAGGTGACGCTGACCCGCGACCTCGTCGAGGCTCGTGGGGCGCATGCGCACCGCGAGGGGCGTCGCGCCGGAGCGCAGCCCCGGGCCGGAGTCCACCATGCGATCAAGCGTAGCCGCGGCATCCGACACCGCCGTCGTCGCGCCGATCCCGCGATTGGTGCCGATCCCGAGCCTTGCGTAGAGTCGGCACGCAGGAGTCCCGAGAAGGAGCAGGCGTGGCATCGAACGACCGTCAGGCGCGCGAGGAACGCGCGCGTCTCCGCACCTACCAGGCTCGCCAGGAAGTCCACGCGCGCAAACTGCGCCGGCGCACCAGGGACAACGTCGTCGCCGCCATCGCCCTCGTCGTCGTGCTGGTGCTCGCGACGGCGGCGCAATTGTTCTACTTCAGCGGTGGGCCGGGCACACCTGCGGCCGAACCCGCTGCGACGCCCACGCCGACGCCCAGCGCGCCCGCCGGTGAGAATCAGGGCGACGTACCGTCGGCGGATCTCGCCGAGGGACGCACCTGGACCGGAACCCTCACCCTCAATGACATTCCCTTGGGCATCGAGCTCGACGGTGCGGCCGCACCCCAGGCGGTCTCGAGCGAGATCAGCCTCATCCAGTCGGGCTTCTACGACGGCACGACCTGCCACCGCCTCACGAAGGACACGATCTGGGTGCTCCAATGCGGCGACCCATCGGGTGACGGCACCGGCGGTCCTGGCTACAGCTATGGACCGGTCGAGAACGCACCGGCCGACGGAATCTATCCCGCAGGAACCATCGCGATGGCACGTGCTGCCGACCAGTACAGCCATGGCAGCCAGTTCTTCATCGTCTACGAGGACACGACGCTCCCCGGTGACACCGGCGGCTACTCCGTCATCGGTCAGGTCACGAGCGGACTCGACCAGCTCCGTGCCGGGGTCATCGACGCTGGAATCGCCGGCGGCGGCACGGACGGCGCCCCCGTCGTACCGACCACGATCACCGCGTTCACCATCCAGTGAACGCCGCGTTCGGCGTTCGACGGTGCAATAGGCTTGATGCCGTCATCGCCGCCTCCTGGCGGCATTCGACCTACGACAGGGTGAGGCCGTGACCGATTCAGAGCAACAACCGTGGGGCCGCGTTGACGAGACGGGCACCGTCTTCGTGCGCACCAACGACGGTGAGCGGGAAGTCGGCCAGTACCCCGACGCGACGGCTGAAGAGGCACTCGCCTACTTCGAGCGCAAGTACGCCGATCTCGCGGGGCAGGTGACCCTTCTCGAGCAGCGGGCGAAGCGCGGTGCCCCCGCCGCCGACGTCGCCAAGGCCGTCACGTCGCTGCGCGAGTCGGTCGCCGGAGCCAACGCGGTCGGCGATCTCGAATCGCTCGCCCGCCGTCTCGAGGCGCTCTCGGGCACCGCGAAGGAGCTCACCGAGCAGCAACAGGCCGAAGCGAAGGCGGCGCTCGATGAGGCGATCGCCGAGCGCACGCGCATCGTGGAGCAGGCCGAAGCGCTCGCTGCGCAAGACCCCGCCAAGACCCAGTGGAAGCAGGCGACCGCCGAACTCGACGCGCTGTTCGCCGGGTGGCAGCAGCACCAACAGAACGGCCCGCGCCTCCCCAAGGGCGAGGCCAACGAACTCTGGAAGCGCTTCCGAACGGCGCGCTCGACGATCGAGCAGCACCGCAAGGCGTTCTTCGCCGAGCTCGACGCGGCGCACCGTGACGTGCGCACTCGCAAGCAGGCGCTGATCGAGCGCGCAGAAGCGCTCGCGCCTCGCGGTGCCGATGCGGTCGGCGACTACCGCAACCTGCTCGATGAGTGGAAGCAGGCCGGTCGCGCAGGCAAGAAGCTCGACGACTCCCTCTGGGCGAAGTTCAAGGCAGCGGGCGACGTGCTCTTCCAGGCGAAGGCTGAAGCCGACGCACACGACGACGAGGAGTACCGAGCGAACCTCACCGAGAAGCTCGCACTTCTCGACGAGGCCGAGAAGCTGCTCTCAGTATCCGACCCCAAGCAGGCCCGCGCTGCGCTGAACAAGATCCAGCGCAGCTGGGACGAGATCGGCCGCGTGCCCCGCGACCAGGTGCGTCCGGTGGAAGACCGGTTGCGCAAGGTGGAGACGCACGTGCGTTCGCTGGAGGACCAGCAGTGGCAGCGCGAAGATCCCGAGAAGAAGGCGCGCTCAGAGGGCATGCTCGGACAGCTGCACGATGCGATCTCCAAGCTCGAGGCCGAGCTCGCGGCTGCTGAGGCGTCCGGCGACACCCGCGCGGCCACCGAGGCTCGCGAGGCGCTCGAGGCTCGCCGTGCCTGGCTGAAGGCCGTCGGAGGCTGAAGTCCGTCGGGCGGCTGAAGTCCGTCGGGCGGCTGAAGTCCGTCGGGCGGCTGCCGCTCACCGCAACACTCCCGTGGCGGCCCGCGCGAACCTGCACTCCACACGTGTTCAGCCGGCGGGTTCTCCACAGGTGTCCGTCCATCGCGCCTGAGCGCTTCCGGTATGGCGCAACATGGGCACATGGCCCGGCTTCCGGTGGTGCTCGGCACCGACGATCTTCCCCTCGCCGAATTGTGCGCGGCGCGTCTCGACGGCGAGCTGTTCGCCATCGACGATGGATGGGCGCCGGTCGACGAACCCGACCTGCCCGCATTCCGCGCCGCGGTCATCGCGCTCAGGGCGCCGCGTAGGCTCGTCATCGAACGCCTTTCGGCCGCGTGGGTGCATGGGGGGCTCGCCGTTCCTCCGGCCGTCGCGCAGTTCTGCGTGCCGCTCAGCTCACGCATCGCCGTGATCGCCGACCATCGCGCGGTCGTGCGCGAGGTGCGCATCGACGACTCCGAGATCGTCGAGCTCGGCGGCATCCGCTGCACCTCGCTCGTGCGCACCGGCTTCGATCTCCTTCGCGAGCCGACCTTCGACGACGCTCTCGTCGACGAGATCGTCGGTGCGCTGATCGCGGCGCACGAGCGACTCGGGTCGGCGCTTCGACGACGATTGGATGCCGCGACGCGACTTCCGCACAAGGCGAGCGCGCTCACTCGTCTCGATAGGGCCCAGGTGGTCGCCGATTCGTTCGGGGTGCTCAGCCGTCGCTGACCCGGTACACGTCGTACACCGCATCGATACGGCGCACGGCGTTCAAGACGCGGTCGAGGTGGGTGGTGTCGCCCATCTCGAAGACGAACCGGCTGACCGCGAGGCGATTCGTCGACGTCGACACGTTCGCAGAGAGGATGTTCACGTGGTGCTCCGAGAGCACCCGAGTGACATCGGAGAGGAGCCCGGCCCGATCCAGCGCCTCGATCTGGATCTGCACGAGGAAGACGCTCTTCGAGCTCGGCGCCCACTCGACGTCGATCATCCGCTCGGGCTCGCGCATGAGCGACTGCACGTTGTGGCAGTTCGCCTGGTGCACCGACACGCCCGCGCCGCGCGTGATGAATCCGACGATCTGGTCGCCTGGCACCGGGGTGCAACACCGGGCGAGCTTCACGAGGATGTCGGGCGCGCCGCGCACCAGCACGCCGGAGTCGGAGCTGCGGGGCAACGCTCGCGACCGCACCGGCATCGGCAGGTCGGGCTCGTCGCCCTCCTCGATGTCGCGAACGAGCGCCACGACCTTCTCGAGCACCGACTGCGTCGAGACATGCCCCTCGCCAACGGCTGCATACAGCGACGAGACGTCGTCGTACCGCAGTTGCGCCGCAACCTCGGCGAACGACTCCTGGCTCATCAGCTTCTGGAGCGGCAGGTTCTGCTTGCGCATCGCGCGCGCGATCGCGTCGCGGCCCTGCTCGATGGCCTCGTCGCGGCGTTCCTTCGTGAACCACTGCCGGATCTTGTTGCGCGCACGGGGACTCTTCACGAACCCGAGCCAGTCCTTGCTCGGGCCCGAGTCTGGGTTCTTCGACGTGAAGACCTCGACCACATCGCCGCTGGAGAGCTCGCTCTCGAGCGGGACGAGTCGCCCGTTCACCTTCGCACCCATCGTGCGATGACCGACCTCAGTATGCACGGCATAGGCGAAGTCGATCGGCGTCGCGCCCGCCGGGAGCCCGATGACGCGCCCCTTCGGTGTGAAGACGTAGACCTCCTTCGCACCGATCTCGAACCGCAGGGAGTCGAGGAATTCTCCCGGGTCGGCGGTTTCGGCCTGCCAGTCGGAGATGTGCGCGAGCCAGGCCATATCGGTATCGTGCGTGCCCGCGGTATCGGTGGCGCGGCCCGACGCCATCCGCTCCTTGTACTTCCAGTGCGCCGCGACGCCGTATTCGGCCCGCTGGTGCATGTCATGCGTGCGAATCTGGATCTCGACCGCTCGGCCCTTGGGCCCGATCACGGTCGTGTGCAGCGACTGGTAGAGGTTGAACTTGGGAGTCGCGATGTAGTCCTTGAATCGGCCGGGCACCGGCGTCCACCTGGCGTGGATCGAACCGAGCACCGCATAGCAGTCGCGAACCGAGTTCACGAGCACCCGGATGCCGACGAGGTCGTAGATCTCGTCGAAGTCGCGACCCCGCACGATCATCTTCTGGTAGATCGAGTAGTACTGCTTCGGCCGGCCCATGACCTTGCCGCGGATCTTGCCGGTCTTCAGGTCTTCGTTCACGAGGTCGATGACCGCCTGCACGAACTCCTCGCGCTGCGGCGTGCGCTGCTTGACCAGGCTCTCGATCTCGGCGTACAGCTTCGGGTAGAGCACCGCGAACGAGAGGTCCTCGAGCTCCCACTTGATGGTCTGGATGCCGAGCCGGTGCGCGAGCGGCGCGTAGATCTCGAGGGTCTCGGTCGCCTTGCGCGTCGCCGACTCCGCCGGCACGAAGCCCCAGGTGCGGGCGTTGTGCAGCCGGTCGGCGAGCTTGATGATGAGCACCCGGATGTCTTTGGACATCGCCACGATCATCTTGCGAACGGTCTCGGCCTGGGTCGAGTCGCCGTACTTGACCTTGTCGAGTTTGGTGACCCCGTCGACGAGCATCGCGATCTCGTCGCCGAAGTCGGCGCGTACCTGGTCGAGTGTGTACGCGGTGTCTTCGACGGTGTCGTGCAGGAGCGCCGCCGCGACGGTCTTCGAACCGATCCCGAGGTCGGCGAGGATCTGCGCGACCGCGATCGGGTGGGTGATGTATGGCTCGCCGCTCTTGCGCTTCTGGCCCTCGTGCGCCCGTTCGGCGACGGTGTACGCGCGTTCGATGAGCCCGAGATCGGTTTTCGGATGATGCATCCGCACCGTTCGCATGAGCGTGTCGACCGCGCCCGAGGGCTGTGCCTTCGAGAAGATGCGGGGCACGAGGCGGCGCAGCGAAGCGGTGGAATTGACTCCCGCCTCAGTCATGCGCGCACCTCCAGAGCTCAATTATCGCCGCTCCGCGCCGCGCCCGGCGTCGCTCTCGCCCGAGGCGAACATCATACGGCTGGCACCACCGCGTCGGTCGACGCGGAACCTGCGCGCTCGCGCTCCTTCAGCACCTTCTGGTCATGGCGTCGGATCTTGGGCTCACCTTCGCGCAACTGCGAATACAACGGGGCGGCGAGGAACACCGTCGACCACGTGCCGACGAGGATGCCGATGAGCAGTGCGAGGGAGATGTCGCGAAGCGTATCGGCTCCGAGAACGCCCGCGCCGATGAAGAGGATCGCGGCGACCGGCAGCGCGGCCACCACGCTCGTGTTGATGGATCTGACGAGCGTCTGGTTCACGGCGAGGTTCACGGACTCCGCGAACGTGCGTCGCGATTCCTGCCCGTCTTCTGCAGTGTTCTCGCGGATCTTGTCGAACACCACGACGGTGTCGTACAACGAGTACGCGAGGATCGTGAGAATACCGATCGTGGCCGCAGGGCTGATCTCGAACCCGACCGCCGCGTAGACCCCGACGGTCACGACGAGGTCGGCGATGAGCGCGAGGATCGCGGCGAGCGACATCTTCCAGGTGCGGAAGTACAGGGCCATGATGACGCCGGCGAGCAGGAGGAATGCGAGTAACCCGACAAGTGCCTGCCGCGTGACGTCCGCACCCCAACTCGGGCCGATGAAGGAGGAGGTGACCTCTGACGCGGGTACGTCGTATGCCTCGGCCAGTGCCGCCGTCACCGCGAGAGAGTCGGCCTGCTCGAGCTGATCCGTCTGGACCCGCACTCCGCTGCCGCCGACGATCGTGACGTGCGTATCGGCGTCGGGAACGACGGAGGCCACGGCCTCGATCGCCGGTTCGGCAGACGCGTTCTCGACGCTCACGATCTGGAACTGCGATCCGCCGCGGAACTCGATGCTGAAGTTGACGCCGCGCACGATGGGCAGCACCACCGAGAGGATGATCAGCACCGCGCAGATCGCGTACCACTTGCGGCGGCCGCCGATGAAGTTGAACGAGCGCTTGCCCGTGTAGAGATCATTGCCGAATGTGGTGAGCCGGTTGGCCATCAGGATTCCTTGCCTTCGCTCGTGCCGCTGCCGACGCCCGCGGTGGCCTTGCGCTCCGCGATCGTCTGCCGCTTCTGCGCCTCTTTCGCGCTCGAGGCGACCTTGCTGGCCGGCACCGCGACCGCGGGCCTGCGGAACTCTGCGCGCCCGCGATACACCGCCCCGAGCGCGTTCGGATCGAGGCCCGACAAGGGATTGCCGCTCGAGAAGAACTTCGTCTGCGCCAGCAGTTGCAGCATCGGGTGCGTGAACAGGATCACGACGACGACGTCGATGATCGTGGTGAGTCCGAGCGTGTAGGCGAAGCCCTTGACGCTGCCGACCGCGAGGATGAACAGCACGATCGCTGCGAGCAGGTTCGTGGCCTTCGACGCGAGCACCGTGCGGAACGCACGCTTCCACCCGGTCTCGACGGCCCCGACGAGCGGCCTGCCGTCTCGCAGCTCATCACGCACACGTTCGAAGTAGATGATGAACGAGTCGGCAGTGAAGCCGATGGCGACGATGAGGCCGGCGATGCCGGCGAGCGAGAGGCGATACCCCTCGCGCCACGACAGGATCGTGATCATCAGGTAGGTGATGACGGCCGCGATCACCAGGGAGGCGATCGTCACCGACCCGAGCGCCCGGTATTGGAAGAGGGTGTAGATCACGACGAGGATCAGGCCGATGAGACCCGCGATCATGCCGGACTGCAGCTGGGAGGTACCGAGCGTCGCCGAGATCGTGTCGGACGACTGCACCGTGAAGCTGATCGGCAGCGCGCCGAACTTCAGCTGGTCGGCGAGTGACTTCGAGCTCTCTTGGGTGAAGTCGCCGGTGATCTGCGGGCGGCCGTCGGTGATGGCGCCGTTCATCTGCGGCGCCGTGAGCACCGCGCCGTCGAGCACGAAGGCGAACTGGTCGCGCGGCGTCTGGCCCTGCAGCCCGAAGAGGCGCGTGCTCACCGCGGCGAAGTCCTTGGTGCCCTCATCGTCGAAGGTGATGTTCACCGCCCACTTGCCCGTGCTCGCGCCGGTCTGGGTCGTCACCATGCCGTTGGTGGCGTCGACGATGTTCTCGCCGCTGGCTTCGACCGGACCGAGCAGGTACTTGGCAACTCGTTCGATGTCGCAGGTGACGAGGGGTTCATCGGCCGGAGCCACGTTCGTCTCGGCCTCGTCGAGCGTTGCACAGTCGAAGGTGTCGAACTCATGCTGCAGCGCGGGCGTGATCCACGCGGGATCGCTGCCGTCGGTCGGCTCGGTCGTCGGAGTCGACTCGAGCTCCCCGGCCGCCGGGTCGGTCGGTTCGGCGCTCGGGTCGATCGTCTGGTTCGTGGCGGCATCCGCGAGCAGCACCGCACGCAACTCGAGTTTCGCCGACGATTCGATGCGGGCTCGGGTCTGGTCGTCGAGCTCACCGGGGATGCGAACGACGACGTTCGAACCCTCGGTGTTGATCTCGGCTTCGGACACACCGGAGGCGTCGACACGCTGGCGGATGATCGAAACCGCCTGGTCGAGCTGCTCCTGTGAAACCGACTCGCCGGTCTCGACCTTCGGCGCGAGGATGATCTGCGTACCGCCCTCGAGGTCGAGGGCGAGCTTCGGCGTCCACGAGCCGCCGCCCCAGATCACCCCGGCCGCGTTGATGGCGAAGAGCCCGACGATGATGACGCCGAGCCAGGTCAGCGATCGCCAGGCCTTGCGAACGGGGGTCGGCCGGGAGGACCGCTTGGATGGTGCAGCCACGTGTTCTGCTTTCTCTGCAAGAGCCCGCGCGACAACGCGCGAGCCGAGCCTCGGGTGGGAGCCTTAGTCGTCCGACTTCTTGGTGTCGGGCGTCTCGTCAGTCGGTGCCTCGTCGACACGCTCGCCGAACTCGGGCTCGCCTGCTCCATCGGTGACGTCGACGTCGCCCACGGGGACCGCGACCGGCTCGACGACGCGGGCGATGGTCTGGCGGTGCACGGTGAGGACCGTGCCCGGCGAGGTCTCGAGGAGGACCTGGCTCTCTTCCTCGTCCATGGAGAGGATCGTGCCGAAGACGCCGAAGTTGGTCATCACCTTGGCGCCCGGCTGCACCTTCGCCTGCAGTTGCTCCGCGTCGGCCTTGCGCTTCCGCGAGTTGCGGAACATGAAGAAGATCAGCACCGCCAGGACGGCGAGCATGATGATAGTGAACGGATCGAACGTCATGAGGGAAAGGTACCTTCCGGTGTGCGGGGAACCGCACGAGATCGACGGCGGTGAGGGCGAAGCCTCATAGGATTATAGGTCATCGATCGGAAGGGTCGCTGCGGCATCGGAGCCGCCCTCCGCAAGCCCGAAATGGCGCCATGCCTCGGGTGTTGCGACTCGTCCGCGGGGGGTGCGCGTGAGAAGGCCGATTCGCACCAGGAACGGTTCGACGACGGCCTCGATGGTCTCCGCCTCTTCGCCGACCGACACCGCGAGCGTGTTGAGACCGACCGGCCCGCCGCCGAACCGCGAGAGGATGATCTGCATTACGGCCCGATCGAGCCGGTCGAGCCCCAGCGCATCGACGTCGTAGAGGTCGAGTGCCGCCCTGACCGACTCGACGTCGGCCTGGACGCCGCGCCGCCCTGAGCTCGTCGAAGGATGCACCAGTGCGAAGTCACGTACCCGGCGCAGCAGTCGGTTGGCGATGCGAGGCGTGCCGCGACACCGCCCGGCGATCTCGGCGATCGCCTCGCCGTCGATCGAGAGCCCGAGCATCGACGCGGCGCGGGTGAGCACCTGCTCGAGCTCGGGCTCGTCGTAGAACTCGAGGTGTGCCGTGAAGCCGAAACGGTCGCGTAGCGGATTCGGCAGCAGCCCGGCCCGCGTCGTGGCACCGACCATCGTGAACGGCGAGAGGTCGAGCGGGACCGATGTGGCACCGGCCCCCTTGCCGACCATGATGTCGATGCGGAAGTCTTCCATCGCAAGGTACAGCATCTCTTCGGCCGAGCGCGCCATGCGATGGATCTCGTCGATGAACAGCACCTCGCCCGGCACGAGCGAACTGAGGATCGCGGCGAGGTCGCCGGCGTGCTGGATCGCCGGCCCGCTCGACATGCGCAGCGGCCGCCCGCCCTCGTGCGCGACGATCATGGCGAGCGTGGTCTTGCCGAGGCCCGGGGGGCCGGCAAGGAGGATGTGGTCGGGTGTGCGCTGCTGCAGCGTCGCCGCCGTGAGCAGCAACTGCAGTTGCCCTCGCACCTTGGTCTGGCCGACGAACTCGGCCAGGCTGCGGGGCCTGAGCGCGCCCTCGAACGCGAGCTCGGCCTCGGAGGCGAGCACCGGGTCGGTGAGGTCGACGTCGAGATCGCCGTCGGTCTCGCGCTGGCTCATCGTGCTCTCCCGGAATGCTGGGCCGGGCCGAGGCGCGAGAGCGTGAGCCGCAGCAGCGCGGGCACGGATGCCGCCTCGGACTCGGATGCCGTACCCATCGTCTCTTCGACGGCCTCGGCCGCGACCCGCTCCGACCAGCCGAGGCCGGTGAGCGCGGCGAGCACGCTCTCGGCGATGCCGCCGGTGGAGACAACCATGGGCGAGGACGCGGATGCCGGCGCGGTGGCGACCAGCTTGCCGGCGAGCGACACGGTGATCAGCTTGGCGGTCTTCGGCCCGATGCCGCTCACCTTGCGGAACACGGCGTCGTCGTCGTTCTGCACCGCCGCCGCGACCTGGTCTGGCGACAGGGCGGAGAGCACGCCGAGGGCGGACTTCGGCCCGACCCCCGTGACCCCGATGAGGAGCTCGAACACGTCGAGTTCTGAGCGAGTCGCGAAGCCGAAGAGCGTGAGCGCGTCTTCTCGCACGATGAGGCTCGTGTGCACGGCGAGCTCATGCCCCTCGCGACTGGCGAGGGCGAGGGCCGGAGTGGTGTTCACGTGGAACCCGACACCACCGACCTCGATCACGACCGAACTGCCGGCCGTCGTGAGGACTCGGCCGCGAAGAGAGGAGATCACTCCTTCAGCCTACGGGCCGCCCCCGACACGGCGGCCGAACGCTCCGCGGCGATCCACGCCCGCTGGGCGGGCGTGAGCGCGCTGTTCTCGACGACCGATGCGTTCGCATCGGTCACGGCGGCACCCGCCACTCCCCCTGTGCGCCATGCGTGGCAGATCGCCAGGGCGAGCGCGTCCGCGGCATCCGCCGGCTTCGGTACGGCTTCAAGACCGAGGATCCTGGCGACCATCGCGCCGACCTGCGCCTTGTCGGCGCGCCCGTACCCGGTGATCGCGGCCTTCACCTCGCTCGGCGTATGCAGCGCGACCGGCAGGGCGCGCCGCGCGGCGATCAGCATCGCCACGCCCGAGATCTGCGCGGTCCCCATGATCGTCGACACATCGCTGCGGGCGAACACGCGCTCGAGTGCGACGGCGTGTGGGCGATGTTCCTCGAGGATCGCCTCGAGGCCGTCGGCGATGCGCGCGAGGCGCTGCGGAGTGTCGAGGTCGGCCGGCGACCGAAGCACGACCACGTCGACGAGCCTCGCCGTGCGGTTGGGCTCGACGTCGACCACGCCCACGCCGCATCGCGTGAGTCCGGGGTCGATGCCGAGCACGCGCACGGCGATCGGCCTACTCCTCGGCCTCGAGCGCGGCCTGGGCCTCGGCGGTCAGGTCGAAGTTCGAGTAGACGTTCTGTACGTCGTCACTGTCTTCGAGCGCGTCGATGAGGCGGAAGACCTTACGGGCCGTCTGGACGTCGATCTCGACCTTGAGGTTCGGCACGAACGCGGCATCCGCCGAGTCGTAGTCGATGCCGGCCTCCTGCAGCGCGGTGCGCGCCGCGACCATGTCGGATGCCTCGGTGATCACCTCGAAGGTCTCGCCTTCGTCGGTGACCTCCTCGGCGCCGGCGTCGAGCACGGCAGTGAGCACGTCGTCTTCGCTGAGGCCGTCGGACTTCGCCACGACGATGAGGCCCTTGCGGGCGAAGTTGTAGGCCACGCTGCCCGGATCGGCCATGGTTCCGCCGTTGCGGGTCATGAGGGTGCGCACCTCGGCCGCTGCGCGATTGCGGTTATCGGTGAGGCACTCGATCAGGAGTGCGACGCCGTTCGGGCCGTAGCCCTCGTACATGATGGTCGTGTAGTCGATGGACTCACCGGTGAGGCCGGCCCCGCGCTTGATGGCCCGGTCGATGTTGTCGTTCGGAACCGAGGTCTTCTTCGCCTTCTGCACCGCGTCGACGAGCGTGGGGTTGCCCGAGAGGTCTGCGCCACCCATCTTCGCGGCGACCTCGATGTTCTTGATGAGCTTCGCGAACGACTTGGCACGACGCGAATCGATGATCGCCTTCTTGTGCTTGGTCGTCGCCCACTTGGAATGCCCGGACATGCGTCTCCTGAATCGCCTCGCGGCGGTCGACCCGCCGACAGACCATTGTAAGCCAGCACCCGTCGCGACCACGGATCGACGGGCGGAGGAGCCGGAGTCCGGCTCAGTCGAGGAGCTTCAGAAGCGTCCTGAGGTTGCGATTGGTCGTCACCGGCTTGTACTTCGCCTTGGCGAGCAGCTTGGCGAACGGCGTGTCGACCGTGGTGCCCTTGACGGGATTCCAGTACACCACGCCGTGACCGCCTCGGAGGGGGTCGACCTCGGGGTCGGTATCGCCGGCCGTGTCGAGGAGTTCCTGGAGCGCGGATGCCTCGGAGGCGAACACGACCCACGGCTGGCGTGCGGCATCGGAGGCGTCGAAGGGGAAGGCGTCGACGACCCGTCGGAGCTCCCCGCGGTCGAGCAGCACGATCCACGCCTCGTAGTCGAAGCGCTCTCCGAGCGCCCGTTCGATGTCGCGCTTCAGCGCGCCGGCATCCGATCGCTCGCTGGTGAAGACCACGTTGCCGCTCGCCAGCACGGTTCGCACGTCGTCGAAGCCCAGCGACTCGAACAGCTCGCGCAGCTCAGCCGACCTGATCGTGATTCCGCCGACGTTGACGCCGCGCAGCAAGGCGATGTACGTGGTCACCTCGTCGAGGTTACTCGCGCGGCGACCTTGGGTGCAGCATCATTGCGATCGTCGCATACGCGTGGCTGGTGCTCATGCCGTCACGGCGACGGCGGGGCCGGTCGGCTGCTGGCGGAGCCGCCCCATCGCCCGTTCGTACTGGTGGCGGCCGGTCACGCGATACGCCATGCGGACCGGCGCCGGGAACTCCTTCTCGAACCAGGCATCGCGCTCGGACTCCGGGATGCTCTCGAGGATGAGTCCGAGGAGGACGAAGATCGGCAGTGGCGGCTTGTGCCGTTGCGCATGCTTGTGGATGTCATCCCACTCCGCGTCCGACAGGATCGCGTCGAGCACCGGAAACGCCTCGCGCTCCTCGTCGGCGAGATGCTCCACGAGGAGCCGACCGATCTCGTCGAGCTCCGCCGCGAGCTGCGCCGCCGACGCGGCATCCGCCGTCCGCGCCCAGCGGCGGGCCAACGCGTCCGCGATGTCCAATCGGTCGGACACCGCCCCGTGCTGGCGTCGCATGAGCGCGACGTGCAGTCCGCACGAGGGCGCCCGCTCGCTCATGCGGTCCCAGAAGTACTCGTCCTCGGTGCGGTGGTGCACATGCAGCAGGACGATGATGCCGTGCAGGTGCTTCGCGACGCGCCTGGCCTGGGCGACATCGCCGCGCGCGACGTCGAGCACGAGGGCGGGCGCCTCGGCGTACAGACGTCGGAACAGGCGGTGGATGACGACGACCTCGTCGCTGCGACAGGTCGTGGCTGGGGCGGTGGGCTGCGGCGCGCCGGTACTGGGAAGTCGGGTGGTCATGGCAGGCAAGCCAACCGGATGCCGCATCCCGCCGGATCCGGGACATCCCCCGATCCGGCCCGGGTCAGCCCTGACCCGGCTATGCCGCCGCGGACTCGGCGGCGCGCACCTTCGCGAGGAAGTACTCGTGGAATCGCAGGTCGCCCTGGATCTCGGGGTGGAAGCTCGTCCCGAGGAGGTTCCCCTGCTCGACCGCCACGACGCGACCATCGTCGAGCGACGCGAGCGGCGTGGCCTTCTCCCCCACCGACTCGACCACCGGGCCGCGGATGAACACCGCTCGCACCGGCGGCTCGCCCAGGGCCGCGATGTCGAGATCGGTCTCGAACGACTGGTTCTGGGAACCGAACGCGTTGCGCCGCACGACGACGTCGAGCCCGCCGAAGGTCTGCTGGCCGTCGATGGCGTCGAGCACCGTGTCGGCGAGCATGATGAGGCCGGCGCAGGTGCCGTAGACGGGCAGGCCAGCCGCGATGGCTGCCTTCAACGGCTCGGCGACGCCGAACGTTCTCGACAGCTTGTCCATCACGGTCGATTCGCCGCCCGGGATGACGAGGCCGCCGATCGCGCCAAGCTCCTCGGCCCTGCGCACGAGCGTCACGTTCGCGCCGAGCCGTGCGAGCACATGCGCGTGCTCGCGGAAGTCGCCCTGCAGTGCGAGCACGCCGACGCGCGGACCCGCGGATGCCGCGTCGTCGAGTCCGATCGATTCGCTGCGGAGGTTCGTCGTCACCAGCCGCGCTCTGCAAGGCGGTGCGGGGCCGCGAGGTCGCCGACGTTGATGCCGACCATCGCCTCGCCGAGCCCACGGGACACCTCGGCGATCACCGACGCGTCGTCGTAGAACGTCGTCGCCTTCACGACGGCAGCAGCACGGGCCTCGGGGTTGCCCGACTTGAAGATGCCGGAGCCCACGAACACGCCGTCTGCGCCGAGCTGCATCATCATCGCGGCATCCGCGGGGGTCGCAACGCCGCCGGCGGTGAAGAGCACGACGGGGAGCTTGCCGGTCTCGGCGACCTCGAGCACGAGCTCGTAGGGCGCCTGCAACTCCTTCGCGGCGACGTACAGCTCGTCGCGGGTCATCGACTTCAGCTGGTTGATCTCCGAGGTGATCTTGCGGATGTGCTTGGTCGCCTCTGAGACGTCGCCGGTGCCGGCTTCGCCCTTCGAGCGGATCATCGCGGCGCCCTCGTTGATGCGGCGAAGGGCCTCGCCGAGGTTCGTGGCACCGCAGACGAACGGCGTGTTGAACGCCCACTTGTCGATGTGGTTCACGTAATCGGCGGGCGAGAGCACCTCGGACTCGTCGATGTAGTCGACGTCGAGCGCCTGCAGCACCTGCGCCTCGACGAAGTGGCCGATGCGGGCCTTCGCCATGACGGGGATGGACACCTCGGCGATGATCGCCTCGATGAGATCGGGATCGCTCATCCGGGCGACGCCTCCCTGCGCGCGGATGTCGGCGGGCACGCGCTCGAGCGCCATGACGGCGACGGCGCCCGCGTCTTCGGCGATGCGCGCCTGCTCGGCGGTGACGACGTCCATGATGACGCCGCCCTTCAGCATCTCGGCAAGGCCGCGCTTCACGCGGCTGGAGCCGGTCTGGGCAGTGCTCATCTGGGGTTCCCTTCGACGGATGACGCGAACTCGCGCTATTGCTCACACACGGTGACGGCTTGGCCTAGGCCAAAAGATAGCATGGACCGGAACGATGCTCCACGAGACCCCCGGATGGTGACATGACCCTCGAGATCTCCGGCCGATCGGCCGCGGACATCGCCGCGAGCGTGCGCGCGCTCATCGAGCGCGGCCTCCTCGGGCCGGGAGATCCACTCCCGCCCGTACGCAACCTCGCCGACGACCTCGGCGTGAACCGCAACACCGCCGTGGCAGCGTATCGGCACCTCTTCGCTGCCGGCATGGTCGTCACCCGAGGTCGCGGCGGTACCCACGTCGCCGGCCATTCAGCCGTTGCGCAGGAGGGGTTCGCCGCCGACAACGTGCTGCGCGACGTCGCCACCGGGAATCCCGATCCCGACCTGATCCCGGATCCATCGAGGGCGCTCGCGGGCATGGCCGGTCGGACCGTGCTGTACGGCGAGCCGGTCATCGACCCGGGTCTCGAACGATGGGCGCAGGAGTGGATGCGTGCCGACCTTGCGCCGACCGACCTGCGGCTCACGATCACGAGTGGAGCGGCCGACGCGGTCGAGCGACTGCTCGCCCAGGCACTGGTGCGCGACGACGCGGTGGCGCTCGAGGACCCGTGCTTCCTGACGAGCATCCACACGGTGCGGGTCGGCGGGTATCGCGCGGTTGCCGTGCCGGTCGACGACGAGGGCATGACCGTCGAGGGGCTGCGCTCAGCGCTCGACCAGGGTGTGCGGGCCGTCGTCTGCACGCCGCGGGCGCAGAATCCCACAGGAGCGAGCCTCTCCGAGCGTCGCGCCGAGCAGCTGCGAGAGGTGCTGAGGCCACATCCGTACGTGCTGATCATCGAAGACGACCACTTCTCGATGCTCTCGCGCCGACCGTTCCGCTCCGTCATCGGTTCCGACCACCGTCGCTGGGCTCTCGTGCGCTCGGTGTCGAAATTCCTCGGCCCCGACATGTGTCTTGCGGTGACTGCCTCCGATGCCGAGACGGCAGAGCGGCTCGCGATGCGGCTCACGCCGGGCACCACCTGGGTGAGCCACCTCCTGCAGCGGCTGACGCTCGCCCTCGTGACCGATCCCGAAGCCGTCGCGCGTATCTCCGAGGCAGGTGCACGCTACGCCGCGCGAAACGACGCGTTCGCCGCGCGGCTCACCGCACTCGGCGTGCCCGCCGCAGCCGGCGACGGACTCAACCTCTGGATCCCGCTGCCGGTGTCTGCGCGGGATGTATCGGAGCAGCTCATGCGGCGCGGCTGGCTCGTGCGCGCCGGAGACGAGTTCACGCTCACCGACGCACCCGCTTCGAGCCGACGGCTGCGACTCACCGTGCATGACCTCGCAGAGGTCGACGCCGATCGGCTCGCCGCCGACATCGCCGCTGCGGTGCGGGCCGCGGGCGGAAGGCTCGCGCCGGTCGAGGTGGAATGATCGAGGGGTGAAGGTTCTCTCCATCCAGTCCGCCGTCGCCTATGGCCACGTCGGAAATTCCGCGGCGGTCTTCCCCCTCCAGCGCATCGGTGTCGAGGTCATGCCCGTCTACACGGTCAACTTCTCGAACCACACGGGGTACGGCGCGTGGCGCGGACCGATGATCAGCCCCGACGACGTGCGCGAGGTGATCGTCGGGATGGAGGATCGAGGCGCGTTCCCGCAGGTCGACGTGGTGCTCTCGGGCTACCAGGGCGGCGAGGGCATCGCCGACGTCATCCTCGACGCGGTGGAGCGGGTCAAGCGCGCCAACCCCGACGCCATCTACGCGTGCGACCCGGTCATGGGCAATGCGAAGTCGGGGTGCTTCGTGGCTCCGGCCATCCCGATCCTCCTGCGCGACCGCGTCGTGCCCGCCGCCGACCTCATCACGCCGAACCAGTTCGAGCTGGGCTTCCTCACCGACACTGCACCCGACACGCTCGAATCGACGCTCGCCTCGGTCGAGCTCGTGCGCGCGACAGGCCCCCGGACTGTGCTCGTCACGAGTGTCGAGCGCCCAGACCGTGAGGACGGCACCATCGAGATGCTCGCCGTCGACGACGCGGGTGCGTGGATCGTGCAGACCCCGCTCCTACCGCTGAAGGCCAATGGCTCAGGGGATGTCACCGCGGCCCTGTTCACCGCGCACTATCGCCGCACGGGTGACGCGGGCGACGCGCTCGCGCGCACCACGTCGAGCGTCTTCGACCTGCTCGCGAACACCGTGGAGTCTGGCGAACGCGAGCTGCAGCTCGTCGAGTCGCAGCAGGCCTACGCGCACCCGCGGATGCAGTTCGAGGTTCGGCAGGTCCGCTGACGTCTGCCGGTCGGGCGCTCGTCCGCTGACCCTGTCGACGCGAGCCACCCCGACGCGAGGCTTCGGTTCGACAAGCTCACCGAGCAGTGGCGGGCCACGCCTCGGCGATCTCGTGCCGGACCTCGCCGAGCAGGCGCGGCAGCGCCTTGGTCCCGGCGATGATCGGGAAGAAGTTCGCATCGAGCGCCCAGCGCGGGACGATGTGCTGGTGCAGGTGCTCTGCGATGCCCGCGCCGGCGATGCGGCCCTGGTTCATGCCGATGTTGAAGCCGTCGCATCTGGACACCTGCTTCACCACTCGCATCGCCGTCTGGGTGAGCTCGCCGATCTCGGCCACCTCATCGGGCGTCGCCTCGTCGTAGGTGGCCACATGGCGGTACGGGCACACGAGCAGGTGGCCGCTGTTGTACGGGTACAGGTTCAGCAGCACGTAGGCGTGCGTGCCCCGAGCGACGATGAGTGACTGCTCGTCGCTCATTTCGGGAGCGCGGCAGAAGGGGCAGGCGTGCTCGTCTGGCTGCTGCCCGTGCTGGATGTAGACGAGCCGGTGCGGTGTCCAGAGTCGCTGGAACGCGTCGGGCACGCCGGCCAGGTCGGCCGCGGCATCCGTCGGCACGCCCTTGAATTCATCGGGCCCGTAGCCGGACATTCAGAGATCGTCCTTCGTGATCACCTGGCGGCGGTCGTCGATCGCGGCGCGGATGCGTCTGATCGCGTCGTCGATCGGCACGCCGTTCTCCTGGCTGCCGTCTCGGAAGCGGAAGCTCACCGTCTCGGCGGCCCGGTCGTTCTCTCCGGCGATGAGCTGGAACGGCACCTTCTGCTGGGTGTGGGTGCGGATCTTCTTCTGCATGCGGTCGTCGCTCACGTCGAGCTCCGCTCGCACGCCCGCGCCCGTCAGCCGCTCGATGATCGCTCCGAGGTAGGGCGCGTACTCGTCGGCGACGGGGATGCCGACCACCTGCACCGGCGCAAGCCACACCGGGAATGCGCCGGCATAGTGCTCGAGGAGGATCGCGAAGAAGCGCTCGATCGACCCGAACAGGGCGCGATGGATCATGATCGGGCGCTTCTTCTGCCCGTCGCGGTCCGTGAACTCCAGGCCGAAGCGCTCGGGCAGGTTGGGGTCGACCTGCACGGTCGAGAGCTGCCACGTGCGGCCGATCGCGTCGCGCGTCTTCAGGTCGATCTTCGGGCCGTAGAACGCCGCCTCGCCCGGCATCTCGGTGAGCTTGAGCCCGCTTGCGCGGGCGACGTTGCGAAGTGCGTTCGTCGAGTACTCCCAGAACTCGTCGGAGCCGATCCACTTGTCGTTGTGGTCGTCACGCATCGACAGCTCGAGCTCGAAATCGTCGAGGCCGAAGTCGCGCAGCATCGAGATGACGAACGCCATGACCTTGGTGGTCTCCTCCTCCAGCTGCTCGGGCGTGACGAAGAGGTGCGAGTCGTCCTGCGTGAATCCGCGCACCCTGGTGAGGCCGTGCAATGCGCCGGAGAGCTCGTTCCGGTACACGGTGCCGTTCTCGGCGAGCCGCATCGGGAGGTCGCGATAGCTGCGCCCGCGCTCCTTGTAGATCAGGATGTGCATCGGGCAGTTCATGGGCTTCAGGTAGTAGTCCTGGCCCTGCTTCGTGACGTTGCCCTCCGCGTCGCGTTCCTCATCCATCCTGATGGGCGGGAACATGCCCTCCTTGTACGTGACGAGGTGGTTCGACTGGAGGAAGAGATCCTCCTTGGAGATGTGCGGCGTGTACACGTACGTGTAGCCGTCGGCGACGTGCCGGCGACGCGCGTGCTGCTCCATCTCCATTCGCACCACTCCGCCACGCGGATGCCACACCGAGAGCCCAGAGCCGATCTCGTCGGGAAAGCTGAACAGGTCGAGGTCGCGCCCGAGTTTGCGGTGGTCGCGCTTCGCCGCCTCCTCGAGGCGATGCTGGTACGCACGAAGCTCGTCTTTCGTCGCCCACGCCGTTCCGTAGATGCGCTGCAGCTGCGGATTCTTCTCGGAGCCGCGCCAGTATGCCGCGGCCAGGCGGGTCAGCGCCCAGCCGTTGCCGATCATGCGGGTGTTGGGCACGTGTGGCCCACGGCACAGGTCTTTCCACACGGTCTCGCCGGTCTTCGGGTCGACGTTGTCATAGATCGTCAGCTCGCCTGCACCGACCTCGACCGACTCGTGGTCGTCGCCGGTCGACTCGCCGTGTCCGCCCGCGCCCTTCAGGCCGATGAGCTCGAGCTTGTACGGCTCACGCACGAGCTCGGCTCGCGCCTCGTCGTCGGTCACGACGCGACGCATGAAGCGCTGGCCCGACCGGATGATCCGTGCCATCTCCTTGTCGAGGGCCTTGAGGTCGTCGGGGGTGAACGGCTCGGCGACATCGAAGTCGTAGTAGAAGCCGTCGGTGACCGGCGGGCCGATGCCGAGCTTCGCCTCCGGGTTCACCGACTGCACGGCCTGCGCGAGCACGTGCGCGGTCGAATGGCGCAGAATGGCGAGACCGTCGGGCGAATCGATCGTGACCGGCTCGACCGCATCGGCGTCGGTCACCGTCGTGGCGAGGTCCTTGAGCTCGCCGTTGACGCGCATCGCGACAACGGATCGATCGGTGAAGAGCTCGAAGCCGTCGGCCACTGTGATCCACTTTCCTCTGAGTCGAAACGAACCCTTCAACTGTAGTGCGATCGACCACCCGCCCCCGGGCGGGGCGATCGGTGCGAGCACTGATGACGGAGCGGCATCCGAGTTCTAGAGTTTCACTCATGTTCAGTTCAGACGCCACCGACCATGACCGCGACGACGTGACCGAGGCCATCAGGTTCGAGGAATTCGAGAGCGACCTCACCCCTCAAGACTGGGTCGCCAAGCACCGCGCCGGCGAACTCGGCCTCGGCCCGATCTTCTGGGCGCCGATCGAGGTGCTCTCCCCCACCAAGACGGTCGGCAAGGGGCGTACGAACCTCACGCTCATCCGCCCGACGATCGTGCAGACCGACGCGGGCGAGCCGTACGCCGGCTTCGATCGGCGAGAGTCCCCGAACCGGAATCCCGTCGTGGCGGTGCACTTCAATCCCGGCGCGTACGGCGCGACGGGCGTCGGCACGTACGTGTTCACGTTCGCCGTGGAGGCGTACACGCGCTGCGCGTTCACGCCGACCGGGTACGCGGGCAGTGGCATCGTCGACGCGCCGGGCTCGATCCGATTCAGCGGGAGGCGCGTGATCACGATCATCCTGCGGAACGTGCAGCCAGGGCAGGACACCTGGGCGTCGATCGAGCAGACCTCGGGCGAGAACTGGTCGTGGTTCAGCACCCGGATCAGCCATCCGCCGCTCGTCTTCGATCCCCTCCCACCGATCGCGTGACCTCGAGGGAGAGCACCGGCCGAGGTCGATGGGTCCTTGAATGTCAAGGGGTCGAGGTTCCGCCATCCGTGGCGTAGAAACGACGACCGGAGGGCCATCCATGACGTTCACCGACGCCGTGCAGTCCGATTCACCGCACCAGGATGCCGCGCACGAGAAGGAGCGGCTGCGAGTGTCGGTCGTCAACGCCGCCTCTGAGTCGAGCGCGAGCACCGACCTCTCGGGCATCGCCGAGGCCGCGGCGAGGGCGAAGCGCGAAGAGGGCTTCCTCTGGCTGCACCTCGTCGAGCCATCGGAATCCACCATCGAGGAGGCGCGCAACCTGCTCGACATCCACGCCGTCGCAGCCGCGGAGATGCTCGCAGGCCGCCAGCAGCCCAAGGTGCAGAAGTTCTCCGACCACCTGTTCATCGTGTTGTGGAGTGTCCTGCGCGACCCCGGGTCCCACGATCTCCTCCTCGGACAGACCTACCTGTCCATCGGTGACGGATGGCTGCTCACCGTGCAGCGAGCCAACGGTGGCGAGCTGACTGACCTCCCCGCGTTGCTCGCGAGTGCCCCTGAGGACCTTCGCGGGGGGCCGATGGCGGCGGCCTACGTGATCATGGACGAGGTGGTGAACGGGTACGCCGATGCCGCGGCCGATGTCGAGATCGCGTTGGAGGAGCTCGAGGAGCAGGTCTTCAACGACAGCACCACCGAGGATCACCTCCGCATCTATCGCGTGCGGAAGAACATCGGTCGCATCGACCGCGCTGTGTCGAGCATCGCGGCGTCGCTCCGTGAGAGCACCGAACACCTCGAGTCGGTACAGGTGGGGAAGGAGGAGGTCGTGCCGTACCTGCACGACCTCCTGGACGACGCCGCTGGCACCGCCACCCTGATCAACAACCAGAGCAAGGGGCTGGATGCGATTCTCTCGAGTCACGAGAACAACGTCGCCGCCCGCCAGAATCAGGACATGCGCACCATCTCGGCGTTCGCGGCGCTCCTGGCGCTGCCCACCCTGATCGCGGGGCTCTACGGCATGAACTTCACGAACCTCCCGCTCGTCCAGTGGGAGTTCGGGTGGATGGTGATCGCTGTCGCGCTCGTCATCATCGACGTGGTGATCTACCTGATGTTCAAGCGTCGCCACTGGCTCTGATGCGCGCACCCGGGGCCCGTTCGGTGGCCCGTGCCGGCGGAGCGTTATAGCGCTTCTTCTCCTCCTCTGCAATTCCCTTTCGAGAAGTGGGCGCCAGTGCTTCACTCCGAGAAGCGGATGCCGCTCGGCGCACCGCTTCAGCGTGAAGGGGGGACGACAGTGGACCACGACGCCAGCACCCGCCCGGGGAAGGACCGGAGGGTCGGGGAATGGGAAGCCCGCCAACAGTGGACCCGCGCCCGGTTCGACGAACTGCGCCCCTTGCAGGGAACGCACCGGCGCATCGCCGAAGACGCTATCGTCATTCGCCACCTCGACCTCGTCGACGGGCTCGTGCATCGGCTCGCGTCGGGCTACCGCGATCAGAGCGACCTGCGCCAGGTCGGATGCATCGGGCTCGTGCACGCGGTGCGTCGCTTCGATCCCCAGCGCAGCGACAACTTCCTCGCCTATGCCGTGCCCACGATCTCAGGTGAGATCAAGCGCTATCTCCGCGACAACGGCTGGTTCATCCGGCCCCCGAGGCGCCTGCAGGAACTCCGGCACGCGGTCGCGGGTGCGATTCCGGAGCTCGCCCAGGCCCTGCACCGTGAACCCACGGTGCGCGACCTCGCCGAGCACCTCGACGCGGCCCCAGCGAGCATCGTCGAAGCCGTCGAAGCACGCACCAGCCTTCGTCCCGTTTCGCTCGACGCCGGTGTCGGAAGTGCAGACACACCGATGGCGGCATCGATCGGATCCGACGACGGGCGACTCGAGCGTGCCGACCTTCGCCTCTCGCTGCGAGTGGCGCTCGGCACGCTGACCCCGCGAGAGCGCCGCATCGTCTACCTCCGCTTCATCGAGGAACGCACCCAGCGTCAGATCGCGGCCGAGATCGGCGTCACCCAGATGCAGGTGTCACGGATCCTCACGAGGATCCTCGCCAGCCTCCGCGTGCAGCTCGGAGAGATCCTCGAAGATCCCGGCGGCGAAGACCTCTCGGCTGCCAGCCCAGCACGGCGCATCGCCTAGTTGGACCGTTTGCGATCGAGGCTGAACCCGAGATGCGTCATCGCCGTGAGCACGTCGTCGGGCCCCACCGCGAGGAGGGCCGGATCCGGCTCGTCCGCGAAGACGTCGCCGCGACGGCGCGATGCATCCGTGAGCACGAGGTGCGGTCCACGCTCGGGTGGCCCCCATGCCTCGACCGGCGCCGGTCCGAAGATCACGACGGAGGGGACGCGGTATGCAGATGCGAGGTGCGCCGCCCCCGTGTCCGCGCTGACGAGGACGCGCGCGGCTGCGACGAGCGCCGCGAGGTCGGTGAGGTCGAGCCGTCCGGCGAGCACCGCCGACTCTCGGAGACCGGCATGCGCCGCGACTTCGAGCGCCCGATCGCGTTCCTCCGCCCCGGCGGTGACGACGACCTGCTCTCCGGACGCGGCGATGGCGCTCGCCACGCGGGCGAAGTGCTCGACCGGCCAGCGCCGCGACCCGTAGAAGGCGCCGACGTGCACGACGGCGGCCTCTGCGACGACCGGGGCACGGCGCGGCATCCGGATGGCGACGTCGTCGGCGTCGGCAGGCGCCCCGGCCGAACGGACGAGCCGCGCCCAGCGCTCCCGCTCGAGCTGGCCGTCGATCCACTCGGGCCCGTCTGGCGCATCGGGCGCATGGGCGATGAGCCGCCGGGGCGCCAGCGCTTCGAGCAGGGATCCGCTCTCGGGTCCTCGACCGTGCAGGTTCACGGCGATGTCGATGCCGCCGGCCGGCAGTTCGAGCGGGCGCGAAAGGCCTGCCGCGGGCAGCAGCTCATCGACGCCGTCGAGCAGTTCCACGATCGGCGCGAGCCATCCCGACGTGGCGAGCACGAGGTGGTGGTCGGGCCAGCGTCGCCTGAGCGCCTTGAGCGCCGGAACTGCAACGAGCAGATCTCCGAGCTTCAACGCCCTGAGCACGAGCATCACCGCAGGTGGGTCGAGGGCCGACATCCCTCCACGTTCGCACATCGGTCGGCGAGCGAGAAGGCACGGGCTCCGATGTTTGGAAGCAGGAGAAGTGGGTATCCGGGCTATATGGCGATGCGATCTCCACGCGCGGTGCTCTTCGATCGCGATGGCACCCTCATCAGGGACGTGCCGTACAACGGCGAGCCCGACCGAGTCGAGCCGATGCCAACTGCACCCGAGGCGGTGGCACTTCTTCGGCAGCGCGGTATCGCCGTCGGCGTCATCACGAACCAGTCGGGCATCGCTCGGGGGCTGATCACCCGCGAACAGGTCGATGCCGTCAATGCACGCGTCGACGTGCTCCTCGGCCCCTTCGGAACCTGGGCGGTGTGTCCGCACGGTGCCGAAGAGGGCTGCGGATGCCGCAAGCCCGCGCCTGGACTGGTACTCGATGCCGCGCGCGCACTGGGTGTCCGCCCTTCCGACGCCGTCGTCATCGGCGACATCGGCTCGGACCTTGCCGCCGCCGCCTCCGCGGGGTGCGAGGCGGTGCTCGTGCCGACGCCGGTGACGCGGGCCTCGGAGATTCGCAGCGCGCCCGCCGTCGCCCCCACGCTGCTCGCGGCGGTCGAACTGCTGCTGAGCAGCGTCCCGGTACCGGAGCCGACGCCGTGACCCGGCGAGTGCTCGTCGCACGCCTCGACAGCGTCGGGGACGTACTGCTCTGCGGTCCGGCGATTCGCGCCGTGGCCGCTCGAGCGGAGGTGCACCTCCTCTGCAGCCCGACGGGTGCGGCCGCCGGACGGCTCCTCCCGGGCGTTCGGCACGTCCACGAATGGGAGTGCCCGTGGATCGGGAACCCCGCACGACCGGTGACCTCTTCGGCCATCGCCGAGCTCGATGACGTCCTGTCGGCCGTGCGACCGACGGAGGCCGTGATCCTCACCTCGTTCCACCAGAGTCCGTTGCCGCTGGCGCTGCTCCTCCGGCTTGCCGGGATCCCGCGCATCGCGGCCGCGTCCGTGGACTATGCGGGAAACCTGCTCGACGTGCGACTGCGGCCGGGCGAGGACTTCCCCGAATCGCAATCGGAGGTCAGCCGGGCGCTCGGGATCGTCGCGGCCGCGGGCTATGCGCTGCCGCCCGGAGATGAGGGCCGGCTCGCCGTGCGCGGCATCGCCGACCCCGCGCCGTTCGTCGGTCCAGATCCCTACGTGGTCGTCCATCCGGGCGCCGCGGTGCCTGCACGAACCGCACCGGCGGCGCTGCACGCGCAGATCGTGCAGGCACTCGCGATCGCCGGTGTCGCTGTCGTGGTCACCGGCGCAGCGGGTGAGCGCGGGCTGACGGCGAGGGTTGCCGGGGAGATCGGCCTCGACCTCGGCGGACGCACCGATCTCGCCGAGCTCGCCGCGGTGCTCGGCGCTGCCGAGGCGGTGGTCGTGGGCAACACCGGCGCCGCGCACCTCGCCGCGGCCGTCGGCACCCCGGTCGTGAGCCTCTTCTCGCCGGTGGTCGACGAACGCTGCTGGCGACCGTTCGGAGTGCCGACCGTGGTCCTCGGCCGGGCGGACGCGGCGTGCGCAGGCACGCGTGCTCGGGAATGTCCCATCCCGGGGCATCCGTGCCTCGCCGAGGTCGACCCGCGGCAGGTCGTCGACGCCGTACAGGCGATTCGGCGCAGACGCCATCGAGCCAGCGGCCAGCATGGCGAATCCGCGACCGAAGCGGCGGGGGTGCCGGTATGAGAATCCTGCTCTGGCACGTCCACGGCGGCTGGACCGACGCCTTCGTCAGGGGACGGCACGAGGTCCTGCTCCCGACACTCGCCGAGCGCGGACCGTGGGGCCTCGGACGGGGCGGCCGAGACTGGCCGGCATCCGCCATCGAGGTCGCGCCGGACGCCCTCCTCGATGAGCCGGTCGACCTCGTGGTGCTGCAGCGCCTCGAGGAGCTCGAGTTGGCCGAACGACTGCTCGGACGCCGCCTCGGCACCGACGTGCCCGCCGTCTTCCTCGAGCACAACACACCCAAGCCCGGTGCCGTGACGACGCGGCATCCGTTCGGCGACCGAGCTGACATCCCGATCGTGCACGTCACCCACTTCAACCGGCTCGTATGGGACAACGGCGACGCGCGTTCGTTCGTGATCGAGCACGGCATCCCCGACCCGGGTTATCGGTACACGGGCCGAATCGAGCGGATGGCGTTCGTCGTGAACGAGCCGGTCCGGAGGGCGCGCGTCGCGGGAACCGACCTCCTGCCGTCGTTCACCCCCGTCGGCGGCGTCGACGCGTTCGGCATGGGCGTCGAACAGCTGCCGTCCGCCCTGTCTGCCGACCCTTCCAGACTCTCGCCCATGGGGGAACTGGCAACCGAGGAACTGCACCGCGCATTGGCCGAACGTCGTCTGTACCTGCATCTCGCGCGTTGGACCTCGCTTGGGCTCACACTCCTCGAGGCGATGCACCTGGGCGTGCCGGTCGTGGTCCTCCAGACGACGGAGGCGTCACGGGCCGTCCCGCCCGGGGCAGGATTCCTCTCCACCAACGTCGACGAGCTGGTCTCGGCGTCGCGCCTGCTTCTCGAGGACGCGGATGCCGCCACGAAGATCGGTCTCGCGGCGCGCGATGCGGTGCTCGAGCGGTATCACCTCGACCGGTTCCTCAGTGACTGGGACGAGCTCGCGGAGGATCTCGTGGCGCGGCATCGGCGCTCCGGCCGTCGGTTCGCCGTGCAGGCAGCGTCCGGGTTCACCGACGGAAGGAGTGATGATGCGTATCGCAATGGTCTCTGAGCACGCCAGCCCGCTCGCCACGCTTGGCGGCGTGGACGCCGGAGGACAGAACGTGCATGTTGCGGCCCTGTCCACGGCCCTCGCGCGTCGCGGTCACGACGTGCGGGTCTACACGCGCCGAGACGACCCCGACTCGCCGGCACGGGTGTCGCTCGCGCCCGGCGTCGACGTCGTCCACGTGGACGCAGGGCCGCCCCGGCACGTGCCGAAGGACGACATGCTCCCGTACATGCCCGCGCTCGCCGCCGGGATCGCGGCGGACTGGGCCGAATGGGAGCCCGATGTCGTGCACAGTCACTTCTGGATGTCGGGCGTCGCCGCCCTCGACGCGGTGACGCGCTCCGCGACGTCGCCCCCGGTCGTGCACACCTTCCACGCCCTCGGAGTCGTGAAACGCCGTCACCAGGGGGCCCTCGACACGAGCCCGGCCGAGCGGGAGTGGCTCGAGCCCGACGTCGGTCGCCGCGCCGATGGCGTCATCGCGACCTGTTCGGATGAAGCGTTCGAACTGAAGAAGCTCGGGGTGCCGCCGAGGAACATCACGGTGATCCCCTGTGGCGTCGACCTCGACCACTTCACGCCGGACGGCCCTCGGGAGGAGCGGGCTCGGCGCCACCGCGTGCTGAGCGTCGGCCGACTCGTGCCGCGCAAGGGCGTCGGGACGGCGATCGAAGCCGTCGCCGCCCTCGCGGCGTCGGGACTCGATGTGGAACTCGTGGTCGTCGGCGGCGGTGACACGAGCGACGGCCGGGATCCCGAACTCGAGCGTCTTCGCGAAGTCGCGCAGGGCACGGGTATGGCCGATCGCGTCGCGATTCGGGGACAGTTGCCCCAGACCGCCCTGCCCGAGCTGTACCGTTCGGCCGATGTCGTCGTCTGCGCGCCCTGGTACGAGCCGTTCGGCATCGTGCCGCTCGAGGCGATGGCGTGCGGCGTACCCGTCGTCGCGTCATCCGTCGGCGGGCTCATCGACAGTGTCGTCGACGGCGTGACCGGCCGACATGTGCCGCCTCGGGATGCCGCTGCCGTCGCCGAGGCGATCCGGGCACTGCTCCTCGACGAACCGGGCCGGCGCCAGCTCGGTGTGAACGGCCGTACCCGCGCCGCGCGGTATGCGTGGTCGCGAATCGCCGCAGACACTGAGCGCAGCTACCTCGCCACGACTGCCGCGAGCAGCGCACCGTCGCTGTCACACCAGGTAAGAGGAGGTGCGTGATGACACTCCAGGCGACCAGGCACGACAGACGGTCGGTCATCTCGGACTCGACTGAGCGCGCCGTGGCCGAGCATGTGCGCTCCGCCATCCCGGTGCTCACGGCCCTCGAACTCGAATCCCCGCGCCTCGCGCGCTGGGCGCGGCAGCTCGCCGAACGGCTCGAAGCCGGCGGTCGGCTCCTCATCGCCGGGAACGGCGGCTCGGCAGCGGAGGCCCAGCACCTGTCTGCGGAGTTCGTTGGTCGGTTCCGCAGTGAACGGCGGCCCTACGCGGCCATCGCGCTCAACTGCGACTCGTCGGCGGTCACCGCCATCGGCAACGACTACGGCTACCAGGAGGTGTTCGCGAGGCAGGTGCGCGCCCATGCGCGACCCGGCGACATCGTCCTGCTGCTCTCGACGAGCGGCGCGAGCGCGAATCTCGTCGAGGCCGCGCGCGCGAGCGCCGAGTCGGGAGCCACCAGTTGGGCGATCACCGGAGCAGCGCCCAACCCGCTCGCCACCGCGTGCGACGACGCCATCACGCTGCCGGGTCCGGCCGCGAACGTGCAGGAGGCCGAACTCGTCGCCGTGCACGCCCTGTGCGTCGCCTTCGATGCGCTCGTCGGCGCCGAGCAGGCGGTGCCCCGATGAGGATCGTGGTCGTCGGCGACTGCCTGCTCGATGTCGATCTCACCGGTATCGCGACGCGGTTGAGTCCGGATGCCCCTGTTCCCGTCGTCGACGTGAGCGAATCCATCGATCGGGCGGGCGGTGCGGGCCTCGTCGCGACGATGCTGGCCGGTGACGGGATCGATGTGACGCTGCTGACCGCACTCGGCGACGATGACGGCGCGGAGCGACTCCGCAATGCACTCAATGGAATCCTGGTCATCGCGGCCCCACTCGTCGGCCCCACACCCGTGAAGACCCGTGTGCGGGCGGACGGCCACGCGATCGTGCGCCTCGATGAGGGCGGCGGCCCCACCGTCGCGACTCCGACGCAGGCCCAGCTCGACGCGATCGACGCAGCCGACGTCGTCATCGCGTCGGATTACGGTCGTGGCCTGCTCGCCGACGAACGCCTCCGAGCCGCGATCGGTCGCCGAGCCCGCGGGGCACCAGTGGTGTGGGATCCGCACCCGCGCGGCGCTCGGCCGGTGCCCCGTGTGGCGCTCGCGACGCCGAACGACGCCGAAGCCTCCGCGCTCAGCGGCCAACCGCCCGGCGGGGTCGCCGAGGCCATGGACGCCGCATCCGTCCTGCGCATGCGGTGGCAGGCCGACGCCGTGGCGGTCACCCTCGGCGGACGAGGCGCCATCGTCTCGTCGGGCGCCGACCTCCCGGTCGTGGTGCCCACCGACCGCATCGATGCAGCAGACCCGTGCGGCGCCGGCGATCGGCTCGCCGCATCTGCGGGGATCGTGCTCGGCGGTGGCGGCGACGCCCACGACGCGGTGATCAGGGGCGTCGCCGATGCGAGCGCCTACCTGCGAGCCGGTGGCGTTGCCTCCCTCCTCCGCCCGCCCGAGCCCACGCCCCTCATCGGCACCGCCGTCGATGCCATCGCACTGGCCCGGCACACCCATGCGGCCGGCGGCACGGTGGTCGCCACGGGCGGATGCTTCGACCTGTTGCATGCCGGCCACGTGCGCACGCTGCAGGCGGCTCGCGCACTCGGGGACTGCCTCGTCGTCTGCCTGAATTCGGACGACTCGGTGCGCCGGTTGAAGGGGGCGAGCCGTCCGATCATCGCCGCGGCCGACCGCGTCGACCTGCTCCTCGCCCTGGAGTGCGTGGACGCCGTGCTGGTCTTCGATGAGGACACCCCGGTCGAGGCGTTGCGCCGCCTGGCACCCGACCTCTGGGTCAAGGGCGGCGACTACCGCGCGGCCAACCTGCCAGAGGCCGCCGTCGTCGCCGAGAACGGCGGCCGAGTCGTGACGGTTCCGCACCACCCCGCACGCTCCACCTCTGCGCTCGCGGCCGCACTCGCCGCGGTGAGCTGAAAGGACACCATGACCGACACCACCACCACTGCGCACGCCGCGACCGTGACCTCCGACATCGGAAGGATCGTCATCACCGGCGGCGCCTCCGGCCTCGGTGCGGCCATCGCCGACGCCGTGGCCGGCGCAGGCGGCACGCCGATCGTCCTCGATCGCGTCGTGCCCGACAGCGCACCCTACGAGACTCACCAGGCCGATGTCAGCGAGACGCGCGCACTCGAGTCGCTCGTGCACCGGATCGCCGACGAGCATGGCGGGCTCGACGGCGTCGTCACGGCGGCGGGCATCGACCGCTGCGGCCGGCTCGAAGACGTCGACGGGAACGAGTGGGAACGCGTCATCCGGGTCAACCTACTCGGCACCGCCGCCGCCGTGCGCGCGGCGCTCCCCCACCTCGAGGCGTCTGGCGGGCGCGTCGTCACCGTCGCCTCGACGCTCGCGGTGAAGGGAGTCTCCGATGCCACCGCGTACTGCGCATCGAAGTTCGGCGTACTCGGATTCTCCCGCGCGCTCGCCGCGGAGACGAAGGGTCGCGTGGGAGTGACGACCCTGATCCCGGGCGGCATGAGCACGCACTTCTTCGATGATCGCGACGAGCAGTACCGCCCAGGTGAGGATGCGAAGCTCAACGCCCCCGAGCACGTGGCGCGAGCCGTCGTGTTCGCGCTCAGCCAGCCCGAGGGGTGCGAGATCCGGGAACTCCTGGTGAGTCACTCCGAAGAGAGCTCGTGGCCATGAGTTCGAGCGCGTCGGCGAGCACCGGCGCGACATCCACCTCATCGACGAACGACACATCGTGTTCGCATCGCTCGGCGGACCAGCCGACCTGAGTGACATCGACGCCGCACACCGGGCACTGCACGGTGAACGCCAGATGCACGCGATGCTGCCCGCGGGCCAGCGGTGCCGCGCTCACTACGTTGCCGAACCAGAAGATGCCGACGGTCGGCGCACCCACGGCCTGCGCAAGATGGCGCGGTCCGCTGTCATTGGCGACCACGACATCGGCTGCGGCGAGCAGCCCGAGCGTCTCGCCGAGAGCCAGGGAGCCGGCGAGCATCGAGACCCGCTCCCCGCTGCCCGGCCGCATCGCCTCGACTCGCCTCGCGACGTCGCCGGCCAGCGCGGCCTCCCCCAGGTCGCCGATGAGACTGACGGATGCCCCTGCGTCGAGCAACCCGACGGACACGGCGACGAACCGCTCGACCGGCCAACGGCGCCTCGGGTCACTCGCACCCGGGTGCACCACCGCGTGCGGACGTCCGCCGCTCGGGAGGCGGCCGGCCACGGCGCGCCGCTCGGCGGCGGTCACGCTCAGTCGCGGCTCGAGCACCACCGGTTCGGCTCCGGCGAGACCGGCGACCTCGATACCCCGCATCACCTCGTGCTGGTAGTAGACGTATCGAAGTGTGCGCTCGAGCGGCGGTGCATCCTCGGTGGCGGAGCCGATCGAGTGCCTGGGGTCGAGTGCGAGCAGGAACGGGTTCGAGTACCGCCCGCCTCCGTGCAGCTGCACGCCGAGATCCACCGCACCATCGCGGCGCACGCGGGCGCGGAACTGGGAGGTGCGCGCGGCATCCGGGCGTTCACCGCTGACCTCCCGCACGCCCCGCGCGACGGGCAGCACCTCGACTCGAGAGACCGACGACGGCCGGCCCCCCAGCAGTTCGGCGTGCACCGGGCTTCCGAGCAGGATCAGCTCGGCGTCGGGGTATGCGGCGGCGAGGGCGTCCATCGCCGGCATCGCGAAGAGCAAGTCGCCGAGGCCGCCTCCGCGCAGCACCGCGATGCGGCGGACCCGCTCGAATGGCGGCTGCACGGCAGCGAACGCAGGCACCTGACCTCCCTCTTGGGCACGGGATGGGCTCGTCCCACTCATGCCCCATAGGTGCACTCCCGAAACCTCGATGCATTCGCGAATACATCCGGACGATCATGCATACCTCACCGCCCCGGTGGGTAGTTGGCGGTTGTGCAACGCTTCGCGGAACTCCCGAGCCGGATCCGACTGGCGCGCCCGGTCGTGACGGTCGTCGGCGACGCCATCCTCGATCGGTGGTGGATGGGCGGCAGCCGGCGGCTCAGCCGGGAGGCCCCAGCCCCGATCGTGGAGCTCACCACGCTGCTCGACGCCCCGGGCGGCGCAGCCAACACGGCCGTGAACCTCGCGGCGTTGGGTGCCACGGTGCGGCTCGCGGCGGTGATCGGCTCGGATGCCGCGGGCGATCGGCTGCTCGAGCTGCTCGTGTCGGCCGATGTCGACGTTCGCGCCGTCGTCCGGTCCGCGCAGGTGCGCACGGTCACCAAGACTCGAATCGTGGCGGACGAGCAGGTGCTCGTGCGGGCGGACGAACCTCCGGTGGCGCTCGACCCAGCGGCGCTCAGCGACCTCGAGAGCCGGCTCGGCGACGCCGCCGCGATGGTGGCCGCCGACTCGCAGGTCCTCGTCGTGAGTGACTATGGTGCAGGGGCGCTCAGCGGGGCGATCGCGCAGTTGCTCGAGCGGATGCCGCGACCACGCCTGGTGGTCGTCGACGCGCACGACCCGAGATCGTGGCGGTGGCTCACCCCCGACGTCGTCGTGCCGAACGCCGAGGAGGCGTCTACGCTGCTCGGTGCGTCTCTCGGCGCCGGCGCAGGCCGAGTGCGCGCCGCCGCGGCATCCGTCGACCGGCTCCTCGACCGAGCTGGAGCGGCAGCAGTGATCGTGACGCTCGATCGCGACGGCTCGGTCGTACTCCGCCCCGGACGCGAGCCGTTCACGACGCATGCGCATCCGGTGGCGGAGAAATACGCCTCCGGCGCAGGCGACACGTTCACCGCTGCGCTGTCCGCGGCGCTCGCCGTCGGGGCGGATCTCGACGAAGCCGCCCATCTCGCCCAGCTCGCCGCCGACGTGGCCATCGAGCATCTCGGCACCTCCGTGTGTTCCGCCGACGATCTCGAATCGCGGGCCACGGCGAACCGGCGCACGGTGCTCACGGCCACGGAGCTCGTCGCCGCGGTGCGCCGAGACCGCGATCACCATCGTCGGATCGTCTTCACCAACGGATGCTTCGACGTCCTGCATCTGGGCCACACCTCGTACCTGCGACAGGCAAGGGAACTCGGCGACCTCCTCGTCGTGGCGGTGAACAGCGATGCGTCGGTGCGACGCCTGAAGGGTCCCGACCGCCCGGTCAACGCCGAAGACGATCGAGCCGCGGTCCTCGCCGCCCTCGAGTGCGTCGACTACGTGACGGTGTTCGACGATGACACCCCGATACCGCTCATCCGCGAGCTGCGGCCCGACGTCTATGTCAAGGGCGGCGACTACTCCCCTGAGATGCTCGCTGAGGCCGAGGTCGTCCAGGCCTACGGCGGCGACGTGCAGATGGTCGGGTACGTGCCCGCACACTCGACGACCGAGCTCGTCGATCGGATCCGAGGGCGAGAGGAAGGTGTGCGCCCATGAGCCGCGCACGTTCTCGGCGCTGGTCGGGAGCCTGGGCGACGTCTGCCGAGGCCGCCCCTGTCGATGTCGACGTGCTGATCCCCACCATCGGACGAACCGCGGAGCTCGCCGTGACGCTCGCGGGTCTCGCGGCGCAGGACGCACCGCTATTCAGCGTGATCATCGCCGACCAGTCTCCCGACGACGCGGTGGCGTCGCATCCGAGTGTGCGGTCCATGACCAGGGTCCTCGAGGCGCAAGGCCGGAGCGTGCGCGTCATCCGCCGCGCCGAACGGCGGGGCCTTGCGGAGCAGCGGCAGTTCCTCCTCGACCGCGCCGACGCACCCTACGTGCTCTTCCTCGACGACGACGTGTGGCTCGAGCCGGACGCGCTGGAAC
>JALYWB010000044.1 GCA_030852935.1 Actinomycetota bacterium | reverse complement strand
CGCACTAGATGAGGCACCCCTCCGGTTACTGAGGTGAACTCGAGGGGTGCCTCATCCATTCCCCAGAACGGCGAGAAATGTGGAAGCCGCGCGGGTGCCCGACCTGTTGCGGCCCGCGCAACTTGGGGGCGTCATAGCGAATGCGCGCGCGGTCAGGTGCGCCACGGCGCACGAAGCGGTAGACGCCAGTCATGACCCCGGCCATGCGCGTCAGGCTAGCCCTGAATCAGCGCATCTCCAGCCGGATCGCGTCGTAGGTCGCCTCGCTATAGAACCAGGACGACACGTCAACACGATTCAATGCCATCACGGAAGCAAACGTCGGTGTGGGAAATGGGCGCGTATCGCAGGGAAGAGCCGACGAAGATTCCCACCATGAGCAGGGAGAACATGGTCGCGATGGCGCACACCCGCGCCATGACGCCCCCGGTCCTCTCTCGCAACCTGCGGCGAACCGGAACGAGCAGGCTCAACCCGACCAGGCCACCGGCGGTGTTGACGATGACATCGGTGATGTCGGAGCTCCCGACGGCAAGGATGTATTGGGCTGCTTCCAGGGCTGAACTCGCCCCAGCGATCGCGCCCGCGATCTTCACCCACGGCCATGATGGTGCCAGGAGGCCGAGGTACAAGCCGAAGGGTACGAAGAGCACGAGGTTCGCGACGACCTCGCGAGGGGCGCTGGCCCCGAACCCGGCGCCAGGCGCGAACGGGATGAGCTTGACCTGGCGGAGCGAGCCTGCCCCGACGTACGGGACCTCGAGTTTCCACAGCACGATCCCCGCGAGCAGAACGAGGTAGACGAGGAACAGCGTGATCAGCCAGCCACGCGCGCCTTCCCGAGCCGGATTCTCGACTGGACGAACCAGATTGCCGGTCACTGCTGCATCCTGGGGTCCTGAGTGGGGTCGGCATACGTGGGAGGGCAACCGGAGTCGATCGCCTCGGCGCGGAGCTCGTAATGCCATGGCTCGTTGTCGTAGATCTGGCACAATCCGTACTCGACGCCGTGCTGCGACAGCCACGCTGTGGCATCGAACGGCCCGACGTCGATCCCGTGCCCCGAGACGTGAGCAGACGTCTCCGCGGTGGCGACCCATCGGGCTGCTTCCGCTTCACTGCCGTACTCGGAGACCGCCTCCAGAAGAAGCTGATCCTGGTACTCGGGCGAACGCCAACCACTGTTGACGGTCATCTGGATGCCCTCCGCCGCGGCCTCCGTCGCGGCGTCGCGAAGCGCCTGGAGCAGATCGGGGTCGAGGTTGGCCACGCCGGGAAACTCATCGTCGAATACCGTCACCCCGTCGGGGAGGGCACCGTCGGCCTCGGTGACGGCGCCGTCGGGCTCGGGAACCCAACGATCGCGGTCAGGGCGAGGCGCCTCGCTGAGGGTGCGCGCTGACGACGACGCCGACTCGTAGACGAGGGCTCCGGTGATCGCAGCGGTGAGCGCGACCAGGACCACGGCGACCAGTGTGACGACCCTGCGAGGTCTCGTTCGTGTTGCTGCCGGTTGACTCATGCTGCCAGTCAAGGCGGCCCGGCGTTGTCAGGCCGTATGAAGATTTCGGTATGCCGACGATATGTGCTGCCTTCTAATGTTGAGCGCATGCGAGTGCTGGTCGTGGAGGATGAGCCGTACATGGCGGAGGCCATCCGCGATGGGTTGCGCCTGGAAGCGATCGCGGCCGACATCGCCGGCGACGGCGACACCGCACTCGAGCTGTTGGGCATCAATTCCTACGACATCGCAGTCCTCGACCGCGACATCCCGGGACCGTCCGGCGATGAGATCGCGGCGAACATCATTGCGTCCGGCAGTGGCATGCCGATCTTGATGCTCACCGCCGCAGACCGCCTCGATGACAAGGCCACCGGCTTCGAGCTCGGAGCCGACGACTACCTCACCAAGCCGTTCGAACTGCGCGAGCTCGTGCTCAGGCTCAGGGCGCTCGATCGCAGGCGGGCACACAACCGACCGCCGGTTCGCGAGATCGCCGGCCTGCGTCTTGATCCGTTCCGGCGCGAGGTCCATCGAAACGGCCGGTACGTCGCGCTGACCCGGAAGCAATTCGCGGTACTCGAGGTGCTCGTGGCTGCAGAGGGGGGCGTGGTCAGCGCCGAGGACCTGCTCGAACGGGCGTGGGACGAGAACGCCGACCCGTTCACCAACGCGGTGCGCATCACGGTCTCGGCGCTGCGCAAACGGCTGGGTGAACCGTGGCTGATCGCGACGGTACCCGGTGTCGGCTACCGCATCGAGAGTGGGCCGGATGCCGCAGCCGGGGGAGTCGAGCATGGATAGGGAACCCGGCCCGAGCGTTCGGCTCAAGCTCGCCCTGAGCTACGCCGGGTTCCTGATGTTGGCGAGTTTCCTGCTGCTGGCTGCCGTCTGGGTCTTCCTTCTCCGCTACGTCCCCGCCCGTGCGATCCAGACATCCGGTGGATTCGTACCAGGCCGCGACGATCTCATCCGTGCATTCGGTCCGGCGGCGGCGTGGGTGCTGGTGTTCCTGTTGGTGTTCGGCCTCGTCGGAGGATGGTTCCTGGCGGGCCGGATGCTCCTGCCGCTGGCGCGCATCACGGAAGCCACACGCAGAGCAGCGAACGGGTCGCTCTCGTACCGGATCGAGTTGGACGGACGCCACGACGAGTTTCGCGAGCTCGCCGACAGCTTCGATGCCATGCTCGCACGGCTGGAGGCGCACGTCGCCGAGCAGCGGAGGTTCGCCGCGAACGCGTCGCACGAGCTGCGCACTCCACTGGCGATCACCCAGACCCTTCTCGAGGTCGCCCACAACGATCCGAACGGCGTCACCGGCGAGCTCATCGAACGTCTGCGCGCCGTCAATACTCGCGCGATCGACCTCACAGAGGCGCTGCTCCTGCTCAGCCGCACTGACCAGCGATCGTTCACCCGAGAAGATCTCGACGTCTCGCTCCTCGCCGAAGAAGCGGTCGAAACGCTTCTCCCGCTTGCAGAAGAGCGGGGAGTAACCATCGAGACGTCGGGGGAGTTCACCCCGGCCATCGGCTCACACGCGCTCCTGCTGCAACTGACCACGAACCTCTTGCACAACGCCATCGTGCACAACCTGCCCGAACACGGCACCGTGCAACTCCGCACGGCCATCGAGACCGAGTCCGTCGTGCTCACGGTCGAGAACAGCGGAGACAGGCTCACCCCGCAGCTCGTCTCGACACTCGCCGAACCATTCCAGCGCGGCACGGAACGCATCCGCAATGACCATGCGGGCGTCGGCCTCGGACTGGCGATCGTCACGAGCATCACGAGGGCGCACGACGGAACTCTCACCATCATCCCGCGAGCCTCCGGCGGCCTCCGCGTCATGGTGCGACTGCCTCGCCAGCGTGGTCGATGATGAGGATCGATCGCGCCGTCATCCCTGTTCGCGAACGATCTCGGGCAGTCGCCACGTCATCTCGAACCACGGCTCGAGCGGGCCGTACAGGCGAAGCAACGGCCACCACGACTTGCCAGGCAGCGTCGGGATCCAGTTCGATTCCTTGCCCTCAGGTGCAGTCGGGGAGAACCACAGCACGTACGACCCGTCGTCTTCCATCTGGAGCTCCCCGGGCAGGCTCGACAGTGCCGGGAACGGCGCGGACTGCAGCAGTGATCGCGTCTGCGTGTCGTAGATGTCGACCGACCAGAAGTTCTTCGCCGGCGGGTTCGCGGGGATCGTCAGCGAGTAGGTGGCGGCCCCGTCGAGAAGTGCACCATCGGCATCCTCAGCCGTGTAGAGGTAGGCGGAGCCGGCGCCGACCTGTGCGTGCGCCATCGCCGGGGTGATCACCGTCGCGGCGTAGTGGAAGAGCGTGCGCGCGTCGAGGTTGCGGGCGCCGTCGTTCAAGAACTCGTAGCTGCCACCCACGAAGCCTTCCTTCCACGACGACCCCTTCCAGCGGAACGAATCGGGGTTGCGGGCCGCGTAGAGATTGGCACGCGCCATCGCCGCGCCGATGCGAGCTGCGTCGTCGAGGATGCCACGAAGACGCTCGTCGGGTGCGAAGGGCTTCGCGTGCACGATACCCAGCGAGGCGAGGGTGCCCGCACGCTCGGGATCCAGAGCTGCGGTCGGCTCCTCGGTGACGAGCTCGGCGATCTCCTCGAAGAATGAGAAGTCGTTCGAGTGCACGGTGTTGAACGCCTGCTCGCCGATGTTCACGAATGTGTTCTCGGGCGCGGCATCCGCATCACTGAGACGGTAGATGCGGGACTGCTTGATCGCCGCGACGCCGCCCAGGGCGCGGATCACGACGAAGTTCGTGAACGTCGGGCTCTCATAGATGTGGTACCCGTCGGGCCGCTCACCGTCGTAGCCGGGTGGGAGGAAGAGATACGTGCCGCCCACTCCCTTGTCGGGGCCGGCGATTCCCATGTCGGCGACGTATCGGAACCAGAAGTCGTCGACGACGCACAGCGACTGCGACGGCACCTCGATGACCGTCGGTCCCCACGCCTTCAGATCGAGGAACGTGATCCCGTACGTGGTCTCGGTGTTCGGCGTGAGGAAGATGGGTGTCGAGGTGCATCTCGGATCGGTGTAGCCGATCTTGTCGGGCGAGTCGACGCCGGCGACGCGCAGGCCGTGCCGCATGGCGACGAGTGATGCTCCAGGCACCGTGTCCAGGAACGCAGTGATGCCGCGGACCAGATCGAGACCGTCGAAGATCGACTGGACCGACTCGGGCTTCGGCACCCCGTCGAAGAATTCGAACTCACCGAACGGCGTGGACAGCCGATCCGGTGTCGAGACATGGGCCACCTCTGCGGCCAGCTGCTGCTTCGTCAGTTCCGCCCTTGCGGTTGCCTCGATCGTCATGATCATCCCCTCATCGGTCGATATGCTCGCGATTGTGTCAGAGCCGTGCCGGCATGCCATCACCCGAAAAGCATGAGCCGGTTAGGCTTCGGCCATGCCACGTTCTGTCGTTGTCGACCCACATGCTCCTGAACCCGTCGGCCCGTACGCGCATGCCGCCTTCCGTGCCGATGGGGCGTTGTTCCTCTCGGGACAGACTCCGATCGACCCATCCTCGGGCGCCCTCGTCGGTGGCGATGTGGCGACGCAGACGCAGCAGGTGTTCGCAAACCTGCGGTCGGTGCTCGCTGCGGCAGGTCGTTCGCTCAACGACGTCGTCAAGGTGAACGTGTACCTGGTCGACATGGCTGACTTCGCCGCGATGAACGGCGTGTATGCGACGGTCTTCGACCCGCCCTATCCCGCCCGCACCACGGTCGCCGTTGCGGGGCTCCCGCTCGGAGCCCGGGTGGAGATCGAGCTGATCGCGGACTGATGGCCGCGACCGACCCGCGCTCCGCGCTCGCGGCCCTGTGCGAACGCGGCGTGGAGTGGCGCATCGACACCATCAGTCGACTCCCGGATGCCGCGGAGCTGCGGCCCGCTGCGGTGCTCGTGCTGTTCGGGGTGCTCGACTCCGTGCCCGCGCAGGCGAACGGCCCCGTCGCGCGCGACCTCGACGTGCTGCTGCTCCGGCGAGCGGCGACCCTCAAGAGCCACGCGGGACAGATCGCCTTTCCGGGCGGCCGGCTCGAGGTATCCGATTCCGGTCCGATCGCCGCGGCCCTGCGTGAAGCTGCAGAGGAGACGGGCGTCGACCCGGCCGGCATCGATCCTCTCGGCGTGCTGCCCGCCATGCCGGTGCCCGTCAGTCGGCACCTGGTCACGCCCGTGCCGGCGTGGTGGACGCGCCCGTCAGAGGTTGCGGCCGTCGATCACGACGAATCGGTGGACGTCTTCCGGGTGCCCGTGGCAGACCTGCTCGATCCGGCCAACCGTGGAAACACGGTGCATGCGTTCGGCGGGCGCACCTACCGCTCACCCGCCTTCACCGTCGACGGCCGCGTGGTCTGGGGCGTGACGGCGCTCGTGCTCTCACGCATGTTCGATGAGCTCGGCTGGGCCGAGCCGTGGGATGCCGCACGTGTCGTGCATCCCGACGACTGATTGCCGGGCGCTCGGGAATCCACTCGCACGCGCTCACGCCCGGGCCACGCGGCGGATGGGAAGCCACGCCAACACGAATACGGCGACGGCCAGCACCCACAAGTTGAGCTCACTCCAGACCCAGTGATCGGATGCCGCGACCATCTCGACGACGGTGCCGAGGGCGAGGGCGAGAGCGGAGGCGGCGACGATGCCAGCCACGACGGCACCCATGCGCAGGGCGAGCGAGCGCCCGGCGGTATGGGCGAGAGCCAACGCGCCGACCGCGACGATGCACGACACGAGGCCGGCGAAGAACAACGTGTCTTCCACCGGGCTTCGGCCGAGTCCGCCGGCAAGCGCGATGGCGATGGCCTTGGCACTCCAGAGGCCGACGGCGAGCAGAGATGCGTACTTGGCGATGGTTGCAGCGTTCATGCTTCGAGCGTGGCGGCAGGGCTGACGCGGAGCATCACTCTCGGGAGTGATGCTCGATGATTCCCGCCTGCCCTACTCTTCGAGTGTGGGTCTGCGTGGTGTCTTGGCTGCCTGCCTCCTGGTCGGGGGCGCCGTCGGCTGCTGGCTCGACGCGCTGGCCCACGGCGGCCTGATCGACGCGCCGCCGGCCTTGCTCGCGGTGGCGATTCTCGGGTACGCCGTGGGCGCATGGACGTCGACCGGCTGGGCCATCGCCACGGTGACCGTGGCGGCAGCGGTCCTCACCGCGGCCAATCAGGTGGCCGCACCGGGTGAGTACCACCCTGTCGACGACGTGTTCTTCTTCCTCATCGTGGTGGGTGGGCCGGCCGTGGCTGGGGCTGCCATCACCGCGCGACGCCGACAGGTCCACGAACTGACCGACCAGACGGTCCGACTCATTGCGCAGCGCGATGCGGCGATCCGCGCCGGGCGGCTGCAGGAGCAGAACCGCGTCGGTGTCGAATTGCATCGCGACATCGCCGAGCAATTCGGGGCCGTATTGATGCGCGCCGAGGGTGCACAGCGCAGGGGTTCCTCGGAGGAGCTCGCGCGGGCGCTGGCCGACGTCGAGTCCACCGCACGGGCGAGCCTGGATCTGCTGCGCGCCGCCCTGGGGTCCCTTCGGGAACCGCCGGTGTCCGGGTCCTCGTCCGCTCCCGCCATTCCGCGGCCGGCCGCGAAGCGGCCCGACTGGCGCGACCTTGCGCTCGCCCTCGCGTGCGGAGTAGCCATCGCAGCGGAGGCGGTGTGGTCCGATTCCTCGCGCGGGCCTGCATGGGGAAACGTGGCGGCGGGCATCCTCGTGGCCGCACCGCTCGCATGGCGGCGAACGCATCCGCTCGTCGCGGCAACGCTCTTCATGACAGCCGCCATCGTGATGAGCGCCGTGGTCACGCCGTTCCCGGTGCTGGTGACTGCGATCGCATCGCTGCTCGTGTCGTCGTACTCCGTCGGCGCGTACAGTCGTCGCTGGCCGATTGGGGGACTGGTACTGATCGTGGGCGTCGGTGTCGTGACGGTGGTGAGTCCGGCAGGGCTCCGTGACGCCGACGGGTTCCTGCCATCCCTGGCCCTCGTGGTCGTGGCCGTCGCGGCCGGGTTGGTCGCGGCGGGATCGATCCGCCGTGTGGCACAGCTCAGGGAGGGCGTCGCCGAACTCGAGTTCGGCCGCGCGGTAGCGACGCGTCTGGCCGTTGCCGAGCAGCGTAACCGGCTCGCTCAAGACCTGCACGATACGGTTGCGCATGCCATGACGGTCGTCTGCCTGCAGGCCTCTGCCGGCCGGCGGCGCGATGATGTCGATGTGCTGGACACGATCATCGCCACCGCTCGACAGGGCCTCGTCGAGCTGCGCGACGGACTCTCGGCACTCGATCTCGACGTGCTCGATCCGGATGGCATCCGGGCCGAAGCCCGGCGTGCAGGGCTGGTCCCCACCGTGCGGGTCGACACCGGCGACCTTCCGCCTGAGGTGGCGCTGCTCGCCTCGCGTCTCGTCCGCGAGACGCTGGTCAATGCCGGCCGCTATGCGCCGGGAGCAGCGCTCAGCGTTCGCGTCGAGCGCAAGTTCGAACAGGGGGCCGAGCGCATCACGATCGAGGTGATCGACGATGGTGGTGAGAGCGACTTCGTTCATGGCTCTGGCACGGGCCTCACCGGGTTGGCCGAGCAGGTCACCGCTGCCAGTGGCCGCCTCACGTGGGGCACGTCGGGCACCGGCTTCCGAGTGCGCGCGATGATTCCACTGGACAGGACGGCAGCCACGTCATGACTTCGGTACTCCTCGCCGACGACCAGGAACTGGTCCGCACCGGTCTACGCATGATCCTCTCGACCGAACCCGACCTCGAAGTGGTCGGCGAGGCCGGCGACGGCGTGCAGGCTGTCGCCATGGCGCGACGGCTGCGACCCGACATCGTGCTCATGGACATCCGGATGCCCACGGTCGACGGCATCGAGGCCACGCGGCGGCTCGCAGCGACACTTCCCGAGACACGCGTGGTGATGCTCACGACATTCGACCGGTCGCAACTCGTGTACGACGCGCTGGTGGCCGGCGCCAGCGGCTTCCTGCTCAAGGATGTCCCGGCTGAAGCGCTCGTGAATGGCGTGCGCGCCGTCGCGCGTGGCGAAGAACTCCTCTCTCCCAAGATCACGCGTCGGTTGGTCGAGGAGTTCACTCGCGTCGAACGGCTCAGGCTCCCGCCAGGTTACGAACTTCTCACCGAGCGCGAGCGCGAGGTGCTGGTGCTGGTCGCCGGCGGGCACTCCAACGCCGAGATCGCCGAGCAGCTGTTCGTGAGCATCCAGACGGTGAAGACGCACGTGGCGCGGATCCTCACCAAGTTGGCCCTGCGCGACCGAGTACAGGCGGTGGTCGTTGCCTACGAGTCGGGGCTCGTGCGCGCTGGTGACGCACCGGAGTCCTTCTGATGACGCCAACGGCAGAGCCTGACAGCCTCAAGCGCGCCAGACGCGCGTCAGGCGCGCGACAGCGTGATGAGGCAGAGCTCGGGCTGCACGAACGGGAGGAGGTTCGGATGCCGGTCGGAGCCCCGTTGCTCGAGGATCCCCTCGACGAGTCCGCGATGCACCGAGCACACGACCTGCGGGTGTTCGCGGGCGGCCGTGCGGAACGGGCAGGCGCGCAACTCGATGGTCGACTCGTCGACCGGCACGGGATCGAAGCCGAGGCCGTCGAGCACGTCCACGAGCGTCTCGACGCCATCGACGCCATCGACGCCGGTATCGCTGGATGACACGCGGGGGAGAAGCTCGTCGGCCCAGCGGCGTCCGGCCTCGACGGACCTCGCGCGACCGCCGTCGTCGCGCTGCGACAGCGCACCCGCGAGCACGTCGATCAGCTGCTCGCGGCTGTCTTCGATTCGGACCGCGACGTACCGGATCCGGGGGCGCCCGCGGCGCTTCTCGGCACCCTCCGCACGTTGCACCAGCTGCGCGGCCTCGAGCTGGTCGAGGTGGAATCGCACAGTGGTGACGTGCAGCTCGAGCGCGGTCGCGATGGTGAGGGCATCGACCGGATGCTCGGACTGCGCGACCGCATCGAGCACCTGCCTGCGCGTACGCGGCGCAAGAGCTGCGTGGTAGGCGGCATCCCTCGGGTCACGACGCATGCGCGGCACCCGTCGTGATGGTCTCGAAGTCACTGCCCGACCGGCCCTGCATGCGGCGGCTGATGGAGCCGGCGATGCGACGCGCCTGGGTCTTCGCCAGCTCGGCCTTCTCACCGCTGAAATGCTCGTCGACGTTCGCCGTCCAGAGCTCGAGCCAGCGGTCGAAGTGCTCGGGCAGCAGCGGGTGCCTGGCGTTCAGAACGAAGTGCATCTGCAAGGCGTTTCGCCGGTACAGGCCGGCATTGAACAGCACGGTCTCCCAGAAGTCGCAGATGATCGGGAGATGGTGCTCGAGATCCATCTTCGCGACGTCGGTGAAGATCGGCCCGATGACCGGGTCGGCGAACGCCCGCCGGTAGAACTCGCCGACGAGGGCGCTGATGTCGGCCCGATCGCGAAGGTCGTGGATCATGCCTTCACGATATCCGAATAAACCGGATAGTGTTGCGGTTAAATCACTGTTCTCGATGTGCAGAGGAAGAAGTCATGAAGGAGCGACGACACGCACTGATCGCGGGCAACGCCGAGGCACTCATCGGCGTGCTCGAGGTGGAGCCCCGAGGCATCCGTTCCCGACGTATCTTCGCGGGTCCCGGCGCGAGTGTCGTGCGACTCTCGCTGGCCGACGGCGAGGTGCTGAAGGAGCACATCGCCATGGCCCCGTTGCTGCTCCAGATGCTCGCGGGCCGCGCGGCCATCACCGTGGCGGACGAACGTGTCGAGCTGGGCGCCGGTGGCCTGCTGCACATCGACGCGCAGGTGCCGCACGCGGTCGAAGCGCTCGAAGACGCGCAGGTGATGCTCGTGCTGCTCGGGACGAAGCCGTCACGGAGTCCGCGCCCCGAACCTGTTCCGTCACCCCTCCTCTCGGCATGAGCGCCGCAGTGGAGGTCGATCGGGGCGTGCGGGCCGAGCAGGCCGATCGCATCGCCCGGGTCGGCTTCGCGCTCGGCGCCGCACTCATCGTGGCGGGAGGACTGGTCGCCGCCGTCACGTCGCCCCTCGCGCTGGCCAAGGGCGGCTGGCTGGCTGCCTATCTCGTGCTCGTGTGCGGTGTCGCCCAGTGCATGCTCTCCCGCCAGGGCGGGTCGTCGACCGGGCCGCATGCCGCACCCGGTCGCCTGCGCGTGCGTCTCGTCGGCTGGAACGCCGGGAACGCGCTGGTGATCGTCGGCGTGCTGACGGCGATGCCGATCGTGGTCGACGTGGGGGGCATCGTGCTGCTCGGGGTGCTGATGGCTGCGCTCATCGCGACACGGCAGCACGCGGCATCCGCCCGAGTCGTGCTCGTCCGGGTGGCGCTGGTGCTCCTGATCGTCAGCATCCCCGTCGGCCTGGTTCTGGCGCACGTACGAGCAGCGGCCTGACGATGTCATATACCGACGAGGATGCAGCCGGTCGTCTATCGTCGAGCTCGAACCGGCCATACCAGGAAGACGAGGCAGCGACATGAGCGGGTCGAAGGTGTTCCATGTGGCGATCGCCGATGATTGGGAGATGAGCCAGGGGCTCGGTTCGTATGAGGCGTCGACGCGCGGTCATGCGCTCGCCGATGACGGGTTCATCCGCGCCAGCACCGCCGGGCAGCTGCAAGGGGTGCTCGACGACCACTACGCCGACCTCGAGCTTCCGCTGCTCGTGGTCGTCATCGACGCCGAACGGCTCGCGGCCAGCGGTGTCTCGGTGGAGTGGCCGAGCGAGGGGTCTGGGCCGCACCTGCTCGGGCCGATCCCGCCGGGCGATGCAAGCATCGTGCTCGATGTGCGCCCCGTGCGCCGCGAGGGCGGACGCTGGATCGCGCCGTCGGAGTTGGAGGACTGAGCACGTGGCCGAGACCACACCCGAGCACCTCGTCGTGCGCCCGAAGATCCTCTACGTCGGAACGCCGGTGTTCCTCGTGTCGACCGAGAACGCCGACGGCACCTTCAACCTCGCGCCGGCATCGTCGTACTGGGCGCTGGGCCAGATGCTGGTGCTCGGCCTCGAATTCGACGGGCAGTCGGTGCACAACCTGCACGAGCGGCCCGAGCTGACGGTCAACTTCCCGTCGGGGCCGCACTGGCAGGCCGTCGAGCGGCTGGCCGCGCTCACCGCCCGTGACCCGGTGCCGGTCTCGAAGGCCGACCGATACCGACACGAGCCCGCGAAGTTCGCCGCGGCCGGCTTGCACGCTGAGGACTCCGACCTCGTGGCGCCGCCCCGAGTCCGGGAGTGCGCCCTGCAGTTCGAGGCGCACGTGCGTCGCATCACGCCGGGAGTGAACGACGAGTACGCCCTCGTCGAGGCGGAGGTCGTGCGTGTGCATGCCGCACCCGAGATCGTCGTACCCGGCACCGAGCACATCGACCCGCAGGCGTGGCATCCGCTCATCTACAACTTCAAGCACTACTTCGACCTGGGCGACGAACTCGGCTGGACCAGGTCGAGCCCGACGGCCACGGCCACGGCGACGGATGCCGCGAGCGCGCCCGCATCCGCCTTGAGCATGCCATGAGGACCGACGAACACGAGGCGACGCACCCCTACGACGACGATGATGCCGGTGGCGACGCGGCGTGCTGGCTCGGTCGCGTCTGTCCCGAGTGCGGAGCCATGATCGAGGGGCCGACGGGTGTGCCCTGCTGGAGGTGCGGCACAACGCCGAAGGAGCAGGAGAAGAACCATGGCTGACCTCACGAACCTCCTCGGCATCGCGCAGCCGATCGTGCTCGGCCCGTTCGGCGGGCTCTCGTCGGTCGAGCTCACGGCGGCCGTCAGCGAACGCGGCGGCCTCGGCTCGTACGGCCTCTACGGCTACGCGCCCGAGCGCATCATCGAGACAGGTGCCGCCCTCCGCGCCGCCACGGACCGCCCGTTCGCCCTCAACCTCTGGCTGCCGTACGACGATTCGCCCGAGGTCTCCTCCGACGAGTTCGACGCGTATGCCGCGGCACTCGGGCCGTTCTACGACGAAGTCGGAGTCGAGCGTCCCGGGCGGCCCAGCCGCTTCCTGCCGTCATTCGACGCGCAGTTCGATGCCGTGCTCGAGGTGCGACCGGCGATCGTGAGCTTCGTGTACGGCGTGCCCTCTGCCAGCGTCGTGGCGGCGGCGCACGATCGCGGCATCACCGTCGTCGGTACGGCGACGACGGTCGACGAGGCGGTCGCCCTCGAGAATGGCGGCGTCGACGCCGTCGTGGCCACCGGGTCGGAGGCGGCCGGGCATCGGGTGTCGTTCCTGCAGGCGGCCGAGGAGTCGCTCGTCGGCAGCTTCACGCTCGTGCCACAGGTCGCCGACGCCGTGCGTGTGCCGGTGATCGCCGCAGGTGGCGTCGCCGACCGCCGCGGGGTCGCAGCCGCCTTCGCGCTCGGGGCCTCTGGCGTGCAGGTCGGCACCGCGTTCCTGCGCACCCGGCAATCGGCCGCGAACGACGCGCACCGCCAGGCGATCACGGAGGTGACGGCGCAGGGAACCGTGCTCACCCGCGCCATGAGCGGACGACTGTCGCGTGGCATCCCGAACCGCGCGATTCGCACCATCGAAGCCGGGGGAGTGATCGCCCCGTTCCCGGTGCAGAACTGGCTGACCGGGCGGTTCCGCGCCGAGGCCGGCCGCCGAGGCCTCGGCGACCTGCAATCGCTCTGGGCCGGACAGGCGGCGCCGCTCGCGCGCGAGGCCGACGCCGACGCAGTGTTCACCGAGCTCGCAGCCGGGGTGCCCGCGCGAGCGTGAGCAGTCGGCGCATCTCGCGGAGCCGGTGCACCGCCGAGACGCCGCACGAGATGCGAGGCTGGGACGTGGCATCCGAGACACTTCTGGAGGTGCGTCATGGAGGAACTCGTCGTCGACCTACTCGTGATCGGCTGGGGCAAGGGCGGCAAGACCCTGGCGGGCGCGCTCGGTCGACAGGGACGAACCGTGGCCATGGTCGAGCGATCGACCCGGATGTATGGCGGCGGCTGCATCAACATCGCATGCGTGCCCACGAAAGACCTGGTGCACAGTGCGGAGCAGCGCCGCGCCGACGACGATCCAGAGCAGTGGTTCACGCAGGCCGTCGCCGGACGTGACGCCCTCATCGAGAAGCTGCGGGCGCGCAACCACGCCATGCTCGCCGAGGTCGACAGCGTCACGCTCATCGATGGCCAGGCCAGATTCACCGCCTCGCACGAGGTCGAGGTGACCGCGGGTGACGACCGCCTGCTCGTGCGTGCCGAGACGATCGTGATCAACACCGGAACCGAACCCGGGCGCCCGGACATCCCCGGTGTCGAGGCGAGCAGCCGGGTGTACGACTCCGAGTCGATCCAGCACGTCGACCCGTTGCCGAAGCGGCTTGTGATCGTGGGCGCCGGGTACGTCGGGCTCGAATTCGCGGGCATGTTCGCGCACTTCGGGTCGCACGTCATCGTGGTCGACCGCAACGACCGGTTCATGCCCCACGAGGATCGGGATGTTGCGGATGCCGCGCGGGCGCTGCTCGAGGCATCCGGCGTCGAGTTCCACCTGGGCGCGCAGGTCGACCGCATCGACGACACCGACGACGCCACCATGGTGCGGGTGACGGCGGGTGATCTGGTACAGGATGTCGCGGCCGACGCGGTGCTCGTTGCGACCGGTCGCCGCGCGGTGACCGACGACCTGGGCCTCGAGGCTGCCGGGATCCGCGTCGATGATCGCGGCTTCATCGTCGTCGACGAACGACTGCGCACCACGTCGCCCGCGGTCTTCGCCGTCGGTGACGTGAACGGCGGACCGCAGTTCACCTACATCTCGCTCGACGACAACCGCATCGTGATGGATCAGCTCACCGGCACGGGCGAGCGCGCGACCACCGATCGCACCGCGGTGCCGAGCACGATCTTCCTGACGCCGCCCCTCGCCCGGGTCGGCATGAATGAGACCGAAGCCCGCGCGAGCGGCCGGGAGCTGCTTGTCGCCTCGAAGAACGTCGCCGACATCGCCGCGATGCCGCGTCCGAAGATCGTCGGCGAGACGCACGGCCTGATCAAGGTGATCGTCGACCCGGCGACGGATCTGGTGCTGGGCGCGACGGTCTTCTCGGTCGATGCCCAGGAGGTCATCAACCTCATCGCGCTCGCGATGCGCACGGGCGTCACGGTCAGCGCGCTGCGGGACGGCATCTGGACGCACCCGTCGAGCACCGAGGCGCTGAATGAGGTGCTGGCGGCGCTCCGGCCGATGGCCTAGCTCTCGACCACTCGCGCCGTCAAAGGAGGAATGCAACTCCTGCGACCACCAGCCAAAGCGACCAGGCGATGTAGGTGAACGGGGTGAGGACGCCGGCGAGCCTCCAGCCATCGGGTTCGAACGGGCCTACGAACTCGAGTGAGCAGATGGCGAGGACGAGGCCGATCAGGATGCCGGCCGAGCCGACGAGCAGATGCAGCTCGGTGCTCTGCAACATGGCGACACCGACGAGAATGCTCCACGTTCCTGTGAGCAGGTAGCCCAGATGTTCGCCCACGGCTACCCCGAGGTAACGGTTGAACGACTGGAACACCACGTCGATGGCGTCCTTCCGCGCATCGGTCGCAGCGGGGTCGGCGTGCGCGCGCGCGAGGTAGGGAATGAGGAACGGCCAGCGGACGAGACCGAGGACCTGCACCGCTGCCGCAAGCACTCCCACCGTCGCCCCGAGTGCGAGGACCACCGGGTCGGCGTCCCCGAGTGCCGACGCGACGAGCACGGCCAGGGCCGCGAACAATACCGCAGTCATTGTGAATCCCCACCAGAGGAGCACGAGCCCTGTTCCACCTGCGCGAAAGCGCTCGAGCACCTCGCCGGTGGGTCGCCGGAGGATATCGGGGTAATCGAAGACTTTCGCGAGCGCGGCGAACGCGACATTGAACGCGATCGGCAGCGCGATGAGCAGAATGCCCGCGGCCAGCGACGCCGTCATCACGAAGCTCAGAAGATGCGCACGCCGATTTCAGCGGGAGCCGCGAGCAGCTTCTCGATCTCGTCGTCGAGCTTGACCAAGGTGAGCGAGAACCCGGCCATGTCGAGCGAGGTGCAGTACTCGCCCACGTAACTGCGGGCCACCGTGATCCCGCGGGCCGCGAGCTGCTCGTGCGCGTGACCGTACGCGATATACAGCTCGCTGATGGGGGTGCCGCCGAGCCCGTTGATCATGAGGGCCACGCGGTCACCGCTCTCGAACGGCAGGTCGCTCACGACCGGTTCGAGCAACGTGTCCACGAGTTCGTTGCCGGGCATGATCTTCGCGCGACGCCGCCCGGGCTCGCCGTGGATTCCCACGCCGATCTCGATCTCGTCGTCGCCGAGCTCGAACAGGGGCGACCCCTTCGCGGGCGGTGTGCACGCCGTGAGCGCGAGGCCCATGGTGCGAGTGACCGAATTGACCTTCTCGCCGATGCGCACGACCTCATCGAGGTCGGCGCCGGCCTCAGCCGCAGCGCCCACCGCCTTGATGACGAAGAAGTTGCCCGCGACGCCGCGACGGCCGACGGTCCAGGTGGAGTCCTGAACCGCGACGTCGTCGTCGATGAAGAGCGTGCGCACGTTGACGCCGTCGGCGAGGCTCATCTCCTGGGCCATGTCGAACGCCATGCGGTCGCCCGTGTAGTTGTTCACGAGCAGCAGCACGCCCTTGGGCGAGTTGAGGAGCTTCGTGGACTCGTACACGTAGTCCATCGGCGGCGCGGCGAACACATCGCCGGGACACGCGCCGTCGAGCATGCCGGGGCCGACCGCCATGACGTGAGCGGGCTCGTGCCCCGAGCCGGAGCCCTGGATGATCGAGACCTTGTCATCGCGCGGGGCATCCGCTCGCATGATGAGGTTGTACTCGGGGACGTAACGCAGGGTGTCGGGATTCGCGAGGGCGAGGCCCTTCAGCATCTCGGGCACGAACTGCTGCGGGTCGTTGACGATCTTCTTCATCTGATCTTCTCCACTGCTCGGGTGTTGCCGGACGGTTTCGGTTCAGTCCTCGGTGTTCTTGCTCGCCCAAGCGGAGGCGAGCGCCTCGAGGATCACCGCGACGGCGACGGCCCCGGCATCCGGTGATCCGATGCTCCGTTCGCCGGTATAGGCCGCCCGACCTCGCTTCGCGATCATGGGCGTGGTGGCGTCGGCCGCGGAACGTGCGGTGGTCGCCGCGGCGGCAACGATGTCTGCGGCATCATCGCCGGCGGCGAGGCCCGCCTCGATGGTGTCGGTCATGGGCGCGAGCGCGTCGAGGAGCGTCTTGTCGCCGAGCTCCGCGTTGCCGCGCGCCATGATGCCGGCGATGGCCGAGCGGAGCATGGCGATCACGTCGTCGCCGCTGACCTCGGTCTGTCCCTTTACCACGGAGGCCGCCCTGAGGAACGCCGTTCCCCAGATGGGGCCGGAGGTACCTCCGATGCGTCCCGTGATGGCGACGGCGACCTTCGTGAGGAACGTGCTGATATCGGTGCGGTCGTACGAGTCCCAGTCATTCAGCACGATCTCGAACCCGCGGGCAAGCGAGTAGCCGAAGTCGCCGTCGCCGACGACCGAGTCGAGTTCGCCGAAGTACTTCTCGTTGTCGACGGCCGTCTGAGCGATCGTGCGCACCACGAACTCGACATCGGTGGAGCTGGTCATCGATCCTCCTCGGTACTGGGGATGGGATGCCGCAGAAGCGCGGCGAGGTCGTCGAGACCGATCTCGGTGCCCGGGCGAATGCCGAACGGGTCGGCGATGACCCGCGCCGGCTCCGACTCGTCGCCGAGCGAACTGACCACGAGCGAAGCTCGCGCGAAGTCTTCGCCGATCGTGTATGCGCTCACCGTGACGACGGTGCGAAGGCCTGCGGCGACGGATGCCGCGACGCCGTTGCCGCTGTCCTCGATGACGATCGCGTCGTCGGGCGACGCCCCGAGCTCGTCCAGCGCAAGCAGGTAGATGTCGGGAGCCGGCTTCTTGTGCGCCACGATGTCGCCGGCGAAGACTTGGAATGCTGATGCCGCTTCAGATCCGACCGCATGCTCGAGGACCGCGCGGACCGACGGCTCCGCCGAGGTGGAGGCGACGGCGAGGCCCCAGCCGGCTGCTGCCGCCTCGGCGGTGATGCGCGCGATGCCGGGACGCGCCGGCAATGCGCCCGAGCCGACGAGCTCGGTGTAGATGGCGGTCTTCCGGCGATGCCACTGCGCGAGGAGCTCGCGCTGGCCCTCCTCATCACCTGGGAGGCCGTTCGCCCCGACGAACTCGGGAGTCAGGAGGCTCGCCATTCGCTCCTTGCCGCCGCCGATGAGCACCTTCTCGGCGTACTCCTCGTCGCTCCACTCCACGGGCACGCCGAACTCGGCGAACGTGCGGTTGAACGCGGGCAGATGCCCGTTGCGTTCGGTGTCGGCCAGCACGCCGTCGCAGTCGAAGACGAGGAACGGCATGTTCACCATGCCTTCCCGTTGCTGCCGAACTTGTCGGCCAGCCCGGTGGTGAGATCGACGATGTGCTGCCGCACGTCCTTGAACAGCGACGGCGGGTCCCACTTGTCGCGCTGCTCCGCGCCCTTCAGGAACGCGAGGCTCGACTTCATGAACTCGATCTTGAGGGCGGTCGAGATGTTGACCTTGGCGCACCCGCGACCGATGAGATCGGTGAACTGCTCATCGGTCATGCCACTGCCTCCGTGCAGGGCGATCGGGGTCGACGTGGCCGCGACCAGGTCGGTCACACGTTGGAAATCGAGGTCGGGCGTCGATGAGTACACCCCGTGCGCATTGCCGATCGACGGCGCGAAGACGTCGACGCCGGTCTCGCGGATGAAGTCGATGGCGACCTCGATGCTCTGGCGCCGTGTGGCGGTCTCGACTCCGATGCCGTCTTCGACGCCCTGGATCGCCTCGATCTCGCCTTCGACGTGCGCGCCGTACCGTCGCGCCTCGGCGACGACCTCGATGGTCTGGCGCTGGTTCTCCTCGACCGGCATCGTCGACGCATCGAACAGCACGGAGTTCCAGCCGCGCGCGAGGCAGTCGCTGATCACCTGCCGCTCAGGGCAGTGATCGAGGTGCAGCGTGACGGGCACCTCGATGCCGCGCGTCATCGACTCCCACATGCCGTACAGCACATCGAGCCCGATGGCCCTGACGGTCTTCACCGAGGTCTGCACGATGAGCGGTGAGCGCGCCTCCACGGCGCCGGCCAGCACGGCCTCGAGTGTGAGGTCGTTCACGATGTTCATCGCCGGCACGCCGTATCTCTCGGCGAATGCCCGATCGACGATCTCCTTGAGCGACACGACTGGCATGGCGACCTCCTCGTCACTCGCGTTCTCAGGGTAGGCGGAGGGGGTGCATGTGCGACATGCGTGCTTCCCCTACCTGCCGGTAGGGATACCCTCCACCAGTCGTTGGTGCGCGGACTGTCCCGCGAGCATCGTGCGGTTCGCGGCGCCGGTCTTGCGGAGGATGGCACCTACGTGCTTCTCGACGGTCTTCACCGAGATGTCCAGTTCCGCCGCGATCTGCTTGTCGGGGAGGCCCTGCTCGACGAGGGCGCGCACCTGACGTTCCCTCGCCGTGAGGTGGTCATCGTCGGCGGCCGCGCTGAGCGAGGCGGTGAATCGACTCAGGAACTCCGCGGTGACCAGCGAGTCTCCGCGTCCGGCGGCGACGATCGACCGCGCGAGCGCTGCGGGATCGGCATCGTGCTCGACGAACCCGACCGCTCCGATCTGCGCCGCCGCCCTGACTCGGTCATCGGCGACCGAGCCGATCAGCAGTACGACCGCCGCTGCGGGATCACTTGCCCTGAGGTAGGCGGTGAGCTGCACGCCATCGATGTGCTGCAGGTCGAGGTCGGCCAGCACGACGTGCGGACGGAGCAGCTCGAACGCCTCGATCGCCTGCGTCGCGTTGTCGACCTCCCCGACCACCTGGATGTCGGGCTCGACCAGGCCGAGCATTCGAACCAACCCCGCTCGCACCACGGGCCTGCGATGCACCACGAGCACTCGCCAGCGGGATCGAGATGCATCGGACATCGCCGCGGTCAGGTACGGCACCTCCGCTCGCACACGTGTGCCCCATTGAGCGGTCGAGTCGATATGCAGGGTCCCGCCCAAGTGCCTCGCTCGGGCCGCAAGGCTCCGCAGCCCGAGCCCACGGCCCGGGCTCGACGGCGCGGTCGAGAGCGACGACAGCTCGAAGCCGCGTCCGTCGTCCTCGATCAGTGCGGTGATGCCTTCGCCGCCGTACACCAGGCCGACCCGGACGCGACGCGCACGGGCATGCTCCAGCACGTTCGTGAGGGATTCCTGCACGATGCGGAACAGCTGCCGTGCCGTCTCGGGCGCGAGTGCTGTCGGCTCACCGACGACCACGAGCCGGGTATCGAGCCCCGCGGTGGACCGCAGCCAGTCGAGCTCGAGTGCGACCGCCTCATTGAGCGACCGACCGTCGAGCAGCGCGGGCCCAAGACCGAGCACCGTTCGCTGGGTCTCGCCGAGCGCGACGCGAGCGGCCGTTCGCGCCTCGGCGATCGCGGGGACCGGATCGTGGCGGGCCCGGAACTCCCGTTCCGCGGCGTCGAGGTGCAGCAGCACGGCTGCGAGGCCCCGGCCGATCGTGTCGTGCACATCGCGGACCACGCGCTCTCGCTCGGCCATGATCGCCGCGTCGCGCTCCTTCTGCGCGGCGAGTGCGTGCAACCGGGCATTGGTGATGGCGATGGCGGCATGCGTGGCGAAGAGCTCGACGAGGGTCGCGTCGTCGTCGGTGAACCGGCGAAGCGGATCGCGGCTGAACACGACGCAGGTACCGATGATCGATCCGTCCCACCTGATCGGCACACCGATCACGCCGTGCAACGAGGCCCGGTCCTCCGTGGTGATGTGCCCGCCGCGCACGTCGGCGTACTCGTCGAAGATGACGGAGCGCCGAGCCCGCACCACCTCGCCGGTCACGCCCTCATCGAGTGGAAACGTCTGACCCGACAAGCATCCGACGCCGAGATCCACCTCCTTGCGGTAGGTGCCTGCGACCTCGTCGACCGTACAGATCGACCCGCTCTCACATCCCAGGAGCTCCATCGTGTGACGCAGGATGCGTTCGAGCAGTGGCGCGAGGGCGAACTGCCCGGCGAGGTCCGTGGCCATCGCAGCCAGCGCGTCGAATCGGCCGTCGCGTGCAGCCACAGGTCGCGGCCACTCACCTGATGACATATGCGACGATCCTCACCGATTGCCCTGTTCACCGACGCCCCGACTCAGCCCATCATGCGCTTCGTAAGCGCTTTCGCGCTAGCGTGGCCAGATGATCGGGCTGACACCGCCGCCAGAGCCGTTCGACGTGCGGGAGTTCGCCCGTACGGCGCAGGGGAGCCTGCGCGATGACGTCGATCGCGCGGCATTCGACGCTGCGCCGCTCCCGCGAGAGGTCGGGCGGATGCTCGCCGTGCTGGCCCGCCTCGAGGGCGCGACGATGGCACACCTCCGCAACGTGCTCGTCACGCCGACGCACAAGGATGCGCGCGTCACCGCCTTCCTCGTGTCATGGGCGTTCGAGAAGTTCTGGATCGCCGACGCGCTCCGCGCGGTGGCAGCAGCCGTGCCCGGTGGCGAGCGGTCCGTCGGCATCTCGGGCGCCTCGCCGCTGGGTGGTCGTGGCCCAGTGAGACGAGCCATCGCCGGTGTAGTGCAGGGGCCGCCCGTGGTCGGTGCTCACCTGAGTCTCGGGCTCGTCGACGACTGGGTGCTGCGGGCGGTGTACCAGCGGGTGGCTGTCGAGGCTGCGAGTGCCGCGTTGAGCGACGTCGTCGATCGCATCCTTGGTGTGAAGGCTCGGCACACGAGCTTCTTCGGCGACGAGGTGCAGCGCAGGCTATCGGCATCGAATCGAGCCGTTCGCCTCGCTCGACGAGAGCTCCGGCGCACGCCACTTCCGCTCGGCAGCACCGTGCTCGAGCCGGCCGACCGAGCGTTCTTGACGCGATTCACGTTCGACACTGAACGCGGCGTCGCGCTCGCCACCGCCATCCAACGCGATATCCGGAATCTGCCCGGCATGGACGAGCGCACCTCACGCATCGTGCGTCGCGCCATCACCGTCGGCTCCGCCTCCTGATCGCCTGCATGTACGAGAGGAACTTGCAATGGCCTTCGACATCGACAGGTACACCGCGACATCCGTCAGCGTGCACTGGGACGACCTCGATCTCGCCACGTTCCGTGAGCATCCGCTGCCCGAGCGCTCGTTGCGGACCCTCCGCTATATGGCCGACGTGGAGTACCACACCGTCTGCTATACCCGCGACCTGCTCACGACGCCCTCGCACCGCGAGGCCGACGTGAGCGCATTCATGACGATGTGGAACCGAGAGGAGTTCTGGCACGGGGAGGCGCTTGCCGCAGTACTTGCGGCCCACGACATCACGGTCGACTACGACGCGCTCAAGGCGAGCAGGCTCAAGCTCGGGTGGAAGGACCGGCTCGACCCGATCAAGCAGTCGGTGCTGGGCACCCTGGTCGGCACCGACTTCGTCGCCGTGCACATGTCGTGGGGCGCGGCGAACGAGTGGTCGGCGATCACGGCATACCAGCGCATGGCCGAGCTCGAGGAGCATCCGGTGCTCGCCGAGCTGCTGCGGAGGATCGCGAAGCAGGAGGCCAGGCATGTCGCGTTCTACACCTCGCAGGCGCGCGCACGGCTCGCCGCGAGCATCACTGCGCAGAAGATCACACGCTTCGCGCTCAGCCGGTTCTGGGCACCGGTGGGATCGAGCATCTCGTCGGCCGACGACGTGCGGCACGTCATGACCCACCTCATGAGCGGACCCGAGGGTCGACGCGCGGCCCGAAAGGTGGACGAGAGCATCAGCGGCATGCCCGGACTCGGAGGCCTCACGATCGTGCAGGACGCACTCGACGGGCTCGGCGTCCCGGTGTAGCGGCGGCGTCGAGCGCAGCGAGGTACCGTTGAGGATGGCTCACGATCGCGTGCCCGACACGTGGGAGCAGGGCCAGGCGTACGAGCGGTACGTCGGGCGTTGGAGCCGCGAGGTCGCCCCGCGGTTCCTCGAATGGCTGCGGGTGCGCCCCGATCGGCGGTGGCTCGACGTCGGCTGCGGACCGGGCGCGGTCTGCGCGGCGATCCTGGATCGAACGGCGCCCGCGTCAGTCGATGGCGTCGACCCGTCAGAGGGGTTGCTCGAGTTGGCCGTCGATCGACTCGGCAGCCGGGTCACCTTCCACCGGGCGGTTGCGGCGAGCCTGCCGCTCGACGACGCGGCGTTCGACGTAGTGGTCTCGGGGCTCGTGCTGAACTTTCTGCCCGATGTCGATGCCGCGCTCGGCGAGATGACGAGGGTCGCCGTCGATGACGGCGTGGTCGCTGCGTACGTCTGGGACTACGCGGGTCGCATGCAGTTCATGCGCTGGTTCTGGGATGTCGCCACCGAGCTCGATGCCAGTGCGGCGGCGCTCGACCAGGGCATCCGGTTCGCCGACTGCACCCCCGAGGCGCTCTCGTGGCGCTTCGCTGCCGCCGGTCTGCTCGACGTCGAGACCACCGGGATCGAAGTGCCGACCGTCTTCACCGATTTCGACGACTACTGGTCGCCGTTCCTCGGCGGCCAAGGGGCGGCTCCCGCCTACGTGATGTCGCTCGAGCCACCGGCTCGCGACCGACTGAGGGAGAGTCTCCGCGAGCGAGTGCCGACGAGAGATGACGGCTCGATCGCACTCTTCGCGCGAGCATGGGCGGTACGGGGGTCCGTGGCGCGCTGACCGGCACCGATCGCCGACTGCGGCCACCCGCGCAGCAGGCCCTGGTGGACATCGTCCACCAGGGCCCGTTGAGTGTTCGGTTCGCCGGTTACGCCACGGTCTCCGCGTTGCGCTTCGGCAGCTTCCAGTCGGGACGCACGTAGTGGCACGTGTATCCGTTGGGGTAGCGCTCCAGGTAGTCCTGGTGCTCGGGCTCGGCCTCCCAGAAGGGGCCCGCCGCCGTGACCTCGGTCGTGACCGGGCCCGGCCAGATGCCGGAGGCATCCACGTCGGCGATCGTCTCGTACGCCGTGACCTCCTGCTCGGGCGTGGTCGGGAAGATCGCAGAGCGGTAGCTCAGCCCGATGTCGTTGCCCTGCCGGTTCTTCGTCGACGGGTCGTGGATCTGGAAGAAGAACTCGAGCAGATCGCGATATGACACCTTCGAGGGGTCGTACACGATCTCAATCGCCTCGGCGTGCGTGCCGTGATTGCGGTACGTCGCATTCGGCACGTCACCGCCGGTGTAGCCGACGCGCGTCTGAAGCACGCCGGGGCGCTTGCGGATCAGGTCCTCCATGCCCCAGAAACACCCGCCCGCGAGCACGGCGGTCTCGGTGCCGGGAATGGTGGTGATGGTGCCGGGGGTCGTCATGATGCATCCTCCTTCTCGGATGTCGCGGCCGCGGCATCCGTCTCGAACAACCGGCGGTACTCGCCGTATCCCTGCGCATCGAGCTCGGCGACGGGGACGAAACGCATCGCGGCCGAGTTCATGCAGTACCGGAGCCCGCCGTCTTCGACGGGACCGTCGTCGAAGACGTGGCCCAGGTGGCTGTCAGCACCCGATGAGCGTACCTCCACGCGCTTCATGAAGAGCGAGCGGTCGACCTTCTCGGTCACTGCATCGGCCTCGATCGGCCTCGTGAAGCTCGGCCAGCCCGAGCGGCTCTCGAACTTGTCGGTCGACGCGAACAGCGGCTGTCCCGAGACCACGTCGACGTAGATGCCGGCCTCGTGGTTGTCCCAGTACTGATTGCGGAACGCCGGCTCGGTTCCGGCCTCCTGGGTGACGGCGTACTGCTGGGGCGTGAGGCGGGCGACCGCCTCCGGGGTCCTGCGGTAGTCCTGTGGCACTTCGTTCCTCCCTGGTCGGCGTCGCTGGCTGCGGCGCCATGACGCCGTGCGATCTCGACCGATGCAGAGGCGTCACCAGAGAGAACAGGTGACGGCGCCGTGCTGTTCCAGATCCCACGCCTGCCGGCTGTGACTTCGCTGGGAGCGCGATCGTCGGCGCGCCGACGTACCATGGAACCGCGTCGGCCGGGGCGCTCTGGAAGGAGCAGCACTGGCCACCACCTGGCATCCCATCCTCGCCGCGACCGAACCCGAACCGGGCACCTGGCGCCTCGTCGACAGCATGGGCCGCACATACGGCACCGTCACGATCGTGCGGGTCGACGGTGAGGTGCGCTACCGGGCCGAGTTCGGCGGGCAACTCCTCGGGTGGGGCGCGAGCCTGCGCGGTGCATGCGAGCGCGTGCATCAGGCCTTCGTCCGATCGCACGGCCCAAGGGAGTGGCCCGGGTACCCCGACTTCCGCAAGCGGTGATGGATGCCCCGTCGCGGCCGGGCGGCGTCATGCGCCAGACTTGGCGACAGTCGGAAGGGAGTGGCGCGTGGAGCTCTTGGTCGTCGTGGTGCTCGGACTCCTGGGCATTGCGGCCGCGACGGCCATCGGACCGAAGCTCGGCGTCGCCGCACCGCTGCTGCTCGTCATCGTCGGCATCGCGGTGAGCTTCCTGCCGTTCGTGCCCGATGTCGTGATCGATCCCGAGTGGATCCTCGCCGGCGTGCTGCCGCCACTGCTCTACTCGGCATCGGTCTCGATGCCGTCGATGGAATTTCGACGCGAGTTCGGCGCCATCAGCGGGCTCTCCGTGGCGCTCGTCATCGTCAGCTCCGTGGCCCTGGGATTCCTGTTCACCTGGCTCGTGCCCGGCATCAGCCTCGCGGCCGGGATCGCGCTCGGCGCGATCGTGAGTCCCACCGACGCCGTGGCGACGTCGATCGTCAAGCGCATCGGCGTGACGCCGCGCATCGTCACGGTGCTCGAGGGTGAGAGCCTGCTGAACGACGCGACGGCGCTCGTGCTGCTTCGTTCGGCGATCGCCGCGACCGCGGCATCCGTCACCTTCTGGGAGGTCGCGGGAGATTTCGTGTTCGCCGTCGTCGTGGCGGTGTTGATCGGCGTGCTGGTCGGCTTCGGGAACCTCTGGCTGCGGTCGCGGGTGACGGATGCCACGGTGAACACGGTGATCTCGTTCACGGTGCCGTTCCTGGCCGCCGTGCCGAGTGAGCTGCTCGGGGCATCCGGACTCGTCGCCGCCGTCGTCGCCGGCCTCGTGACCGGGCAGGGCGCGGCGCGCAGGCTCTCGCCGCAGCACCGCCAGTCGGATGCCCAGAACTGGCGCACCATCGAGTTGATCCTCGAGGGCGCGGTGTTCCTCGTCATGGGACTCGAACTCTCGGCGATCCTGAGCGACCTCCAGGCCGACGAGAGCCGCGGAATCGCGGTCGGCTGGCGCGTCGCGGCGGTCGCCCTCGTCGCGGTGATCGCGGTGCGTGCCCTCTACGTGCTGCCGACCCTGAGCCTGCAGCGCATGAGGTCCCGACGTGGGGCAGACCTGAAGCCCCGGCTGACGGCCGCCCAGGAGCGTGGTGGCGGTGAGCGGTTCAGGTCGATGCTGCGGCGCAAGGTCGCCGACATCGACTACTTCATGGCGGTGCCGCTGGGGTGGCGCGAGGGCGCGGTGATCGTATGGGCGGGCATGCGCGGCGCCGTGACGCTGGCCGCAGCGCAGACGCTGCCGCATGACACGCCCGATCGGTCGCTGATCGTCTTCATCGCGTTCGTCGTCGCCGCGGGTTCGCTCATCATCCAGGGCGGCACGCTGCCGCTGCTGGTGCGGCTCGTGAAACCCGCTGGCGTGGACCACCGCGCGGCGAGGGCCGAGCGCGCCGAGCTGTTCCGGATGCTGCGTCGGGTCGCCGCCGACGTGGAGCACGCGCACGGCGATGACCATGTCGGTTCGCTGCGGCTCGAGATCATCCAGGCGCAGCGCGGGGCGCTTCTCGCCGCCCGCGATGACGGGGCGTTCAGCGGCTCGGTGCTCACGGGTGCCCTCGAGACTCTCGACGCCGAGCAGATCAGCATCGAACTGCGCGGCGAGCACCGAGATGAGGCGTAGCGGAACTCACCGCGGACGAACTCATCCACCGATGATGAGCAATCGTCAATGGCTTGGAGGACATTCACAGGAACATGTGAGGAGTCATACATGTCTTCTCGGCAGACTGGCCCCTTCGCCCGGGCGCCCCCGCGTCTGTGGAACGTCGAGACCAGAGCCGTCGAGTACCCGCTCGCGGTTCGCCCGTGAAAGTCATGCAGAACGAGCCTTCCTCCTCCACGAAACACATCGTCCCCGAAGTCCAGCCCGAGACCGCCCCGCGCCGGTCCAGGCGCCTCCAGAAAGGCCGACGAAGAGGAACGATCCTCATGGTCGGCGCCGTCGCAGCCATCGGCGCGATGGTCGGCACCGGCTTCGCCGTGCAGGGCGCCGTCGCCGGACAGAACGACCGGATCGCCGAGACGCGTGCACTCACCGAAGCGACGGACCTCAACGTCGACCAGCTCGATTCGCACGGCGGCATCCTCGAAGCCCGCGCCGTGAAGGCGGCCGAAGACACGCTGAGCGGCGCGAACGACACCATCGCCGCGGCCCAGGGCAAGACGGATGCCGCTCAGCTCGCGGCATCGGTGGCGGCGCTGGCCGACTACAAGCTGCTCGCCCCTGAGCGCGTCTTCCACCTCGTCGACACGACGGCCGTGCACACCGAGACGGTGCTCGCCGCCGTCGCCGAAGCCGACCGCGTCGCCGCCGAAGCGGCAGCGCAGGCTGCTGCTGCGGCCGCCGCTGCCGCCGCACAGGCCGCAGCCGAGGCTGCCGCGGCCGAGGAGACCGCCTCATCGGCTCCGTCCCGCCCGGCCGCGCCGTCGAATCCGACGGAAGCCCAGGCGATCGCCCGAGGCATGCTCGGCCAGTACGGCTGGGGCGACGACCAGTTCGGCTGTCTCGTCGAGCTCTGGAACCACGAATCGGGCTGGAACGTCTACGCCTCCAACCCCAGTGGCGCATACGGCATCCCGCAGGCGCTGCCCGGCAGCAAGATGTCGTCGGCGGGCGCCGACTGGGAGACGAACCCCGCCACGCAGATCTCATGGGGCCTCGGCTACATCTCGGGCCGTTACGGCTCGCCGTGCGGGGCATGGGACACGTTCAACTCGCAGGGCTGGTACTGATCGGCATCGACTGAGCGAATGGGGGCTGCGAAAGCGGCCCCCATTCGTGTCTCCCCGACCACCCGGCGCGTCGTGTCAAGCTCATGCTGTGGCAGCCGCCCATCGATACCCTGACGGAATGGGCGATCAGAAGACGCAGGCGAAGCCCGGAATGTTCGCGCGGGTCGCCGCGTGGGGCCGACGGGCCATCGCGTGGGCGCTCGCGACCAAGCCCGTTCGCGCCGTGCTGCTCTATCAGGAGCACCACGGGCCCATGCTCGCCGACAGCGTGACCTACCGCACCCTGTTCTCGGTGTTCGCCGGGGTGTTCCTCGGCTTCGCCATCGGGGGCATCTGGCTCGCTGGGAGACCGGATGCGATGGACGCCCTCGTCACGACGATCGGCACCGCGATCCCCGGCCTGATCGGCCAAGACGGCATCATCAGTGCTGACGACCTCGTGCAGCCGATCACCCTCTCGATCACTGGAGCCGTCGCGCTCGTCGGTCTCGTGGGTGCGGCGATCGGCGCGATCGGAGCGCTCCGCAAGGCGTTTCGAGACCTCGCCGACAAGGCCGAGGACCGCACCTTCTTCCTCTGGCTGCTGCTTCGCGACCTCCTGCTCGCCATCGGGTTCGGCGCAGCCCTCGCAGTTGCCGCAGCGGTCACCTTCTTCAGCACGGCGGCGCTCGAGGTGCTGTTCGGCTGGTTCGGCGTCTCCGAGCGCGACCCGGTCTATGAGGTCTCGACCCGCGCGGTCTCGATCCTCGTCATCTTCGTGATCGACACCATCGTGATCGCTGCGATGTTCAGGTTGCTCTCGGGGCTTCGTCCGAACGCCAGGTCACTCTGGACGGGCGCGCTCATCGGTGGCGTCGGGCTCACCGTGCTGCAGCTCCTCTCGGCGCTCTTCGTCGGCGGCGCCTCGAGCAATCCGCTGCTCGCCTCGGTCGCCTCGCTCATCGCCCTGCTCCTCTGGTTCAACTTCTCGGCGCAGGTGATCCTCATCGCGGGCGCCTATATCATCACCGGCGTCGACGAGGAGCACGACCGTGTGCACGCCCGTCACAGTGCGCCGACGCTCGCAATGCGGCGCATGCAACGAGCAGAGCGTCGTGCGTCGGATGCCGCCACCGAACTCGCCGCCGCACGCGCCGCCGTCGCGAGCGAGTCGGAGTCCACGGTGCCAAGCCGGCCGCACCCGGGCTGATCAGCCCTGAGCGCAGTCAGGGCAATCGGGCGGCCAGCGGCTCGGAGCGATCAGATGCGATCGTCGTCGTCGATCTCGATGACCTCGACGTCGACCTCCTCGGTGTCTCCGATCAGGTCGTCGTCATCTCCGACCAGGTCGTCCTCGTCGTACTCCTCCTTCGGGAGCTCGGCGCTGAGCGGCAGCTCGGAGTCGGTGTACTCGCCCTCGACGGGCTCTTCCGGGCGCAGTGCGTCGGTCATGGCTTCTCCCATCGTTCCAGCCAGGTCCGCGGTCGCGGCGGCCTGCAGCCACGGTACGACCGGGTCGCCGGCGCGCGCAGGGGATTGACGGGCCGCATTCGGGGGAGTAGCGCGACGGCGGGAGGGACCGCGGCAAGGGGCCTATCGGTGAAGACGGGCTCCGACCAGAATGGGCGGATGGCCACCGTTCTGCAGGTCGTGCGCTCCGTGATCGCGCCGTTCACGCGCACGCGCCCGTTCCGCGCGCTCGCACCGGTCGTACTTCCGCCCATCGAGCGCCTGCTCGCTCGACTGTCCCGGGGACGAGTACAACTCAGTGCGCTGCTGGTCCCCTCTCTCGTGCTGCATTCGACCGGGGCGCGCTCGGGTGAGCAGCGCGACACGTACCTGATGTATACGCCCGACGGCAGCGGACGGGCGATCGTGGCGGGCACGACGTTCGCCCAGGAGCGGCATCCGGGCTGGACCTACAACCTGCTCGCGCACCCCGACGCGGCGATCACCGTGCGCGGCCGCCGGATGCCGGTGCGGGCGAGCCTCATCGCCGATGACCCCGCCCGCGAGGCGGCATGGGCGCGTATCGAAGCGCAGTGGCCGGGCTATCGCGCGTACGAGCGTGACTCGGGCCGGGTCGTGCGGCTGTTCCGGCTGCAACCCGTGTCGGACCGCCATCAGACGTCGATGTGACCAGCCGGCGATCGACCGACCGCTCTTGAGAGAATCCGAGACGCCCTCGCCTTCGCGGGTTAGGCTCGGGTCATGTGCAGGAACATCCATCCCCTCCACAACTTCGAGCCGGCCGCGACGAACGACGAGGTGCACGCAGCGGCACTCCAGTTCGTTCGCAAGGTGAGCGGGTCGACCAAGCCGTCGAAGGCGAACGCCGAGGCATTCGACCGGGCGGTCGTCGAAATCGCGCACATCACGAGGCACCTCCTCGATGACCTCGTGACCAGCGCACCGCCCAAGAATCGCGAGGTCGAGGCGGCGAAGGCACGGGAGCGCTCGGCACGCCGTTACGCCACGGTGTGAGGCGGGGCGCGACAGAGTAGCGTCGGATCATGGCCGGCGATGCTGTCACGCTCACTGTTCCGGGTCCGCACGGCGATCGCGACGTGCGGATCTCCTCGCCGACCCGGGTGCTCTGGCCCGAAGCGGGCATCACCAAGCTCGACCTCGCCGAGTACCTCGTTGCCGTCGGCGACGCGTTCATCGAGGCGAACGGCGACCGCCCTGTGTCGCTGCAGCGGTTCCCGGGTGGGGTCGAGGGCGAGCAGTTCTTCTCGAAGAACCCGCCGAAGGGCGCGCCCGAGTGGGTGCGATCGGTGTCGGTCACGTACCCGAGCGGGCGGCGGCATCCGCAGCTCGTGCTCGATGAACCGGCCGGTGCGGTGTGGGCGGCGCAGATGAACACGATCGTGTTCCATCCATGGCCGTCGCGCGCGGGTGATACCGACAATCCCGACCAGCTCCGCATCGATCTCGATCCGCAGCCGGGCACGGGCTTCGCCGAGGCGGTACCGGCCGCGCTCGCACTGCGCGAGTTGATGGCCGAGGTCGGGCTCACGCCCTTCGTGAAGACCTCGGGCAGCCGCGGCATCCACGTGTTCGCGCCGATCGAGCCCGAGCACGAGTTCCTCGACGTCCGGCACGCCGTCATCGCGCTCGGACGTGAGCTCGAACGCCGCATGCCCGCAGAGGTCACCACCGCGTGGTGGAAGGAGGAGCGCGGCGACCGCATCTTCATCGACTACAACCAGGCGAATCGCGATCGCACCATGGCGGGTGCCTACAGCCCCCGGCCGCTACCGCAGGCGTCAGTCTCGTGCCCGCTCGAATGGGACGAGCTCCCGGATGCCGACCCCCAGCGATTCACGATCCGCACCGTGCCCGACCGCCTGCGCGAGGTCGGTGATCCATGGGCGGGCATGGGCGAGAATCCGGGCCGCATCGACACCCTGCTCGAGTGGTGGACGCGCGATCTCGACGACGGGCTCGGCGAACTGCCGTTCCCGCCAGACTTCCCGAAGATGCCCGGCGAGCCCATGCGCGTGCAGCCGAGCCGCGCACGTCATCCCGAGTGAGCCCGAGCGCCTACGGCATCGACGCGACGCGCCGGTAGTCGGGCACTGAGGCGTCGGGAACGTACGAGTCGTCGCGGATGTCGCGAGCGGCGGCTTCGATCGCACCGAGCGCGGCGCGGAAGAGCAACGATCCCGTGCTGATCCGTGCGACGCCGGCGGCAGCGAGCTCCCGCACGGTGATCCCCGGCTGCACGAGCACGTTCACGGGCGCCGGGATGTCGCGGGTGAGTTCCGCCACGACGTCGAGCGGGATGGCGCCCGGCACGAACACGCCAGACGCGCCCGCGGCCAGGTATCGGCGCGCGCGGTCGACGGCGTCGAGGCGCCGGCTCGCGGCATCCGTCGGGCCATCGACCCAGAAGGGGTCGGTGCGCGCATTGAGGTAGAGCCCCGGTGCCGACGCCGCGATGGCAGCGACCTTTCGACTGGCCATTTCGACGTCGACGAGGCGGCCGGTGGCATCCGAGTCCTCGAGGTTCAGCCCGACGACGCCGAGCTTCGCGAGACGACGGGCGTACTCGCCGACCTCGTCGGGGTCCTCCGAGAATCCGGCCTCGATGTCGACCGTCACGGGGATGCCGGCCGCCACGATGCGAGCGGCGAGGTCGAAGGTCTCAGCGGCGGTCGCGCCCGTGCCGTCGGGGCGTCGGGCCGCGAAGGCGACGCCGAGGCTGGTAGTCCCGACGACGCGGTGGCCCGACGCGTACAGCCATCTGGCCGAGGCGAGGTCCCAGGCGTTCGGAAGTACGAAGGGTGCGCCGGGGCGGTGCATGGCGCGGAATTCAGCTGGGGTGGGCACGGGTGGCTCCTCTGATCTGTGGGCGGTCGGCGGGCGACGAGCCGCTCGGGTGTCGTCGCGGGCCTCGGCGCAGCTCGTCGATGATCGCTCCGGCGATGGCGAGCGCGTGACGCGGCGCCGGACAGCGACGTGGCCCGTCGCCGAACGCGAGCACCCGCCGTTCATGCTCAGTGGTCGCGTCGCGGTCGGGTCCGTCGAGGCGAAGCACGGTGATCCTGCCGTCGGGCCCGACGCGACGAGTGGTCGGCACCGGAGCGTCGTCGCGCAGCGTCCGATGCAGCAGGTCGTGCGTCGACGTGCCTGGATCACCGGATGCCGCGAGCGCTCGCATCGCGCCGATGACGAGTGCGCCCGTCGACGCGTACGCCTGCACGAGCAGTTGCACGCGAAGGTCGGCTTCGTCGTCATCGGTGCCGGATGCCGCGCGCAACCGCTCGATCGCGGATTCCTCGATCGCCGCATCGCCGGTCTCCGAGGGTCGGCCCGTCGCGTAGCGGCCCGCGACCTGAGCGACGAGGCGTGGGGCGTCGTCGGGGCCTGGGAAACCAAGCGCATCGGCGAGCGTCGCGACGGGTACGTGCCAGGCGGCGGTGAGCGTGACGCCCTCCGCGCCGAGCATCCGGCGTGTCCGCGCGGCAGCGTCGTCGGCGAGCGTCCGTAGGTCGAGCGTCGCGAGCATCGCCTCGAGCCGCGCCCGGCGCCCTTCGTGCAGCGCGCCGTTCGCGAACCGAGACACCTGCGCACGGAACCGGTCGAACGAGGTGGCTGTCGCCGCAGCCGGTTCGGGAACCCGGTATCGGGGGTCTGCCAGGATTCGTGCGACGTCGGCCCGATCGGTGATCTCGGTCATACCTCGACCGTACGGCTCCGACGCTTCGGTGACGGGCGAAGTGTCATCGACGTATCGTGGCGGTATGCACGGAGACGCCGACCTCGCCACGCCCGCCCACCTGATGGGTGAGCCCGCTCGCGCCGCCATGCTCGTCGCACTCCTCGACGGGCGATCGCTGCCGGCGAGCGACCTTGCCGCGGTCGCGGGGGTGAAGCCGTCGACCGCGAGTGCGCACCTCGCGAAGCTCGTCGACGGCGGACTGGTGACCGACCGCCGGCTCGGACGGCACCACTACTTCACGCTCGCGGGTCCGGCAGTCGCGCACGCCGTCGAGGCGCTGCAGTTGCTCGCCCCGCGGCGGCCCGTCACCTCCTATGCGCAGTCGACGACGGCGGTCCGGCTCGCCGAGGCTCGATCGTGCTACGACCACCTGGCCGGCCGGGTCGCGCTGCAACTCGCCGATGCCCTCATCGCCGAGGGCACACTCGCGCCGCTCGAGGCGGGCGCACCAGGTGGCATCCTCGACACAGCCGGCCCGCTCGCGCAACGCCTGGGTCTCGATGACGCGATGCCCGACACCTCCTCGAGACGTCCGGTGGTGCGCGGATGCCTCGACTGGACGGAGCGCCGCCCCCACATTGCGGGGCGGCTCGGAGCGCATCTCCTCGGCCGACTCCTCGACGACGGATGGGTGAGCCGCGTGCCGGGCGATCGGTCGCTTCGCATCACCGAGTCAGGTCGGGCCGCGTTCGCCGCGCTCGTCTGAGCGGTCGGAGACCCGCCTCGGCGATGCGCGGCATCTTCGCGACGACGGCTCAGACGACCACACGATTCCGCCGGAGGCAAGCGGTCAGTATTCGTGGTCGTCGAGGACGTCTCGTACGGCACGGATCGCGAGGTCGATCGCCTCGTTGAACCGGTGGGCCGGGGGAGCGCCGTACCCGACCACCATGGCGGGCGGATGTCGCCACGGGGTGCCTGCCGACCGGAACGTCTTCAGACCGATGAACCGCAGGCCGAGCCGCGCCGCGTGTTCGCTCACGCGCGTCTCGCTGGTGCCCTCCGGCAACTCGAGGAGGAAGTGCAGGCCCGCGTCGAGGCCGGTGACCCGGCACTCGGGAAGCTCGTCGGTGACGCGCGATTCGACTTCCCGCCGGCGGGCACGGTACCTCCCACGGAGCCGTCGCACGTTGCGGTCGTACTCGTGGGTGGCGATGACCACCTCGAGGGTGCGCTGATTGAGCGCGTCGACCGTGGCTCCGGTGCGGCGTCGCTCTGCCGTGAACGAATCGAGCAAGCGGTCGGGCACGACGCCCCAGGCGAGTCCGACGGCCGGGGCGAGGCTCTTCGAGGCGGTCCCCGCATAGAGCACATGCTCGGGAGCGAGCGCCTGCAAGGCGCCGATCGGCCTGCGGTCGTAGCGGAACTCGCCGTCGTAGTCGTCGTCCATGATGAGGCCGCCCGTGCGTTCGGCCCACCGCACCGCGGCCATGCGCCGATCGGGGGCGAGCAGCGCCCCGGTCGGGAACTGGTGCGCAGGGGTGAGGAGCACGGCATCGACGGAATCGTCGAGGGTGTCGAGGTCGGCACCGTCGTGGTCGACCCGGATCGGCACCGGCTCGAGGCCGGCCGCCCTGATGATCTCGCGATGCGCCGCGTGACCGACCTCTTCGACGACGACCCGCCGTGCGCCGGTTGCGGCGAGGCTTCGGCAGGCGAGCCAGAGGAGGTCACCGAAGCCGCGCGTGACCACAACGTGCTCCGCCGTCGCGACGACGCCGCGGGCCCGGGCGACGTACTCGGCAAGGGTCGCCCGGAGCCCGGGTGCTCCGAAGTCGGGCGCGTAGCCGAAGTCTGCCGATGACGCGTCGACCACCGCACGACGTGCCGCGGCCGCCCACACCCGTCGAGGGAACGCGGAAGCGTCGGGGATGCCGCCGCGCAGGTCGAGCCGACGCGCCGACACCGGAGCGGCCGTCGTGTGGTCGGGTGTGCCGGCCGCCGTCTGCGATCGCACCCAGGTGCCCGCGCCGACGCGGGCCTCGAGCCAGCCCTCTGCGCTCAGTTGGGCGAACACGTCGGCGACGCTGTTGCGGGCGATCCCGAGGTCGGCGGCGAGCGTACGCGACGACGGGAGCCGGGTTCCCGTGGCCAGCCGCCCCTCGCGCACCGCGGCTCGGAGCGCGGCCTCGAGCGAGGAGGCCGTGCGGTTGCGATCGATCTCGACGTGCAGGTCGAGACCCGGAATGGCCCACGATTCATTCATCGAAGTGGACTGTACCAGTGGGCCGCTGCGGCCGTACCGTGAGGACATGACCATGACCGATTCACTCGTCGACATCCCCGTTCGCCTCGACTTCGACCAGCTCGTGCCGCAGTTCTCCCGAGCGATCGCCTCGCTCGACCACGCCGCCACCGTCGAGCTCGACCGCGCGGGCGTCGAACCCGCGCTGCGAGAGCTCGTGCGGCTCCGCGCGTCGCAGTTGAACGGCTGCGCGTACTGCGTCGACCTGCACTCGAAGGACGCGCGAACGGCCGGGGTCACCGAGCAGAAGCTCCACGCGGTCGCGATCTGGCAGGACTCCGCACTGTTCACCGCCGCCGAGCGTGCCGCGCTCGACTTCACCGAGTCGGTCACCCGCCTCTCGGAGACGCACGTGCCCGAGTCGGTCGTCGACCACGCGCGCGCAGCACTCGGCGAGGAACGACTCGCCGCCGTGCTCTCGCTCGTCGTCGCGATCAACGCCTGGAACGCCATCGGCGTCACCGCGCGCTGCTGGCCGGTGCACCGCGACGCCGTCTGACCTGTCAAGGCCTTCCGAGACGCGACCCGCACCGATAGGAACAGAAGGGAGGTGCGCGCCGGCGCACCGGGAAGGCAAGGCATGCGCACCACCGACCAGACTGTCCTGCTGCTCAACTGCACGTTGAAGCATTCTCCCGAGGAGTCGAGCTGCCAGTTGATCGCGGAGCAGTTGCTCGGCGGCTTCGCGGGGCACGGCGTCGATGGCGACATCGTGCGCGTCGTCGACCTCGATGTCGCGCCCGGCGTCGATGCCGACATGGGCGGCGGCGACGAATGGCCGTCGTTGCGCACGCAGATCCTCGATTCCGACATCCTCGTGGTCTGCACGCCCACCTGGCTGGGCCACATGTCGAGCGTCGCGCAGCGTGTGCTGGAGCGGCTCGACGCAGAGCTCTCGACGACGGATGACGCGGGTCGACCGATCCTCTTCGGGCACGTCGCGGCGACCGCCGTGCTCGGCAACGAGGACGGTGCCCACAAGATCACCGCTGACCTGCACCAGGCACTCAACGACGTCGGGTTCACTGTGCCCGCACAGGGCGGCACGTACTGGAACGGTGCCGCGATGGAGAAGACCGACTACAAAGACCTCGCGGTCACGCCCGATCCGGTGCTGCAGGCGAACGCGACGCTGGTGCGCAACGCCGTGCACCTTGCGCGCCTGCTGCGCGAGCAGCCGTATCCGGCGCCGCCCGCCGGATGACCGGCACTCGCGGATGCGGTCGCCGGCTGCGATGATCTCGGCATGACGGATGCCGCTACGCCAAAGGTCCTGCAACTCCGTGTCGTCGTCGAGGCCGCCGACTACGATGCCGCGGTCGCGTTCTACCGCGACACCCTCGGCCTCCCCGAGTACCTCGCCTTCGCCGAGGGCGGCGACGACCGCGTCGTCATCCTCGACGCCGGTCGGGCGACGCTCGAGATCGGAAACCCGACGCACAAGCGCGCCATCGATCGTGTCGAGGCCGACGGCGCAGAGAGCCCGCACATCCGGCTCGCGTTCGAGGTCACCGACACGCAGGGGGTGACGCGACGCCTCGAGGGGGCCGGCGCCCGGGTGGTCGCCGAACCGGTGGTCACGCCCTGGCAGTCGCTCAACTCGAGGCTCGATGCCCCGGCCGGGCTGCAGATCACGCTCTTCGAGGAACTCCTCGAATCGGGCGAGCGCGCCGTGCTCGACGGCTTCGCAACCGACGACGAGCGCGACTGAACGCCGTACTCGATCGGGTGGGATCCGCGGTTTCCCGGGGCAGCCTTCAGGGTCCCGTGGTGCGCGTGCATGACCTGCTCAGGGAAAACTGAGGACTTGTCCAGTTACGCACGGCAGAGTTGCTGACTTGTGCCTCGCTCGGAGGCATGCCCCCGAACCCGAACCGAGCCCCCTGGACCGATGCGAAACGACACCTCTCTCACGCCTGCCCTGAACGACGCTGCTTCGAACGACCGCTCACTGCCCGATTCCGTTTCGAGCGCGCCACACCCGCGCCGCGATCTCCGCCGCCGCCGTACCGGCCGCAAGCGGCTGATGGTCGCGGGCGCCATCGTGGGGATCGGCGTCGTCGTCGGCACCGGATTCACCGTGCAGAACGCCGTCGCCACCCAGGAGCGCATCGCCGCCACGGAGGCGCTCAACTTCGTGAGCGACCTGCACGGTGAACAGGGGGGCGCCTACCGCACGATCGCCGAGGCCCGGGTGCTCGACAATGCCGAGGACACCATCACTGTCGCGAACGCGGCACTGGCCGCAGCCGAGGGCAAGGTCGATGCCTCAGGACTCACGGCCTCTGTCGCATCGCTCAGCGACTATCGCAGTATCCCCGTCGACGAGGTCGTCGATCTCACGAAGGCGACCAAGGCCGAAGCGGCCAAGCTGACCGCCGCCGCCGCAGCCTTCGATCAGGCGCAGGCCGAGGCCGCAGCGGCCGCGGCAGCCGCAGCTGCTGCAGAGCTCGCCGCGGCGAACACGCCCGACGGGGCACGAGCCTTCGCCGCAGACCTGGCCGCGTCGCAGTACGGCTGGGGGACCGACCAGTTCCAGTGCCTCGATCGCCTGTGGCAGAAGGAGTCGGGCTGGTCGCATACCGCGTACAACGCCTCGAGCGGTGCCACGGGCATCCCGCAGTCGCTGCCCGGCAGCAAGATGGCGACTGCCGGCGATGACTGGCAGACCAACGCCCGCACGCAGATCACCTGGGGTCTCGGCTATATCAGCAGCGCGTATGGCACCCCGTGCAGTGCCTGGTCGCACTCGCAGGCCATGAACTGGTACTGACGGGCGGTCAGTCCTCGCTCGCGATGAGCGGCGTCATTGCAGCCAGGTGCGGGCCGAGTCCGAGGTCGACGACCTCGAGCCGGCCGGCGTAGCGGGCACCGGGCTCTCGCAGCAGCCCGGCCTTCGCCGCGCCGAACGTCACGGTCACCGTCGCCGGCAGCACCGTCGAATCGGGCACGGTTCCGTCGTCGGGGTGGATGCCACTCGGCAGGTCCACGGCCACGACGCGGATGCTGCGACGCGAAACGACCGGAATCGCTGCGGCGACGAGCTCGCGTGCAACGCCACGGAGCGCGGGGGCAGGGCTCGTGCCGGTGCCGAGGATACCGTCGACGACCACGGCGGCAGACTCGATCGCGGCACCAACGGCGCGCGCGTCCGAGTGGTCGACGAACTGCACGCCTGCGGCCAGAGCCGCGTCGGCACCGGCCTGATGCAGCCGCTCCGATGTCGGGATCGCCAGCACCGTCACGCCGTCGTCGCTCAGCTCGGTTCCGGCGAACAGCGCATCGCCGCCGTTATCGCCGGATCCCACGAGCAGCACGACCGGACCGGCGACAGCGCCGGTCGCTTCGAGTTCGCGACGGATGCCGCGGGCGAGCGCCGCGGCCGCTCGTCGCATGAGCGGCTCGCCTGCCGCGAGGAGCGGGGCTTCGGCCGCCCGCACCTGGGCGGCGGAGTATCCCCTCACAGGCATGCGCTCACACGGTGCGTGGGTCGAGGAGCGCCGCGCGGGCGGGGTGGCGGTCGAACCACTCGCCGACGTACCAGCAACTCGGCACGATGTGACGGTCGGATGTCGCCTCGACGTCGTCGACGGCGAACGCGACGAGATCACCCGCGAGGCCGCCGCCTCGGTAGGGCGGATTCGTGAAGGTGCGCGTGAACGCGACCGAGTCCCCGAGCACGCGGTAGTCGAGCACGCTCGCGATGTCGCCGTCGACACGCAGCACGTAGCGTCGGGCGTCGGGTTCGTGGGTCAGTTCCTTCTGCAATGTTCCTCCTTCTGCATCGATTCAGGCTACGCGCGGTGCGGACGCGCGACCGGCAGGCCGCCGATGCGGCGATTCGTCATCGTCCGCGTAGTCGCTCGAGGTCGCGTCGTTCCCGCTTCGTGGGTCGCCCTGCACCGCGGTCTCGCACCGGAACGATCGTCGCGGTCTCCCGAGGAGGTGGTGGCGGGGTTCGATCCTCGAGCGCGGTGGCGGCAACCGATGCCGACACGCGCTTGACGAGCGTCTGGCGCACCACGAGCATGCGATCGAATCCGTCGATGCGCACCCGCACCTCATCGCCGGGGCGAACCGCCTGTGCTGCCTTCGCTCGTTCCCCGTTCACGCGCACGTGGCCTGCACGGCACGCCGCGGTTGCAGCGGATCGCGTCTTGAACTGCCGCACGGCCCACAACCACGCGTCGATGCGTACCGGTGCGTCGAAGGACATGCCACAAGCCTACGACTGCACCCCGCGCGAGATGCGGCGGGACCTGGTCCCTCCGCGCGTGCGTCATGCTGGAGTCATGAGCGGAGCGAGCGGGGATGCCTGGGTGGAGGGACCCGACGGCGCACGGTACTGGGGAAGATTCGGTGCGGCCGGGCTCCTCGTCGTGAGCCCTGCGTTCGAGGTGTTGCTCCAGCACCGCGTCGCATGGAGTCACTTCGGTGGCACATGGGGCATGCCCGGCGGCGCCCGCCACGAGAACGAGGGCGCCGTCGATGCGGCCGTCCGCGAAGCGGCAGAGGAGGCCGGCGTGCCAGCCGCCGTTCTCGCCGTGCGCTTCACCTCGGTGCTCGACCTCGGCTACTGGTCGTACACGACGGTCGTCGCGGATGCGGCCGAGCGGTTCCCGCCGGTCGTGAGCGACCCCGAGAGCATCGAATTGCGCTGGGTCCCGGTCGATGCGGTCGACGAACTGCCCCTGCATCCGCGATTCGCCGAGGCGTGGCCCACGCTTCGAGCGCGGCTCTGAGGGCGTCGGCCCTCACGCGGTGCGCTCGCTCGTGGTCGTCCGCTCGGGCCGCGGGAACCATGGCACGATCGGTGACGTGCGCGCCCGGTAGTCGTCGTACTCGGGATACTTCGACCGGGAGATCGACTCCGTGAGGATGGTCGATCCGACGAACAGCAGTGTGAGCAGCAGAGCGCCGGCAATGGTCCAGTGCAGCCAGACGCCCGTCGCCGCGATCGCGAAGCCGTAGAAGACCCACCACTGCGCCTGCTCGAAGAAGAAGTTCGGATGCCGTGAAACCCGGAACAGGCCGGACTGCAGGAAGCCCGGGCTGGGAACCCGCCCCGCGGCGCGCTCCGCGGACTTCCAGCGGTGAAACGCCCATTGCTGCGCGTCGGCGGCCGCCTCGCCGACCAGGAAGGCGAGGAACGCGGCTGCGAGGACGACGTCCCATACCCCGAGCGGCATGCTGCCGCCCGTGAAGACCGTGTAGGCGGGCAGGGTGAACAACAGGATCAGGATGTTCTGGTACCCCGAGATGAAGAACAGGTTGAAGACCTGGAACCACGCCGGCGACATCCGGCCGCGCACGACCGCCCAACGGTAGTCCTCGCCGCCCGGGCGGTAGCCGCCCTTCCGCGCGAAGTTCGCGGTGAGCCGGATGCCCCAGAGGGTCACCAGTGCGGCCATGAGCACGAGACGTGGATCGAATTCACCGGCGACGGCGAACACCCATGCGTACCCGACCGGAGCGATCGACCAGATGCGATCGACCCATGAATACTCGCGGGTCGCGACTGAGGCGACCCACGTCGCGGCGATGAGTGCGCCGCAGATCACGAGACACACGACGAGGGGAGTCATGGCCGCATTCTACGGCTCGGTAGGATCGCTGCGTGGCTGGGGAGCGAGCAGGGGAATCGCGGATCTGGACGATCCCGAACGTGCTCAGCATGCTGCGCCTGGCACTCGTTCCGTTCTTCCTCGTGCTCATCGTGATCGGCGACTACATCGGCGCGCTCGTGGTACTGGTCATCGCGAGCTTCACGGACCTCCTCGACGGCTACCTCGCTCGCCGCCTCGGACAGGTGACCAGGCTCGGCCAACTGCTCGATCCCGCGGCCGACCGGCTGTACATCTTCGCCGCCCTCGTCGGCCTCGCGGCCCATAACCTCGTGCCGTGGTGGATCGTCGTGGTCATCGTCGCCCGAGACGTGTTCCTCCTGGTGCTGGGGGTCGTGCTCGCCAATCACGGGTACGGGCCACTACCCGTTCATCAGCTCGGCAAGGTTGCCACCTTCGCGCTCTTCTTCGGAGTACCGGTGATCATGGTGGGCCTGGCATTCCCTGCGGTGCTGCCCATCAGCCAACCCATCGGATGGGCGATCACGCTGTGGGGCGCCTTCCTCTACTGGTGGGCGGGCGTCATCTACGCGATCGAGACCGCTCGCGTCATCCGGATTCCCCGTGTGGCGGACGAGCGCCGATCAGATACGCTTGGAAAAGGAGGTTAGTCGTGGCGGATGACAACACTCAGGCTGGCGGTGCGAGCGGGGCCGGCGACGAGTCGACCGAGTCGACCTCGACCGGTGCGGTCGGCGACAGCACGGCCGATACGACGATCGGGTTCAGCCGCGAGGCCGCGGCGCAGCTCTCGGCCGTCGATGCCGACATCTCCGCTGAAGAGCAGGAGGCGATCGCCGCGCTGCCATCGGGCTCGGCACTGCTCATCGTTCGTCGCGGGCCGAACAGCGGTGCGCGGTTCCTTCTCGACACCGATGTCACGACGGTCGGGCGTCATCCCGACGCCGACATCTTCCTCGATGACGTCACGGTCTCCCGTCGGCATGCGGAGTTCATCCGCCGTCGCACGGCGTTCGAGGTGAAAGACCTCTCCTCGCTCAACGGCACGTATTTCGACGGGGTGCGCATCGACACGGCGCTCCTCAGCGATGGTGCCGAGGTGCAGATCGGCAAGTTCCGACTCACCTTCTACGCCTCCCGTCGCGACCTGGCGCCGCTGGCGAGCGGCTAGTGCCGGGCACCGCCGCCTCCACGCACGCGAGCGGCCAGGCCCAGCTGTTCGGGATCGGCCAGGTGCTCGCGCTCCTCCAGCCCGAGTTCCCAGAACTGACCCCGACGAAGCTGCGGTTCCTCGAAGAGCAGCGTCTCGTCGCCCCGGCGCGCACGGCCGCGGGATACCGCAAGTTCTCCTCGGCCGATGTCGACCGCATCACCGTCGTGCTCTCGATGCAGCGCGACCAGTACCTGCCGCTCAAGGTCATCAGGGCGCACCTCGAGGCGATCGACGCGGGTGAGACGCCTGCCCTGCCTGGTGCGACGAACGCCGCGTCGTTCCTCGCGGGTGCTCGGCGCTACCGGCGCGATGAGCTCATCGAGGTCGCGGGTGCGACGCGGGCCCTTCTCGATGAGGCGGTGTCGGCCTCATTGCTGCCCGCTGCCGAGCACTACGGCGACGACGCGGTGGGCGTGCTCCGGTCCCTCGCGGCACTCCGAAGCGTCGGCATCGAGGCGCGTCACCTACGCGGGCTCCGAGCGGCCGCCGAGCGCGAGGCGGCCCTCGTCGAACGCGCAATCGCTCCGTCGCGGCGATCGGATGCCGCAGACAAGGCGCGCGCTGCCGAGCGCGCGCTCGAGCTCGCAGAGCACCTCGAGACGGTGCACGCGAGCGTGGTGCGGGCGACGCTCGCACGGCTCACACGATGATCGGCGACACGCCGTGACGTTCGGCCCGATGTGTTTGGCGCAGACCCTCCCCGTGGGTAGCGTGGAAGTCGCGCCGTCGGGGTGCTGGCGTGAGAGTGAGGGGCGATCGAATGAGTGAGCTCGACCGGAACGAAAGCGCTCGCTACGACCTCGGCCTGCTCTTCACCGACGGCATGCCCGAGCACGACGACGCGGCAGGCTATCGCGGTGCCGTTGCGGCACGCGCCGCCGGCATCAGCTACCGTCAGCTCGACTACTGGGCTCGCACGCAACTCGTCGAACCCACCGTGCGCAGCGCAGCCGGTTCCGGGTCGCAACGGCTCTACGGTTTCCGCGACATCCTGGTGCTGAAGCTCGTCAAGCGACTCCTCGACACGGGCATCTCACTCCAGCAGATCCGCACCGCGGTCACACAACTCCGCGAAGCGGGCATCGAAGACCTCGCCCAGACCACTCTCATGAGTGACGGCGCGAGCGTCTACCTCTGCACCTCAGACGATGAGGTCATCGACCTCGTGAACCGGGGCCAGGGCGTCTTCGGCATCGCCGTCGGCAAGGTGCTGCGCGAGGTCGAGTCGACGCTCGTCGAGATCGACACGCAGCCGGCTGACCCGATGGATGAGCTGGCCGTTCGGCGCAGCACGCGGTCACGGAAGATCTCCTGACGCCACGCACATGCCGCACGAGGCATTCGTTGCTGTTGCGGCGAACCGTCGCCGGTGCGCTCAGATGACGGGGGAGTCGAGCTCGAGCGGCACGCCCGCGTAATCGCCGATGCGGGCGGTGCGGAGGATCCGGTCGAGCACCTGGTCGAAGTGGCGGGACATCTCTTCAGCACTCTCGCCCGGCCACATGTGCAACGGCTTCGCCGCACCCTGCGCCTGCTGCAGCGACGTGCGTTCGGGCAGCTGCGGCGAGAGCACGAGCGGGCCGAACATGTCTCGGAGTTCCTTGATGCGGAACTGGTGCTCGAGCGATTGCACGCGCGCACGGTTCACAATGATGCCGAGCGGTTGGAGTCGCGGTGAGAGACCGCGACGGATCTCTTCGATGGCGCGAAGCGCCCGGTCGGCGGCGGCCACCGAGAAGAGGCCGGGCTCGGTCACGACGGCGACTCGATCGCTCGCCGCCCACGCGGTGCGCGTGAGTGCATTCAGCGACGGTGCGCAGTCGATGAGCACGAGCTCGTAGTCGGCCTCGACGTTGGCGAGGGCCTCCTCGAGCTTCCAGATGTCGCGGATCGACGGATGCGGGCCATCGAAGTTGATGGCGGACGGGCTGCCGATCATGACGTCGATCGTGGATTGCGGGTTCGACCTCGCCCAACCGCTCGGGGCGATCGCCGAGCGCACGATCTTCTCCTTCGGAGATGCGAGCACGTCGGCGACGTTCAGGTGACCGGCCATCTGGATGTCCATGCCGGTCGACACATCGGACTGCGGATCGAGGTCGACGACGAGGGTTCGGACACCGCGGGCGAAGGCTGCAGACGCCAGCCCGAGGGTCACGGTCGTCTTGCCGACACCGCCCTTGAGGGAACTGACGCTGAGTACGTGCACGAACAGATACGTTACCTTTACTACTCGGGCGATACCTAAATGTTCGCTGTGCGCCAAGTCCACGTTGCGCTGTCCCGGAAAGGCCTGCATGTTCACGAAGATCCTGGTTGCCAATCGCGGGGAGATCGCCATTCGGGCGTTCCGTGCGGCCGTCGAGCTCGGTGCGAAGACTGTGGCGGTGTATCCGTTCGAGGATCGTAACTCGCTGCATCGCCTGAAGGCGGATGAGGCCTACCAGATCGGTGAGCCGGGGCATCCGGTGCGGGCGTATCTGGATGTGTCCGAGATCATCCGGGTGGCGAGGGAATCCGGAGCCGACGCGATCTATCCGGGCTACGGGTTCCTCTCCGAGAACCCCGAGCTGGCGCAGGCGGCTGCCGAGGCGGGCATCACGTTCATCGGGCCGACGAAGCACGTGCTGGAGATGGCCGGCAACAAGGTCACCGCGAAGGAGCACGCGGTCGCGGCGGGTGTGCCGGTGCTGAAGTCCACGCCGCCCTCGCGCGACATCGAGGCGCTCGTCGCCCAGGCCGATGACATCGGCTTCCCGATCTTCGCGAAGGCCGTCGCCGGCGGCGGCGGCCGCGGGATGCGCCGCGTGAACTCGAAGGACGAACTCCGGGGTTCGCTCGAAGAGGCGATGCGCGAGGCCGACAGTGCCTTCGGGGACCCGACGATGTTCCTCGAGCAGGCGGTCCTGCGTCCCCGCCACATCGAGGTGCAGGTGCTCGCGGATGCCACGGGCGAGACGGTGCACCTCTTCGAGCGCGACTGCTCGGTGCAGCGCCGGCACCAGAAGGTCATCGAGATCGCGCCGGCGCCGAACCTCTCCGATGAGGTGCGCGAGCAGTTGTACCGCGACGCGGTCGCGTTCGCGCGTTCGATCGGGTACGTGAACGCGGGCACGGTCGAGTTCCTGCTCGACACGGCGGGTGAGCGCGCAGGTCAGCACGTGTTCATCGAGATGAACCCGCGCATCCAGGTCGAGCACACGGTGACCGAGGAGGTCACCGACGTGGACCTGGTGGTCTCGCAGATCCGTATCGCGGCGGGTGAGTCGCTGGCCGATCTCGGGCTGCTGCAGGACTCCATCAGGCTCCGCGGTGCGGCGCTGCAGTGCCGAATCACGACGGAGGACCCGGCCGCGGGGTTCCGTCCCGACACCGGGAAGATCACGACGTATCGGTCGCCCGGCGGAGCCGGCATCCGCCTCGACGGTGGCACTGTGAACCCGGGCGCGCAGATCAGCCCTCACTTCGACTCGATGCTCGCCAAGCTCACCTGCCGCGGTCGCGATTACCCGGCGGCGGTGGCACGTGCCAAGCGCGCGCTCGCGGAGTTCCGCATCCGTGGCGTGTCGACGAACATCTCCTTCCTGCAGGCCGTGCTCGACGACCCGTCGTTCGTCGCAGGCGACCTGAGCACCTCGTTCATCGACGAGCGACCGGCGCTGGTGCGCGGTCGCATCTCCAAGGACCGCGGCACCAAGATCCTCAACTGGCTGGCGGATGTCACGGTGAACCAGCCGAACGGCCCGGCTCCCACCGCGGTCAGCCCGGCCGACAAGCTGCCAGAGGTGGACCTGTCGGCGCCGGCTCCGGCGGGATCGCGTCAGCGCCTGCTCGAGCTCGGCCCTGCCGGCTTCGCCGCCGACCTGCGTTCGCAGACTCCGCTCGCCGTCACCGAGACGACGTTCCGTGACGCGCACCAGTCGCTGCTCGCCACGCGGGTGCGCACGAAGGACCTCGTCGCGGTCGCGCCCTACGTGGCACGCACGACGCCGCAGCTCCTCTCCGTCGAGGCATGGGGCGGAGCGACCTACGACGTCGCACTCCGCTTCCTCGGTGAAGACCCATGGGAGCGCCTCGCGGCGCTGCGTGAGGTGCTGCCGAACATCAACATCCAGATGCTGCTCCGCGGCCGCAACACGGTCGGCTACACGCCGTACCCGACCGAGGTGACCGATGCGTTCGTGCGCGAGGCCGCAGCCACCGGGGTCGACATCTTCCGAATCTTCGACGCCCTGAACGATGTGTCGCAGATGCGGCCGGCCATCGACTCGGTACTCGCGACGGGCCACTCCCTCGCGGAGGTCGCGGTCTGCTACACGGGCGACCTGCTCGACCCGTCAGAAGACCTCTACACGCTCGACTACTACCTGCGGCTCGCAGAGGAGATCGTCGACGCGGGGGCCCACATCATCGCGATCAAGGACATGGCGGGACTGCTGCGGCCCGCGGCGGCGGAGCGCCTCGTGACGGCGCTGCGGGAGCGATTCGACCTGCCGGTGCACCTGCACACCCATGACACCGCAGGCGGCCAGCTGGCGACGCTGCTCGCCGCGAGCCGTGCGGGCGTCGACGCGGTCGATCTGGCGAGCGCGCCGATGGCCGGCACCACGAGCCAGCCGTCGGCGTCGGCACTCGTCGCGGCGCTCGCGCACACGGACCGTGACACCGGCATCTCCCTGCAGGCCGTCGCCGACCTCGAGCCGTATTGGGAGGCGGTGCGCCGCATCTACACGCCGTTCGAGTCGGGTCTGCCCGGCCCCACCGGACGGGTGTATCACCATGAGATCCCCGGCGGCCAGCTCTCGAACCTGCGCCAGCAGGCGATCGCCCTGGGCCTGGCCGACGATTTCGAGCTCATCGAGGACATGTACGCGGCGGCCGATCGCATCCTCGGCCGGGTGCCGAAGGTGACGCCGTCTTCGAAGGTCGTCGGCGATCTCGCGCTGCACCTTGCGGCGGTCAAGGCCGACCCGGCCGATTTCGCCGAGAACCCCGACAAGTACGATGTGCCCGACTCGGTCATCGGCTTCATGGCCGGCGAGCTCGGCGACCTGCCGGGTGGCTGGCCAGAGCCGTTCCGGTCGAAGGTGCTCGCCGGCAGAGACGTACGAATCGGCGTCACCGAGCTCACAACCGAGCAGCGCGAGGCGCTCGAGGCCGACAGCGTCACCCGCCGGGCGATGCTGAACTCGCTGCTCTTCCCGGCGCCGACGCGCCAGTTCGAGCAGATCCGTGAACTGTTCGGCGACCTCTCGGCCATCGACACCGCCGACTACCTGTACGGGCTTCGCCCCGGCGCCGAGCATGTCGTCGAGATCGACAAGGGCGTGCGGCTCTTCGCCGGGCTCGAGGCGATCGGCGAGGCCGACGACAAGGGCATGCGTACGGTCATGACGATCCTGAACGGGCAATTGCGTCCGGTGTTCGTGCGAGACCGCAGCATCGTGGTCGAGTCGCGTGCCGCCGAGAAGGCGGATGCCTCGCAGCCCGGTCAGGTCGCGGCGCCGTTCTCGGGCGTGGTCACGCTCCAGGTCGAGGCTGGAGCCGAGATCGCCGCAGGGCAGAGCGTCGCTTCCATCGAGGCGATGAAGATGGAAGCGGCCATCACCTCACCGATCGGTGGTGTGGTCGAGCGTGTCGCGATTCCGAAGACGCAGCAGGTGGAGGCCGGCGACCTGCTCGTGGTGGTGCGTGCGCGCTAGGCTGTCGATGTGTTCGCACTGATGAGGAGGGGTATCGGTGGCCGACGGCATGGGCGATGACGAGGTGAGACGGCGGTCGGGTCCGCGCACGGCATCGCTCGACCATGGCGAACTTGCACCGTCGACCGGTGCGCACGCTGCCGATGCGTTGCCCGAAAGCCTGAACATCCGAGTCGACCTTCCGCCGGCTCCGCGACCGGAGATGCCCGAAGACGAAGTCGCGGTCGCGATCGACGATGTGGCGGTGAACCCCGGAACCCTCGTCGGCGGTGGCCCGGGCACGACATCGGTCGAGGTCGTGACCCCCGGCCTCGGGGTCGGCTACCGCAGCAGCGCCGCGCGGCGGGACGCGTCGCCCTACAGCGCCATCCTGGCCGCGGATGCGTCGAGGCTCCGTCGCGAACGAGTGAGCACCGACACCGGCAGTCACGTCGCCGTGGTCGACGGGGCCGGCGACGCGCAGGCCCCTGCTGAGCATCCCGAACCGTCGGAGTCGCTCACCGCCGACCGGCTGATCGACCTGACCCGCACCACCCGTCCGGCCCCGCACGGCGGTCTCAACCGATTCCTCTACGAAGCGTCATTGCACCTCGTCAACCTGGGCGATTCCGCGAAGGTGCGGGCCCACAAAGAGTTGAGCGCCCGCATCCAGAAGCGGTTCGAGGGCGGCGCACGGTTCATCCCGGTGCTGACCCGCAAGGGTGGCGTCGGCAAGACGACGATCACCGCGCTCCTCGGCATGGCCCTGGCCGATGCACGTGACGACCGCGTGATCGCGATCGACGCGAACCCCGACCGCGGCACGCTCGCCGAACGCGTCGACCGGCAGACCCGTGAAACGGTGCGCGACGTCGTCACGAAGGCGTCGTCGATCGGCGGATACACCGACTTCTCGCGGTTCGTCTCGCGAGACGAGACGCGCCTCGACATCCTCGCGTCCGACACCGACCCCACGCTCTCCGAGGCGTTCGACGACAACGACTACAACGTCGTCGCCGGTCTCGCGGCAAGGTACTACTCGCTCGTGCTCACTGACTGCGGAACCGGTATCGTGCACTCCGTCATGCGCGCGACGTTGCAGCGAGCCGACTCGATCGTCATCGTCTCCGGAGGCAGTGTCGACGAGGCGCGGCTGGCCTCCGAGACCCTCACCTGGCTCGAGGCGAACGGCTTCGGCGAGTTGGTGCGCAATGCGGTCGTCGCGATCAACCTCGCGACCCAGGGCACCCACCTCGTCAAGGTCGACGAGATCGAGGCGCACTTCCAATCTCGGGTGCGCGAGATCGTGCGCATCCCCTACGACCCGCAGCTCGCAGCAGGTTCCGTCGTGAACTGGCACGAATTGCGTCCCGTCACGCAGCATGCGGCGCGCGAGCTCGCAGCAATCGTGGTTGAAGGCCTGCCCGCCGACCGCGGGCACTGATCGGAGATTCGTTGCCCGAACGTCCCATTCGCCTGTTCGGCGATCCAGTCCTGAAGACCGTCTCCACCCCCGTCGAAGAGATCGACGACGGCGTGCGCGCACTCGTCGCCGACCTCCTCGACACCGTGCGGCTGCCGGGCAGGGCCGGGGTCGCCGCATCCCAGATCGGCGTGAACGTTCGAGCGTTCAGCTACAACGTCGATGGCGACATCGGATACATCCTGAATCCGGTCATCGTGGAGGTCTCGGGCGAGCCGGAGCTCCTCGACGAGGGATGCCTCTCAGTGCCCGGTCTCTGGCAGAAGACCCCGCGACATCCGTTCGCTCGTGTTCGCGGCCTCGACCTCGACGGCAACGACATCGAGCTCTCGGGCACAGGCCTCATGGCGCAGATGCTGCAGCACGAAGTCGACCACCTCGATGGCCTCGTCTACCTCGATCGCCTGGAGAAGGACGAGCGACGTGCGGCGATGCGCGCCGTACGCGAATCCGACTGGTTCTGATCCGACGCGGCTCGGATTGTGGCGGCGAAGGCACAGCTCCGGAACCCCGGAGTCGTGCGGATACCGTGGCAGAAGCCCGGACCCGGTGCGCCGCACGATGAAGAACGAGCCCCGCGGGGTCCCCGGGGGCTCGTCTTCTCGTGGTGTGAAGGATCAGTGCACGATCGAGTGACCCTCGGTCGCCGGGGCACCGGAGTACATCGACTCGATCTCGTCGGCGAAGTCGTCGAGGATCACGTTGCGCTTGATGCTGAGCTTCGGCGTGAGGTGACCGCTCGCCTCGGTGAGCTCGATCGGCAGGATCGTGAACTTGCGGATCGACTCGGCACGAGACACGTTC
>JALYWB010000042.1 GCA_030852935.1 Actinomycetota bacterium | reverse complement strand
TCGATGATCTCGTGCGCGCCGCGCCAGAATGGGATGATCGCGCGGTACTCGGGCACGAGCGCCTTCACCTTGGTGTTGTCGAAGACGACCGAGTGCGCCTTGTCGCCGAGGAGCCCGGGCCCGTCTTCGGGCAATTCACGTGCGATCGCCTGCGAGGCGACGTGCACCGGCCGGAACTCGGCACCCGCCGCCCGGGCGAGCGCCTCACCGACCTGATTCCACGTGAGCACCTCGTCGGAGGTGATGTGGAACGCCTCGCCGACCGCCCGATCGTTGCCGAGCAGGCCCGTGAAGGCGACCGCGAAGTCGCGTGTGTGCGTGAGGGTCCAGAGGCTCGTGCCGTCGCCCTGCACGACGACCGGCTCACCGCGACGCATGCGATCGATGGCGGTCCAGCCGCCGAGGAGCGGCACGCTGGTGCCGTCGTAGGTGTGCGACGGCCGCACGATCGTCGCGGGGAAGCCGCGCTCCCGGTAGGCGGCCATGAGCAGCTCTTCGCCGGCGATCTTGTCGCGCGAGTACTGCCAGTACGGGTTGCGCAGCGGCGTCGACTCGGTGATCGGCAGCCGCGCGACGGGCTTCTGGTAGGCCGATGCCGACGAGATGTAGACGTACTGGCGGCAGCGTCCCTCGAAGAGTTCGATGTCACTGGCGACCTGGGCGGGGGAGAAGGCCCTGAAGTCCGCGACGACGTCGAACTCCTGGTCACCGACGGCGGCGGCGACGGATGCCGCATCGTCGGTATCCCCGATGAGCTGCCGTGCTCCCTCCACGGGTGGGCGGGTCGTGCTCCGGCCCCGGTTCAACAGCGTGAGATCGTCGCCGCGCTCGATCACGCGCGCGCTGGAAGCGGAGCTGATGATGCCGTTGCCGCCGATGAACAGCACGCGCAGGGCCATGTGAATCCTCCTCGTTCGGCGATCGGCCGCCATGGCGAGCCTATTCCCGCGCGCGCACCGCGACCGGACTCGAATTGCGTCCTGGCGACCCTGGTCGATAGGGTCGATCCCATGTCCATCGCTCGGTTCACCGCCTCCGCACGCATCTCGCGTGTCGTCGAGCTCGGCAACCGACGTCGTGGCGCGCGCCGAATCCCGGCGACCCCAGCTGCGGCCTAGTCGGGCCACCGCGGGCGTCGCCGGAACTTCGCCCCGACCGCTCAGACCCTAAGGTGGATTCATGACGTACTCCGTCGCCGTTTCCGGCGCGTCCGGCTATGCCGGAGGGGAGATCCTTCGCCTCCTGGCCGATCATCCCGAGTTCGAAGTGCGCACGGTCACGGCGCACTCGAACGCCGGCCAGTCCCTCGTGGCGGTGCAACCGCATCTGCGCACCTACACGCACCTGACGCTGCAGGAGACGACGACCGCGACCCTCGCCGGGCACGACGTGGTCTTCCTCGCCCTCCCACATGGCACCTCCGGTGCCGTGGCGGCCGAACTCGATCCCGACACCCTCGTCATCGACTGCGGCGCCGATCACCGTCTCGAGCAGTCGGCCGACTGGACGGCGTTCTACGGCGGCGAGCACCATGGCGCGTGGAGCTACGGCGTTCCCGAGCTGCCCCGCCTGACGGGGACGCAACGCGACCGCCTCACCGGTGCGCGACGCATCGCCGCCCCCGGATGCAACGCCTCCACCGTCGCACTGTCGCTCGCACCGGGCATTCGGGCGGGCGTCATCGAGAGCCGCGACCTGGTCTCGATGCTGGCGGTCGGGCCCTCGGGCGCCGGCAAGAGCCTGAAGGCGCACCTGCTCGGGAGTGAGATCCTCGGTTCGGCCAACCCGTACTCAGTGGGCGGCGTGCACCGACACATCCCCGAGATCACGCAGGCACTGCGGTGGGCGGGTGCAGCGGAGCCGACCATCTCGTTCACGCCGGTCATCGTGCCGATGTCTCGCGGCATCCTTGCCACGTCGACGGCTCGGATCGTTCCGGGCACGGATGCCGCAGCCGTCCGTGCGGCATGGGAAGACGCCTATGCGGGCGAGCGCTTCGTGCAGTTGCTTCCACCCGGCCAGTTTCCGCGCACGGCCGACGTGCTCGGCGCCAACACGGCGCTCATGGGAATCACGGTCGACGAGGCCGTCGGCCGGGTGATCGTGGTCACCGCCGTCGACAACCTCGTGAAGGGGACGGCTGGTGCCGCCATCCAGTCAGCGAACATCGCCCTCGGGCTCGCCGAGTCGACTGGGCTTCCCGTGAACGGAGTCGCACCGTGACGGTCACCGTTCCCGCCGGCTTCGAGGCGGCGGGGATCGCCGCCGGCATCAAACGCTCGGGCGCACTCGACCTCGCCCTCGTCGTCAATCGCGGGCCGTCGGATGCCGCGGCCGCCGTCTTCACCTCGAACCGCGCCAAGGCGAACCCCATCCTCTGGTCGGAGCAGGCGATCGCCGACGGCAGGGCCGCAGCGATCGTGCTGAACTCCGGCGGAGCCAATTGCTTCACGGGGCCCGAGGGGTTCCAGGTGACGCATCGCACAGCTGAGGCCGCCGCTGCCGCGCTCGGGGTGTCGTCGAGCGATGTGCTCGTCTGCTCGACGGGTCTCATCGGCGACCAGCTCGACGGCGAGGTCGTCGAGGAGGGCGTGCTCTCTGCCGCTGCCCGGGTCTCTCGCGACGGCGGTGACGACGCAGCACGCTCGATCATGACCACCGACACCCGACCGAAGACCGTCGTGGTCGAGGGTGATGGCTGGCGGGTCGGCGGCATGGCGAAGGGCGCTGGGATGCTCGCGCCCGGGCTCGCGACGATGCTCGTCGTCCTCACCACTGACGCCGATGTGGCCGCCGAGCGGCTCGACGAGGCGCTTCGCGCCGCGACGCGCATCACCTTCGACCGACTCGATTCCGACGGGTGCATGTCGACGAACGACCAGGTCACCCTGATGGCATCCGGCGCGTCGGGGATCGTTCCCGATGCCACGGCGTTCGTCGACGCGGTCACCGAGGCCTGCCGTTCGCTCGCCCTGCAATTGCAGGGTGATGCCGAGGGTGCGAGCCACGACATCACGATCGAGGTACTCGGCGCGGTCACCGAAGACGACGCCGTCGAAGTCGGCCGATCGGTCGCCCGCAACAACCTGTTCAAGGCCGCGATCTTCGGCAACGACCCGAACTGGGGCCGCGTGCTCGCCGCTATCGGCACCACCACGGCGCCGTTCGATCCGTACCTCGTCGACGTCTCGATGAACGGGGTGCGCGTCTGCCACGCCGGCCGACCAGATGCCGCACGCGAGCTCGTCGACCTCACGCCCCGAGCGACCCACGTGCGCATCGAACTGCACGCTGGCGCGGCATCCGCCACCATCCTGACCAACGACCTCACGCACGACTACGTGCATGAGAACAGCGCGTACGCGAGTTGAGCATGACCGACGAAACCGAGACGGCCTCAGCGAAGGCCCAGGTGCTCATCGACTCGCTACCGTGGCTGAAGCGCTTCCACGGCGAGACGATCGTGGTGAAGTTCGGTGGCAACGCCATGGTGAGCCCCGAGCTGCAGCGCGCGTTCGCCGAGGACATGGTCTACCTGCGCTACGCCGGCATCAAACCGGTGGTGGTGCACGGCGGCGGTCCGCAGATCTCGGCGATGCTCGCACGGCTCGGCATCGAGAGCGAGTTCCGCGGCGGTTATCGTGTCACCACGCCCGAGACCATGGACGTCGTACGCATGGTGCTGTCGGGTCAGGTGAACCGCGAGCTCGTGTCGCTCATCAACGAGCACGGGCCGCTCGCGTCTGGCCTGTCGGGTGAAGACGCGGGGCTCTTCCGCGGTCGTCGCAGGGGTGCGGTCATCGACGGCGTCGAGGTCGACCTCGGTCTCGTCGGTGATGTCGTTGCCGTCGATCCGGCCGCGGTGCGCGCCGCACTCGCCGCCGAGCGCATCCCGGTCGTCTCGTCAATCGCTCCCGACGGTGACACCCCCGGGCAGTCGCTCAATGTCAATGCCGACTCCGCCGCAGCGTCCCTCGCTGTCGCACTCGGCGCCGCGAAGCTCGTGATCCTCACCGACGTTGCAGGGCTGTACCGCGACTGGCCGAATCGCGACTCGCTCGTCTCGGTCATCGACGTGCCCGAGCTCATCGCCCTGCTTCCGCGCCTGGAATCGGGCATGATCCCCAAGATGGCCGCGTGTCTCGAAGCGGTCGAGGGCGGTGTCGCGAAGGCCGCCATCATCGACGGCCGCATCCCGCATTCCATCCTGCTCGAGGTCTTCACCCCTTCGGGCATCGGCACGGAAGTGGTGCCTTCGGCCCTCCGGTCGACTCAGGACACCGCGGGCTCAGGGAGCGTGGCATGAGCGGCGTCGATGGATGGCACGCACGTTTCGACCGCCGCATGATGCGGACGCTCGGGACGCCGCTCGCGAAGCTCGAACGCGGCCTGGGCGCGCGGGTGTGGGACGACGAGGGCAATGAGTACCTCGACTTCCTCGCAGGCATCGCGGTGAACTCACTCGGGCACGCGCACCCGGTGTTCGTCGAGGCGGTCTCGACACAGGCCGCGCGACTTGCGCACGTCTCGAACTACTTCACGACCGAGCCGATGCTCGAATTGGCCGAGCGGATCGTCCGACTCGCGGACGCCGGCGAGACCGGCCGCGCCTGGTTCGGCAACTCGGGCGCAGAGGCGAACGAGGCGGCGTTCAAGCTCGCCCGCCTGAACAACTCGGGCGGTGCACGCACTCGCGTGCTGGCCCTGGTCGACGCATTCCACGGTCGCACGATGGGCGCACTCGCCCTCACCGGCAAGCCGCACATGCGCGAGGCATTCGAGCCGCTGGCCGGGGGCGTCGAGCACATCGACGCCACGATCGCGGCGCTCGAGGCATCCGTCGACGACGCGGTCGCCGCACTCATCGTCGAACCCGTACAGGGCGAAGCCGGCGTGCTCGAGCTGCCAGATGGGTTCCTCCGTGCCGCGCGGGCGATCACCCACCGCCATGGGGCGCTCCTCATCATCGATGAGATCCAGACCGGCGCCGGTCGTACCGGTGAATGGTTCGGGTTCCAGCACGCCGGCATCACACCCGACGCGATCACCGTCGCCAAGGGCATCGGCGGCGGATTCCCGATCGGGGGCCTCGTGACCTTCGGGGAAGCTTCCTCGCTCTTCACGAAGGGACAGCACGGCTCGACCTTCGGAGGGAACCCGCTCGCGACCGCCGTCGCGAACGCCGTGCTCGGCGAGATCGAAGACGCCGGACTCGTCGAGAACGCCGCCGAGCGCGGCGCGGAGATTCGCGCTCGCGTGCAGGAGCTCGACTCGCCGTTCATCGCGGGCGTACGAGGTAAGGGCCTGCTGATCGGCATCGGCCTCAGCGAGCCGGTCGCCAGCTCCGTGGTCGCCGAGGCGATGCGTGCCGGCCTGATCGTGAATGCCGCGAACGACTCCACCATCCGCATTGCACCGCCCCTGATCATCGACACCGCAGACGTCGACGAGTTCACCGAGCGCTTCTCCCGCGCGCTCGACGCGGTCGCGTCGGCACCGTGACCTCCAGCACCCCACCGAACGGAACCGCATGACCCGCCACTTCCTCCGCGACGACGACATCACCCCGGCAGAGCAGGCCGAGATCCTCGATCTTGCGCGACGCCTGAAGCAGGACCGGTGGGCGGTGACGCCACTCGCCGGCCCGCAGACCGTCGCCGTGATCTTCGACAAGTCGTCGACCCGCACGCGGGTGTCGTTCGCGGTCGGCATCGCCGATCTCGGCGGGTCGCCGCTCATCATCTCGACGGCGAACAGCCAGCTCGGCGGCAAGGAGACCCCATCCGACACCGCTCGCGTGCTCGAGCGCATGGTGTCGGCGATCGTGTGGCGTACGTACGCGCAGACCGGCCTCGAGCAGATGGCGGCCGGCACCACCGTGCCCGTCGTCAATGCCCTCTCCGACGACTTCCACCCGTGCCAGCTCCTCGCCGACCTGCTCACGATCCGCGAGCACAAGGGCGACCTGGCGGGGCTCACCGTCACCTTCCTCGGCGACGGCGCCTCGAACATGGCCCAGTCGTACGTGCTCGCCGGCGTGACCGCCGGTATGCACGTGCGCGTCGCCTCGCCCGAGGAGTTCGCGCCCGCGGCATCCGTCGTCGCCGATGCCGACCGTATCGCTGAACGCACCGGCGGTTCCGTCACCCTGTACACGGATGCCGCGGAGGCCGTCGCGGGTGCTGACGTGGTGGTCACCGACACGTGGGTGTCGATGGGCAAGGAAGAGCAGAAGGCGCACCGCGTCGCCACGTTCGGCGCGTACCAGGTCGACGCCGAGCTGATGTCGCTCGCGGCATCCGACGCCGTCTTCATGCACTGCCTGCCGGCCGACCGCGGCTACGAGGTCACGGCAGACGTGATCGACGGCGAGCAGTCGATCATCTGGGATGAGGCGGAGAACCGCCTGCATGCCCAGAAGGCGCTGCTCGTGTGGCTGCTCGAACGGAAGGACGCGTGATGGCCGGAACGAACGACGTCCACGGAACGAACGAGGGTGCGCTCTGGGGTGCGCGGTTCACGTCGGGGCCGTCGCCCGAGCTGCAGCGACTCTCGAAATCGACGCACTTCGACTGGCAGCTCGCACCGTACGACCTCGCAGGCTCTCGTGCGCACGCTCGCGCGCTCGCCGCGGCCGGATATCTGAGCGACGCCGAACTCGCCGACATGCTCGCCGGACTCAAGGCCCTCGAGGCGAAGGTCGCATCGGGAGAAATCGTCGCAGCCGAGTCCGACGAAGACGTGCACGGTGCACTCGAGTCCGCGCTCATCGGCATCGTCGGACCCGAGCTCGGCGGCAAGCTTCGCGCCGGCCGCAGCCGGAATGACCAGATCGCGACGCTCGTGCGTCTCTATCTCAAGGATCATGCCGCCGCGATCGGCCAGCAGCTCGTGCACCTCATCGACGCGCTCGTCGCCCAGGCCGACGCGCACCGTTCAGCGATCATGCCGGGCCGAACCCACCTGCAGCACGCTCAGCCCGTGCTGCTCGCGCACCACCTGCTCGCCCACGGCTGGGCGCTGTCGCGCGATCTCGAGCGGCTCGCCGACTGGACGAAGCGCGCGGATGTCTCGCCGTACGGCGGGGGAGCGCTCGCGGGCTCCACACTCGGCCTCGACGCGGCATCCGTCGCTCACGACCTGGGACTTGCCAGCCCCGCCGAGAACTCCATCGATGCGACGGCAGCACGCGACGTGGTGGCCGAGTTCGCGTTCGTCAGTGCGATGATCGGCATCGACCTGTCGCGGATGGCAGAGGAGATCATTCTCTGGAACACCAGGGAGTTCGGCTTCGTCACGCTCGACGACGGCTACTCGACCGGCTCGTCGATCATGCCGCAGAAGAAGAACCCCGACATCGCCGAACTCGCTCGCGGCAAGTCGGGTCGGCTCATCGGCAACCTCACGGGCCTCTTGGCGACCCTGAAAGCACTGCCGCTCGCGTACAATCGCGACCTGCAGGAAGACAAGGAACCGGTCTTCGACTCCGTCGAGACACTCGAGGTGCTGCTGCCGGCATTCACCGGCATGGTCGCGACACTCACCTTCCATACCGACCGCATGGCCGAGCTTGCGCCCGCCGGGTTCTCACTTGCAACGGATGTCGCGGAGTGGCTCGTGAAGCGCCGAGTGCCGTTCCGCGATGCGCACGAGATCACCGGTGCGCTCGTTCGATACGCCGAAGAGCACGGCCTCGAGCTCGATGCCGTCGACGATGCGGCGCTCGCCGCGATCTCGCCGCACCTCGTACCGGAGGTGCGCCAGGTGCTGACCGTGGCGGGTTCGGTCTCGAGCCGTGACGGCATCGGCGG
>JALYWB010000031.1 GCA_030852935.1 Actinomycetota bacterium | reverse complement strand
ATCACCTCGGTGAACCCACGCTGGGTTGCGTCGATCGCGGCGCGCAGTTCGGCGACCTCATACGCGTCTTTCACGAGGCGGAGCTCGGAGAGCACGCGGGCGAGCTCGGCGTCGGCGTCGTGCTCGGAGTTCACCTCGAGAGAGAAGGGCGCGTCAGCGGCATTCGTCGAGAGCGCCTCTTCTGCCGCGAACCGGATGCGGGCGTGATCGACGCGCTCGGTGAGCGCCGCGTCGGCCTCGCGGAGCACCAAGGTGGAAGTGTCGACCGCGTCGAGCACGTGAGCGAGCTCCTCGAGATCGCGTGTCTCGATCGCGAGGTCGGCCGCCACGTGGGCGAGCGAGGGTCGCGGGCCGATCCAGAACTCGCCGATCGCCGGATTCGCGTAGAACTCCTCGGAGTCGCGGCCCGCGCGCTCGCGGAAGTACACCGTCGCGGTGTGCGCGTCGCCATCTGGCTCGAACACGAGGACGGCGCCAGGCTCGGAATCGGAACCCCAGCCCGTGAGGTGCGTGAAGGCCGAGTGCGCGCGATACGGGTACTCGGTGTCGTTCGCGCGCTGCTTCAGGTCACCGGCAGGGATGATGAGCCGGATGCCGGTGAAGGCCGCCGAGACCTTGGCTCGCCGTGCCGCGGCGAAGGCGGCCTGCTCGCGCGCTGGCGGCAGGGTCTCATCGCGCTCGGCCCAGCCGCTGCCGATGAACTCCCTGAAGGCGTCGGAGACCGGTGTGGTCGAGCGATTCGCATTGCGGCCCGACTCCTCGGAGGTCGTCTCCGTGGCAGCGGGCGCGGTCGTGGTGGAGGTGTCGGTCGAGTTCGCCATGCCCCCATTCTCGCACCGTCGCGATGCGGTCCCTGAGCTCGTCGAAGGGAGAGCTCGCTTCGACGAGCTCAGCGAGCGGCGGGCGAGAGGGTCGCGACGATGGGGCGGTGGTCGCTGCCCGCCGCATCCTGATCGCCGAGCACGCGGAAGCCGTCGACCCGCCAGTCGGGCGTCGCCATCACGTGATCGATCGGGCTGCCCAGCAGCTCAGGCAGGTCGGTCGGCCAGGTGCCCAGCGCCCCGGCTCCGGCCGCGACCCCGGCATCCCGGCACCGCCCGAGGTCACCGCCGTCGGTGCCATGCCCCGCGAAGTGGTCGACGGTCGCGTTGAAGTCGCCGGCCATGATCACGTTCTCGCCCGCGCACTGCTCGGCGAGCCAGTCGAGGTCGCTGCGCCAGTTGCGCAGCTCCCAGCGGATCGGTGCGACCGCGTGCACCGCGACGATGCGCGGCCCGGCGCCGTCGACGGGCTCCGCCACGATCGACGGCAGCGTGTTCGTGTTTCCAGGCGGGCCGGGGACGAACGCCGAGACGACCTCGTAGTCGCCGAGCTCGGGCGAGATGAGGATCGTCGTCGAGCGCGCCTTCGCCACCTCGTCGAAGGCGACCGTGTGCACCCACATGGGGCTCCCGCCCTCGCGCATCGCGATCGCCACCTCCTCGCCGAGGGGCACGGTGGTCTCGGGCAGTGCGACGATGTCGGCGCCCTCCTCGAGGGCGAGACCCGCGATCGTCGCGGCATCCGGCACCTCACCGAGGGTGTTCCAGGACAGTACGGTGACGGATGCCGCATCGCCCGCGGCATCCGACCCGCTCGCGCCGCGCGCGGCGAGCACCGCCACGTTCCCTGCGACGAAGAGTGCGAGCACGACGGCCATCGCGACGCCGAACCGACGGCTTGCGCGCGGAATCGCGAGCAGGCCGAATGCGATCACCGCGATCACGCCGCACAGCGCGGCAACGCCCCGCAGAGCCACGACGTGCGCGGCCACCCACTGGTTCTGCAGCCCGAATCCCTGCGGCCAGACGAGCACGGCCGCGAGGGCTGCGGTGCCGAGCACGATGGCCCAGCCGAGGACGCGGGGGAGCATTCCATCAACCCTAGGCGAGGCATCGATGTGCCAGCCGAGGCGCCGCCGTTGATCCGCTGGGAGTCCGCGGTGAGATGCCGCGACTAGCATGAAGGGATGTCCGAAGCCCGCGCCGTGGTCGGCGAAGCCGACTTGCATGCGCACACGACGGTGTCGGACGGAACGGAGACTCCCGCACGCCTCATGGCCCAGGCGGCGGCGGCGGGGCTCTGGGGCATCGCCCTCACCGATCACGATTCGACGAGCGGATGGGCCGAGGCGGCGGCCGCAGTGACCGAAACCGGCGTCGTGCTCATTCCCGGCATGGAGCTCTCGACTCGAGAGGGGTTCACGAGCGTGCACGTACTCGGATACCTGGTCGATCCGCTCGAACCGGGATTGCTCGCCGAGACCGCCCGCATCCGGGAGTCACGACTCACCCGAGCCGAGGAGATCGTGCGGCGGATCGGGCGCGACTACGAGCTCAGCTGGGACGACGTGGTCGCCCAGACCGCCGAGGGGGCGACGATCGGCAGGCCGCACATCGCCGATGCCCTCGTGGCTCGCGGGCACGCGACGACCCGCTCGGCGGCGTTCGACGGGATCCTGCATCCCCGGTCCGGGTATGCGCATCCGCATTATGCACCTGATCCGCTGACCGGCGTGCGACTCATCCGTGAGGCCGGCGGCGTGCCGGTGCTCGCCCACCCCGGTACCAGGGGCGCCGACCGAATCGTCGCGCCAGAGCGCCTCGCGAAGCTCGTCGATGCCGGCCTGTTCGGCCTGGAGATCGACCACCCTGAGAACCGCGAAGATGCCAAGCCTCGGCTGCATGAGCTGGCGCGACGGTTCGGGCTCGCCGTGACGGGGTCGAGCGACTACCACGGATCGGGCAAGCCGAACCGGCTCGGCGAATGCCGCACCGCCCCCGCCGTGGTCGAAGAGATCATCGCGCAGGGGACCGGCACGGCGCCGGTGTTGCCGTAGCTCGCAGCCGAGACGCGGAAACCACCTTCCGGCTCCCGAACCGCGAGCACACCCGGTGTTCAGTTTGCGGAAGGTGGTTCCAGCGCTGCTCCTCGCGGTGGTCGCGCTGGGAGCTACTGCTGCGGAGCGTTCGACGGTGCCGACTGGCCGCCACGGCGCCTGCGACGGCGCGCCGCCGGCCTGCCGTCGTGGTGCTCGTGACCCCTGCCGTCGTGGGTACCCGTGCCGGGTTCCTTCGATGCAGCGGTCGCCGTGTCGCCGGACCCGGTTGCCGTTGCGGACCCGGTTGCGGTTGCACCTGCGTCGCCGGTGCTCTTGCCGCCGCGGGTCCGACGGCGGTTGCGCGGCGAGCGTTCGGCTTCGCCATGTCCCTCGCTCCGGCCGGCAGTGCTCGCGCGTGACGGCGCCGCCGTAGGCGCGGCCGGCTTCAGCCGACCCTTGGTGCCGGCGGGGATGTCGAGATCGTGGTAGAGGTGCGGGCTCGACGAGTATGTCTCGGTGGGCTCGGGCTGACCGAACTCGAGGGCGCGGTTGATGAGCGCCCACTTGTGCAGGTCGTCCCAGTCGACGAACGTGACCGCGATTCCGGTCTTGCCGGCGCGCCCCGTGCGGCCCACGCGGTGCAGGTACGCCTTGTCGTCATCGGGGATGGTGTGGTTGATGACGTGGGTCACGTCGTCGACGTCGATGCCGCGTGCCGCGACATCCGTGGCGATCAGTACGTCCTTCTTGCCGGCCTTGAACGCGGCCATCGCGCGCTCGCGCTGGTCCTGGTTCAGGTCGCCGTGCACGGCCGCCGCGTTGAACCCGCGGTCGTTGAGCTCTTCGACGAGCTTGGCCGCCGCGCGCTTGGTGCGCGTGAAGATGATCGTCTTGCCGCGGCCGTCGGACTGCAGGATGCGGGCGATCACCTCGTCTTTGTCGAGCGAGTGCGCGCGGTACACGAGGTGCTTGATGTTCGCCTGCGTGAGGCCCTCGTCGGGATCGGTTGCACGGATGTGGATCGGGCGCGTCATGAACCGTCTCGCGAGCGCCACGATCGGACCGGGCATCGTCGCGGAGAACAGCATGGTGTGCCGAACCGGGGGCGTCTGGGCGACGAGCTTCTCGATGTCGGGAAGGAAGCCGAGGTCGAGCATCTTGTCGGCCTCGTCGAGCACCAGCTCGCTCACGTTCTTCAACGAGAGGAGGCGCTGCGAAGCGAGGTCGAGGAGGCGCCCAGGGGTACCCACGACGATCTGCGCACCGGCCTTGAGCTGCTCGATCTGGCCCTCGTACGCCTTGCCGCCGTAGATCGAGACGATCTTGGTGGGGCGGTTCGAGGTGGCGAGCTCGAGGTCTTCCGTGACCTGCACGCACAGTTCGCGGGTCGGCACCACGACAAGCGCCTTGACGCCGCCCTCCGGGTCGTTGCCGAGGCGCTGGATGATGGGCAGGCCGAAGCCGAAGGTCTTGCCGGTGCCGGTCTTCGCCTGGCCGATGATGTCCTGCCCGTCGAGGGCCAGGGGGATGGTCTGCTCCTGGATTGGGAAGGCATCGATGATGCCCTTCCCAGCGAGTGCGTCGACGATGTCGGACGCGACGCCGAGCTCAGTGAATGTAGTCAAAGTTCTGCCTGTCGAAAGTCGTAGATGAGGGTGCGCCTCGTCTCAACTCCAGGCGCACGGCCGCGGATCCGTCGCCCACGTGCACGTCCAGACTAACGGAGACTCCCTGAGAGCCTCGGATAGGCTGGGCCCGTGGTGTTCTGGACGAATCGGCGTGTTGCCCGGCCCGAGGCTCCCCGCCTGCGTCTGCGGGCGCCGGCGAAGCAGCTCACCCGGGTCGATTTCGGCGAGCTCGTGCCCGAACCGCTGCCGTTCCTCGGGCAGGCCGCCTACATCCAGCTCGAGTTCTTCGAAGGGCTCGCGAAGGCCGTCGACACTGCGCCGAACCTGCCGTCGAAAGAGGGCTTGAGCGCCGCGGCTGGTGTCGCCCTGCGCAAGCACCACGCACTGATCGCCGAGATCCGCCGGTTCGGGGTCGAACCCGATGACGTGATGGCCCCGTTCGCGCCCGCCACCGACCGGTTCCACCAGGCGACGGCCGGCGCCGACTGGCACGAGTTGTTGCTCGGCATCCACCTCACGGCCGGCATGCTCGACGACTTCTTCTCGCGTCTCGCTCAAGGCCTTCCGGCCGACCTGGGCGCACGCGTGCGGGCGATCCTCGACGAGGAAGGGGCCGCGGTCGTACTCGAAACCGAGCTCAGCGCCGCCATCCGAGCCGAGCCGAGCCTCGCCGATCGCCTGGCGCTGTGGGGACGCAGCCTGGTGGGCGACACGCTGCTCATCGCTCGGTCCGCCCTGCGTGGCTCCGAGGCCGACGGCCGCGCGGGGGAGCGGGTCGAGCCGGTGTTCACCGAGCTCATCGCCGACCACACGCGCCGGATGGACTCGCTCGGTCTCACCGCGTAGGCGACACGCTGCGCCCGACCTTTACGCGTCGCGAGCCGTCGCGCCGGGCCGCGCAAGCCGCTCGAACAGCACTGCATCGTGGTGCTCACGGCGCGGGCCGATCAGGAATGCGGATGCCGCGGCCGCCACACCCGACGCGGTCAGGGAGACGACCCAGATCCACGTGCCGTCCCACGGCCAGCCGAGCCACGTGAGCACGACCCAGACGATGGCTGCCACGCCGGCGCCGATGGCGGGCACCAGCACGCTGCCGTACGTGTGCCGTCGCGGCAGCGAATACCGCGCGGCGAGACCGAGGATCGCGCCGCCGAGGACGACGAACATGAGCTCCATCGTCAGGCGACGAATCCGACGCGGCGGGATTCCTCCGAGCCGATCTCGACATAGGCGAGCGCCGCTGCCGGTACGACGTAGATCGCGCCCTTGTCGTCGGACAGCTTCAGGACAGTGGACTGCCCGGCGAGGGCCGATGCGACGGCCTGCTCCACCTCCGCCGCCGACTGCGAGGTCTCGAATGAGAGTTCTCGGGGGGAGTTCTGGATGCCGATGCGAACGTCCACGGTGCGCCTTTCTGCTCTTGCTGAAACCCTATGACACCGGCCGCGCCGGGCCGTACGCGTTCACTGTCGGCGGAACGCGTTACCGTTCAGGCATGCCAGGCACCGCCACCCTCTCCAGCCCCGTGCTGACGCTCGCCGATGGCGAGCATGCGGCGGTCTTCGGCGCGCCCGGGAGTGGGAAGACGCGGCTCGTCGTCGAGCTCATCGCCGATCGCGTCGAGACGCGCGGCTATGGCACCGACGAGGTGCTCGTGCTGTCGGCCACACGTGCATCGGCGACCGCACTGCGCGACGAGCTCGCGGTGCGCCTCGGGGTCACGACCCGAGGCCCGCTCGCACGCACGGCGAACTCGATCGCCTTCCAGCTCGTCCGGGCGGCCACCGGTGCACCGGTCACGCTGCTCACGGGTGCCGAGCACGACCAGATCGTCGGCGACCTGATCGAGGGCGGCATTCGAGACGGATTCGGCCCGGCCTGGCCGGAGCCGCTCGTGCCGGAGGTGCGAGTGCTTCGGGGGTTCCGTTCCGAACTCCGCGACCTCACCATGCGGGCGGTCGAGCACGGTGTCGACCCGGCGATGCTCGCGCGTCTCGGCGAGCGAGCCGGGCGCCCCGAATGGGTCGCCGCCGCCGGGTTCCTCGCCGAGTACGCCGAGGTGAAAGAACAGCTGCGGCCCACGCAATTCGATTCCGCCGAGCTCGGTGCCTTCGCCGCCGCCCTCGTGCGTCGCAGCCTGACGGATGCCGCGGCATCCGCTGCCCTCGGTGCCCTCGCCGGGCTCCGGCTCATCGTCGTCGACGACGCCCAGGAGGCGACCGAGGCGACCGCGACGATGCTCGGGGCATTCGCGGCGCGCGGTGTCGCGGTGGTCGCATTCGGCGATCCCGATGTCGCGAGCAACGGGTTCCGAGGCGGGCGACCCGAACTGCTCGGGTCGCTCGGCGCGGTGCTCGACGGCGCGCACGTGCGTCGCATCGAGCTCCCGGCAGTGCATCGGGGTCGTCCGGCGATCCGCGAGGTCGTCAGTTCGGCGACGTCGCACATCGGCACGGCGCTCGGTGGCGCGCATCGCCGTGCGCAGATGCTGAGCGACGGCCCGGTCGATGCCGGCGACGACGACCCGCTCGCGGCCGTACTGGGTATCGAGGCACCGTCGCACGCCTCGGAATGTCAATCCGTCGCGACGCTCCTGCGCGAGCGGCACCTGCTCGACGGCATCCCGTGGTCGTCGATGGCCGTCGTGCTGCGCTCCGGTGCCGACGTACCGGCGTTCGAGCGGGGGCTCGCGCTCGCAGACGTGCCGACCGCCGGTGATGCCGCCCGTACCGCGCTGCGCGATGCACCGGCGGCGGCCGCGCTGCTCGCTGCAGCATCGCTCGCCCTCGGTCGCGAACCGCTCACGGCCGAGCGTGCGATCGAGGTGCTCACAGGGCCCCTCGGGCGGCTCGACGGGGTGGGTCTCCGCCGCCTCCGACTCGCGCTGCGCCATGAAGAGCTGGCCGCGGGCGGCACGCGTTCGGGCGACGAACTGCTCGTCGATGCACTCGCCGCCCCCGGAGGGTTCGAGACGATCGATGCCGCGCCGGGTCGTCGCGCTGCACGGCTCGCCCGACTCCTCGGTGCGGCGCGAGGCGTCGCCGACGACGGCGGAACCATCGAAGAGCTCCTCTGGTCGCTGTGGCACGACAGCGGTCTCGCCACCGAGTGGGGATCCCAGGCGCGGGGTACAGGGGTGCTCGCCGAGGAGGCGAACCGGTCGCTCGACGCCGTGGTCGCGCTGTTCGCCGCCGCCACGCGTTTCGTCGAGCGCGAGCCCGATGCGCCGGCCACGCGCTTCGTCGACGATGTGCTCGCGAGTGAGCTGCCTGAAGACTCGCTCGCTCCACGACGCACTGCCGAGACCGTGCTGGTCAGCACTCCGCCCGCGCTCATCGGCCGTGAGTTCGACGTCGTCGTCGTCGCCGGCCTGCAAGACGGCGTCTGGCCGAACCTTCGCCCGCGCGGCACGCTGTTGCACGCCGGGCTGCTGCCCCGGGTCGTGGCGGCGGCCCGAGCAGGTGCGCCGCTGCCAGCGCCCGAGACGGCGTCAGAGGCGCGTGCGACGGTTCGTGGCGACGAGCTGCGGTTGTTCGCGCTCGCGGCCTCGAGAGCACGACGCCAGCTCGTGCTCAGTTGCACGGCCAACGACGACGAGCAGCCCTCCGTGCTCATGGCCTATGCGACCGAACGGGTGCGGCCGCGCAGGCGACCACTGCACCTGCGCGGGCTCGTGGGTGCGCTTCGCCGCGATGCCGTCGCACCGGCGGACGCCTCGGCGGGCATGGAGGCTGCCGCCGCGCTCGCCCTGCTCGCCGAGCAGGGCGTACCGGGCGCGCACCCCGACGACTGGTACGGCATCGCGGAACCCTCGACGACTCGCCCGATCGTCGACCTCGACGGTGACCCCGAGGCGTACGTCGCCGTGTCGCCGTCGCAGATCGACCGCGCCGAGGAGTCACCGCTCGGCTGGTTCATCGACCACGTCGCCTCCCCGCCTTCGGGTGTCGCCGCGTCCATCGGCACCATCGTGCATGCGGTCGTCGAGGAGGCCGGTGCCCGCGAAGACGGCGACACCAGCATCGAGTCCCTGTGGGCCGCGGTCGAGGAGCGTTGGCGTGATCTCCGCTTCGAGGCAGGTTGGGTCGCCGAGCGTGAGCGTCGCGGTGCCCGACGCATGATCGAGGGCGCAGCCGAGTACCTCGCGAACTTCGGTGACGATCGGAAGGTGTTGCTCGGCGCGGAGGGCCGGTTCTCACTCGTCGTCGGCCGGGTTCGGCTCACGGGCACGATCGATCGCGTCGAGGCGTCGCCCGACGGTACGACGGTGATCGTCGACCTGAAGACGGGGCGCACCCCTCCGACCGCAGAGCAGACCGCGCAGCATCCGCAGCTCGCGTCGTACCAGCTGGCCGCGCGAGCCGGCGAGGTGCCCAACGAGGGCGCTATCGGGGGCGCGAAGCTCGTCTACCTCGCCAAGCCGACCCGCGGCGTGGCCTATACCGAGCGTGCACAGCAGCCATTCGACGACGAGGCCGACACCGCCTTCCGCGAACGGCTCGAGGGCGTCGGCCGAATCATGGCAGGCAGCACGTTCGAAGCGCCGGGTGAACTCGGATTCCGTTCGAGGTTCGGCGCCTGGCAGTACCGGGTGCATCTCGTGCCGGCGGTGTCGGCGTGATCGGCGCCCGCGAGATCGCCGCCCGTCTCGGCCTGCACGCACCCACCGAAGAGCAGCGCGCCGTCATCGAAGCCGATCCGCACGGCGCAAGCATCGTCGTCGCCGGTGCGGGGAGCGGCAAGACCGAGACGATGGCCAATCGGGTGGTGTGGCTGCTCGCGAACGGGCACGTGGCGGTTCCCGAGGTGCTCGGCCTCACCTTCACTCGCAAGGCGGCAGGTGAGCTCGCCGACCGAGTGCGAGAGCGGGTCGGGCAGCTCGTCGCCGAGGGCATCGCCGCGGTATCGCTCGATCCGCTCGAGTCCGCTGCGGTCGGCACGTACAACGCCTTCGCGAGTGCGATCTACCGCGAGCACGCGATGCTCATCGGTCGAGAGCCCGATGCTGCCGTCCTCGGCGAGGCATCCGCATGGCTGCTGGCCAGGTCCGTCACGAGCGCGTCGGCCGACCCGAGGCTCGTCGACCTCGACGCCTCGCTCGACCGCATCACCGGGGCCGTGCTCTCACTCAGCCGGTCGCTCGCCGAGAACGTCGCCGACAGCCGTGACGTGCGCGCGTTCGCTCGTGACTTCCTCGCGATGGAGGGGCTGCCGATCGAGGCGCCGCGCAAGCGCACCGATTTCACCACGTTCACCGATGCGCTCGGCGTCGTCGGCGCCCTGCCACCACTGCTCGACCTCGCCGACGCGTACGCGGCCGTGAAGCGCGAACGCGGGTACGTCGAGTTCTCCGACCAGGTCGCACTCGCGCTGGAGATCTGCGAGCGGCATCCCGACGTGGTGGCAGCTCACCGCGAACGCGCGCGTACCGTGCTCCTCGACGAGTACCAGGACACGAGCGTCGTGCAGACCCGCCTGCTCGCCGCACTGTTCCGTGGGCACTCCGTCATGGCGGTGGGCGACCCCGACCAGTCGATCTACGGATGGCGCGGGGCGAGCGCCGCGAACCTGGCTCGCTTCGAGCGGGACTTCGCGCCAGACGAGGGCGCGGGCGTCTACGATCTCTCGACGAGCTGGCGCAACCCGCGCATCGTGCTCGACGCGGCGAATGCGATCATCGCGCCGCTCGATGCGGGCATCCCGAAGGCGCCGCTCACCGCTTCGCCGTTCGCAGGGCAGGGCCGGCTTCAGGTCGATTGGGCCGAGACGATCGAGCAGGAGGCCGACCTGGTGGCGCGCTGGTTCGCCGCACGGCTGGGCGGCACCCGAGGCCGTGCGGCTCGCAGCGGGGCGTTGCTCTGCCGCACCTTCGCGAACGTCGGCGTGTTCACTGCTGCCCTTCGCGCCCACGACGTACCGGTGCACGTGCTCGGCGTGGCGGGGCTCCTCGACCAACCGGTCATCGCCGATCTGGTGTGCGTGCTGCGCGTGCTCCACGACCCGACCGCCGGGTCGGAACTCGTTCGCGTGCTCGGCGGCGCCAGGTGGCGCATCGGCCCCGCCGACCTCGCGGCGCTTCACGATCTCGCGCGCTGGCTCGCCGACCGCGACCTCGCCCGCCGCCGCCTCGACGACGACGTCCGTCGTGGGCTCCGCGCGTCAATCGCCCCCGACGAGTCGCCCTCGATAGTGGACGCACTCGATTTCCTCCTCACCGCACCCGACACCCATCGCGCACTCGAGGGATTCAGTGCGGTCGGACTCGGCCGAATGCGGCGCGCGGGTGCCCAACTCCAGTCGCTACGGCGGCGCGCCGGTCTCGGTCTCGTCGACTTCGTGCACCTCGTGCAGCAGGAACTCCTGCTCGACATCGAGGTCATCGCGAACGCGTCCCAACCGCTCGGTGCGCCGAGTCTCGAGGCGTTCGACGAACTGCTCGCCGGGTTCGCCGAAATCGCGGACCAGCCGAGCCTCGGGGCCTTCCTCGGCTGGCTCACCGAGGCCGAGCAACGTGACCGGCTCGCACCGCGTCAGGACGACCCAGAGCCCGGCGCCGTGCAGGTGCTCACCATCCACGGCTCGAAGGGGCTCGAGTGGGACCTTGTTGCGGTTCCCCGGCTCGTCGACGAGGAGCTTCCGTCGAAGCCTCGGTCGACCAAGGGGTGGCTCGCGTTCGGCGAGCTTCCGAACGACTTCAAGGGCGACCGCGACGAACTGCCCGAGCTGGCGTGGCGGGGAGTGCAGAGCCAAGCCGAGTTCGACGCCGCCGTGCGAGCGTTCGCCGACGAGAATCGAGAACGCCACGCCGAGGAAGAGCGTCGGCTGGCCTACGTCGCGCTCACTCGCACTCGCGACGAGTTGCTGCTCACCGGATCGTGGTGGTCGACGCAGAAGGCACCGCGCACGCCAAGCCCATTCGTGCGTGAGCTCGCCGTGGCCGCAGTCCTGGGCCCCGACGCGCTGCCGTCGTCGCCCGAGTCATCCGAGAATCCGCGCGCCGGCGCGGGGCTCCGCGAGGTGTGGCCGCTCGACCCGCTCGGCTCCCGGCATGCCGCCGTCCGCGCCGCAGCCGACGCGGTTCGCGTCGCAGCAGAGCGGCCGAGCGGCGCCGGTATCGGACCGCGGCTGGCCGACGAACTGCGGCTACTCCTCGAAGACCGCCGTCGCCGTCTCGAGGGCCCGACCTCGCCCGAGATCCCGGCGCGCGTGCCCGCATCGAGGTTCAAGGACTACGTCGACGACCCGGCCGGCGTGGCCGAGCAACTCCGTCGCCCGATGCCGCAGCGACCCTATCGGGCCACCCGCATCGGCACGCTCTTCCACACATGGGTCGAGCACCGCTCAACGGGACTCGCCGAGGCAGCCGCGATCGACGACGAATGGCCCGGCATCGCGCTCGGGTCCGACGGCGAGACCGGCGGGCTGGGTGGGCAGGGCGGTCACGATGAGAGCGTCGTCGCGGACGCCACGCCCGAGCGGCTCCGCGCGCTGCAGGCGACGTTCGAGGCATCCGAGTGGGGCGGACGACGGCCGATGGCGGTGGAGCTCGAGCTCCATCTCCCGATCGAGCAGCATGTGTTCGTGTGCAAGCTCGACGCAGTGTACGAGGTGCCACCCGGCGGTGAACTCGCCGCACGCGGCATCCGCTACCAGGTGGTCGACTGGAAGACCGGGGCCGCGCCGCGCGATCCGCGCGATCTCGAGCTCAAGCAGACGCAACTCGCGCTGTATCGTCTCGCGTACGCGAAGTGGGCGGGGATCGAGCCCGAGCAGGTGGACGCGGTGTTCTATTTCGTCGAAGACGACCGCGTCATCCGGCCGGAGCGGATCTACGACGAGGCGGCACTGCGCCGCTCATGGGCGTCGGTCGCCGAGGCGGCCGGTTCGGTCGGTGAGGCGTCGCCTGCCGGGTCGGATGCGTCGCCCCAGTCGCTGAGGTCGAGCGGGATGGGCGCCGTGGCGTCCATCGGTGCAGAGGGCCGCTCGCCCGCCTCGCGACGTTCCAGCTCGGAGAAGTCGTAGGTGTCGGTGAGCAGCGTCGCACCCGCCTCGCGGGGAACGTGGTCGCGCGGAGTGTCATCGAGCATTCGCTCGACGTCGCCGACGGTGAGGATCGGGCCTGTCTCTGGCGAGAGCGGCTCGCTCGATCGGTCGTGCACGCTCTCGGCGAGCCCGTCGAGCAGGGCCACCGCGTCGTCGATGATCGCGGCATCGTGCTGGGTCACGCCGTGGAGGAGCCAACGGGCGAGCTCGAGCTCGCCGTAGAGTAGCGCGCGCTGTGGCAGGTGCGAATCGGAACCGCCGCTGCGGCCCGCCGTGTAGGCGTCGAGTGCGACTTCGGCGGCCGCACCTCGAGAAGTGAGCAACCAGTGCAGGTCGCGGGCCGGATCGCCGACCGAGAGGCCGGCCCATCCCACGACGCCGCTCACGGTGCCGCCCTCCACGAGGATCGACTCCGCCGTCAGCGATCCATTCACGACGGTCGGGCGGAACCGCCAGAGCGCCTCGTCGTCGGTCGCCTGCTCCCAACGACGCAGGATCGCTGCGGGCAGCCGACCGGTGTCTGCCGCTTGGCCGATCAGCTCGACCACGCCGTCGTGCGCCCCGCCGGCGTCTTCACGCGGCAACCCGGCGTCGCCGATGAAGCCTGCGGGAAGCGCGTGGATCGCCGCGATCGCCGAGCCCACCGAGAACGCGAGCCCCTCGTGCTCGGTCAGTTCGTCTGCCGTGCGCACGGCTCCGGGAATGAGCTCCGTGACGACCGCGCGGGTGCCGTCGATCGGAGCCTGGCCCACGAATCCCGGCACGGCGAACGGCAGGCGAGAGCGGATGCCGGGGGTCATCGCCCTGATGGCGACGAGGTCCGCCGACTGCTCGCTCTCGGCGGACTGCGAGCGCGGTGCGCGGATCACGAGACGGCGGCCATCGGCGGTTTCGAGTTCGACGCTGTCGTAGGCGCCATGGCTCCGGCGGGTGTGTGCGCGGGCCCTTCGCACCTCGAGCCCGGGCACCGCCGCCGTGGCCAACGCGGCTAGAGTAAGAGGGGGTCTGGCCATGTCACCAGCCTAAGCAGGCAACTCCGACTCCGGGGCGACCGCCACGCCTTCCCGCCGACTCCGGCCTGAAGCGCAGAGAGGTTGCCAGTGCTCGAATCGACAGCGCCGCCGCTCGCCCGAGCGACCATCGACCGCGACGGAGACGCACGGGCCCTCGACGATTTCGCCGAGCGCTTCGACGCCGACCCAGCGGCCCGCGTGCTCGCGCTGCATCGCGGTCGCGCGCTCCTCGCCGAGCAGGTCGAGGGATCGTCGCCGGCGCTCGAGCTGCGGCATCCGTCTGCCTTGCCACCCGCGCAGCTGCGCGTCTACCTCGGTCGCACCGTCCGTCGTGGGCCCGCCGACCCCGATGGCGCAGGCAGCGCACCGGGCACGCCCGTCGAAGTGCGCGTGTTCGATGCGGATGCCGCGGCGGCCATCGAGCCCGAGGCGGCGCGCTGGGCAGGTCTGCGAACAGCCGCGCCCGTGCTCGACGAGGGCCAGGCCGCTCTGATCACGGAGGCGATCGGGCTGGCGAATTGGCACGATGCGAACGCGTTCTGCCCTCGCTGCGGGTCGACGACCTCGGTGGAGCAGGCGGGATGGGTACGCCGCTGCGACCGAGACGGCAACCTGCACTTCCCTCGCACCGATCCGGCCGTGATCGTGCTCGTGACCGACGACGACGACCGTGTGCTGCTCGGCTCGAACGCGCTCTGGGAGCAGCACCGCTTCTCGCTGCTCGCCGGATTCGTCGAGCCGGGTGAGTCCCTCGAGCAGACCGTGGTGCGCGAGATCGGCGAAGAGGCCGGCATCCGCGTCGATCGGGTCGCCTACGCGGGCTCCCAGCCCTGGCCGCTCCCGGCCAGCCTGATGCTCGGCTTCACTGCGCGGGTGGCAGCGGATGCCGCCTCCTCGGCTCGACCCGACGGCGTCGAGATCCTCGAACTGCGCTGGTTCTCGAGGGATGAACTCGCCGCGGCGACCACCGAGATCGCGCTCCCGGGCGAGACCTCGATCGCAAGGTGGCTGCTCGAGCGCTGGTACGGCGACCGGATCGTCGAGGGCACACCGTGGGAAGCGCCGCAGACGGCCCAGACGGCCCAGACGGCCCACACGGCCCAGACGGCCCAGACGGCCCAGACGGCCCAGACGCCGCAGACGCCCCAGGCATCGCCGACGACGCCGCAAAGGCGCGAGGAAGCCCAGTGATCGCGGACGATCCCATCCTCGATGCCCTCGACGACGACCAACGGGTCGTGGCCGAGGCGTTGCTCGGGCCAGTATGCGTGCTCGCGGGCGCCGGCACCGGCAAGACGAGGGCGATCACCCACCGCATCGCGTACGGCGTGGCGTCCGGCGCGTACGACCCGGCTCGGGTCATGGCGCTGACATTCACGTCGCGTGCCGCCGCCGAACTGCGCGCGCGACTCCGGCAGCTCGGGGCGGGCGGCGTGCCGGCGCGTACCTTCCATGCCGCGGCCCTGGCGCAGCTCAACCACTTCTGGCCACTGGTCGTCGGTGGCTCCGCCCCGCGAATCCTGGAATACAAGGGGCGCCTGCTTGGCGAGGCATCCGAACGCCTGAAACTCCGCGTCGACGTGCCCACGTTGCGCGACGTGGCATCCGAGATCGAGTGGCGCAAGGTGAGCTGCCTCGACATGGCGGGGTACGAGGCGCGACTCGCGACTCGCGGTGCGCCCGGGTCGCTCGCGCCCGAGCAGTTGCTCGCCCTCATCGCCGGCTACGAGCAGCTGAAAGATGAACGACGAATGCTCGACTTCGAGGACGTGTTGCTCGCCACCGCCGGGATGATCGAATCCGAGCCGTCCGTCGCGATGCACGTACGCGAGAGCTACCGGCACTTCGTGATCGACGAGTACCAGGATGTGTCGCCCGCGCAGCAGCAACTGCTCGAGCTCTGGCTCGGCGGGCGCCGCGATCTCTGCGTCGTCGGTGACGCGAGCCAGACGATCTACTCGTTCGCGGGTGCCAGCCCCGAATACCTGCTGGGCTTCGAGCGCCGGTTCGAGGATGCGACGCTCGTACGGCTCGAGCGCAACTACCGCTCGACGCGAGCGATCGTCGACGTGGCGAACCGGCTCATGCGCGGCCGGCCGGGTGCGCTGGTGCTCGAGGCGGTCGCCGGCGAGGGGAGCAAGGGACAGAGAAGCAGGCCGGATGCCGCGGCGGCATCCGTCATCGAACCCACCGTGGTGGCCTACGCCGACGAACTCGCAGAAGCTCGCGGGGTGGCGACTCGGATCCGCGATCGGGTCGACGCCGGTGTTCCGCCCGAGACGATCGCCGTGCTCATGCGCGTGAACTCGCAATCGGCGATCCTCGAGCGGGCGCTCGAGGAGGTCGGCGTCGGGTCGCGCGTGCGCGGCGCGGTGCGCTTCTTCGATCGGCCCGAGGTGCGGGAGGCCGTGCACGCGTTGCGCGCCGCGGCGCTCACGATCGCGGGCGAGCCACTCTTCAAGTCGGTGAGCGATGTGCTGCGTTCGATGGGCTGGACCGTGCAGGCTCCTGACGGACCGGGCGCGGTGCGGGCGCGCTGGGAATCGCTGAACGCGATCGCGAAGCTCATCGACGATGCGCCGGCGGGCACGACGTTCCGCGAGTTCGCCGACGACCTGCGGGCGCGCGCCGAAGCGCAGCACGAGCCGACCGTGTCGGCCGTCACGCTCGCCACATTGCACTCGGCGAAGGGCCTGGAGTGGGACGAGGTCTACATCGTCGGTCTCAACGAGGGCATGCTCCCGATCGCGTATGCGAAGGGCTTCGACGCCATCGACGAGGAACGGCGTCTGCTCTACGTCGGCATCACGCGGGCACGGCGCCGGCTCTGCCTGAGCTGGGCGCGTGCGAGCGGCGCGCACCGAGGCGAACGGGAGCCGTCGCGATTCCTGCGGGAGCTCGACAGCCGCACTCGGGGTGCGGCGGGTGGCGTTGTCGCCGGGGGAGTGCACCAGGCCGTTCGAGGGTGAGGGAGGCGTCGGCGAGGCGTCGCTCTCCGCGCGCGAGCCGATCGTCGATCACGCCGGCGGCCAACGCGCTCGCATCGAGCGCCGCTCGAGCCGTGCACGTCGCGGCGGGGCGACCGGCGAGTTGCGCGGCGATCACGGGCCATGCCCCATCGACGTCGCGCCTCGCGAGATCGAGGCAGCGCAGGCAGGGCCCAGTGCCGGGCTCCACGAGCGGTCCGACGCGGGCGCCGGAGTCGTCGAAGACGATCGCGAGGTGCGGCAGGTCGCGGCGGAGGAGCGGCAGATGACGCGCCGGTGCGACGACCCACGCGGCGGCGACCACCGCCAGATCTGCCGTCGGCGCATCGTCATCGTCGTCGTGAAGCGGAATCGGCTCATAGCCGAGCGCCTCGAGGTTCGCCGTCAGGTGACGCGCGACGACTCCGTCGGCATCGAGCGCAACCCGCAACGCGCGGTCGCTGGGGGACGCGGCCGGTGTCATGGTCGGTCCTGCACCCAGTGGCATGTCGCCACGCCGGGCCGCACGTGCCGCGCCGACTGCCGGGCCGGCATCGGCGTCGGGTTCGCGTTCGAATGCGGGCTCGAGCGTGACGAGCAGTTCTCGTACCCGTGCTTCGGTCGCGCCCAGGCCGGTGCCCATCGTGATCAGGGTCGACACGCTCACGCCGGCGCGCAGGGC
>JALYWB010000029.1 GCA_030852935.1 Actinomycetota bacterium | reverse complement strand
ATGACACGGCTGACCGCGCCGAACAGCGCGATCGCGATGCCCGCGAAGCCGAGCGCGGCGAGGTCGGCGTCTGCGGTGAAGAAGAACGCGATGATGAGGATCGCGATGAGGTCGTCGAGGACTGCCAATGCGAGCAGGAAGACGCGCACGCGCGTCGGGATCCACCGGCCGAAGATCGCGAGCACGCCGAGCGCGAAGGCGATGTCCGTGGCGGTCGGAATGGGCCACCCGTCGACGGTGTCGGTTCCGGCGGTGAATCCGAGGAAGATCGCCGCGGGCACGATGACCCCACCGACGGCGGCGATGGCGGGAAGCAGCGCCTTCGACAGGCTGTTCAGCTCGCCGATCACCAGCTCGCGTCGCAGCTCGACGGCCACGATGAAGAAGAAGACGGCGAGCAGGCCATCGCTGATCCAGTGTCCGGCCGAGAGATCGAGCCCGAGCCATGCCAGGTCGATGTGCTCGTTCTTCAGCTCGATGAGCGCTGGGCCGAACGGGAGATTCGCGAACACGAGACCCAGCACGGCGGCGATGAGCAGGAGGGCTGAGGCCCAGCGTTCTGAGCGGAGGACGTTCATGTGACCCCTGGATTCGGCGGCGCCCGTCGAAGCAGATGCGGTGCGATGCGGCGCGTTGGCGAGCGGTGACGGCGATCTCTCGCCGGCCGACCAGACTTCCCGGCACTCCGCGTTCGATCCTATCGGGCGGCGCGTAGCCTGAACCCATGACCGATCCCTCCGCCACGAGCACATCCACTGAGCGTGAGACGACCGCCCTCGATGAGCTCATCGAGACCGTCGCGCTGCTGCGCGCGCCCGGCGGCTGCCCGTGGGACGCCGACCAGACGCACGCGTCGCTCGTGCAATACCTCGTGGAGGAGAGCTGGGAGCTCATCGACGCCATCGAGTCGGGCGACCGCGCCGAGATGATCGAGGAACTGGGCGACGTGCTCTACCAGGTGCTCTTCCACGCCGACATCGCCGCGCACACCGCCGGTGAGGGCTTCGACATCCAGGATGTCGCGGCGCACATGACGGCGAAGATGGTGTCGCGGCATCCGCATGTCTTCGGCGGCGGCCGTACCGCCGAGACCGCCGACGACGTCGTCTCGTTCTGGGACGAGCTGAAGGCCGACGAGAAGCCGCACCGCACGAGTGTGCTCGACGGCATCCCGCGCGGCATGCCCGCGCTGGCGCTGGCGCAGAAGGTGCTCGGCAAGGCCGCGAAAGTGGGCGTCGCGGTGGATGCGGTTCCGGATGCCGCTGCGCCGACTCCTCCCGGCACCGGGGCGCCCTCGACCGAGGACGAGCTCGGCCGCACCCTGCTCGCGCTCGTGGCATCCGCTCGCGCCCAAGGGCTCGACGCCGAACGCGCGCTGCGGCACGCCGTGCGCGGACTCGAAGACGATGTGCGCGCAGCAGAGGCGTCGAGCACCTCCGGAACCTAGGTCAGGCGACGCGACTGCCCGCGGGCAGGCGTCGGGCGGGCACGTCCGTGCGCTTCCACGCCCAGAACAGGGCGCCCGCGCCGAGCAGTGCGTGGATGGTGAGGCCCACGAACCACGACGGCACCGCGCGGTCGTAGATCTCCTGCGGCGTCTCGAAGTCCCGGCCGAGGTACTGGCCGTCCGGTGTCCATCCCGTGCAGTCGTCGATGACCGGGTCGAGGTCAGGGGCCTGTTGAGCGCCGCGCACTCCGACCGCGATCCAGCCGAAGAGGTCGCGCGGGTTCCCCTGTGCGTCGAATGTTCCCGGCGCGGCATCCGCGACGACGACGTACGGGTTCGCGGCGAGGAAGCCCCACACGAGATCGAACCGCGGCGTCTGGAACACGCGCGTCTCTGGGGGCAGGCACTCCACCGGTTCTCCCTCGGGCGGGAGACCGTTCTCATCGAACTGCGCCCAGTCCACCCCGATGTACTTCTGCGTCACCGTGCTCTGCACGGCCGTGCCACCCAGGCCGAACGCGATGAGCGTGCCGATGCTGAGCGCCGCGACCACGAGGTACGTCACCGTGACCGAGAACAGTGGTCGCGTGATCACGCCCGAGAATCCCACGCCGATCGCCGCGACCACGCCGAGTTCGACGGCGAGCACGATCGTCGAGATGGCGATCGTCGCAGCCGAGACATGGCCGAGGGCCACCGCGAACACGAGGAACGGCAGCGATGCGGCGAGGAAGGCCAGTGCCGTGAGCCACGCGGCGATCCACTTGCCGATGATCAGTTGCGCGGTCGTGACCAGAGTGACCTGCGTGGTCGCGAGCGTCCCGGCGTCGCGCTCGCCGTTGATGGCGTTGCCTGAGAGCGCGGGGGAGACGAGCGTGCCGAGGAGCAAGACGAAGAACACGATCGTCGAGAAGACGCCGCCGCCGCCGTCGTCCCACGCGTTCGTCGCGAGCACGAGCAGCACCGTGACGATCGTGACGAGCAACACGAAGACGCCGAGCAGCACGTACCAGGCGAGGCCGCGCACGCGCTGCTTGAGGTCGAGCGTGACGATGAGCCACATGCCGGGGAGGAAGCCGCTCATTCGCCCGCCTCCCGGTCGGTCGCTGCGGGGTCGGTCGCTCCAGCTGAGCCGGGTGCGGATGCCGCTGGCCCATCGATCGGCGCAGCCGGATCAGGGGCGGATGCCGCGGGCGGCGGCCCCGCCCGGTTGAGGTCGAGGAACACGTGCTCGAGATCGCCGACCGCCGGCGCGAACGACGAGACCGGCACTCCGACGCCGACGAGATGCGCGAGCAGCTGCGCGGCATCCGGTTCGTTGGTCAGCGGCACGACGGCGCCGAGGTTGTCGATACGAGCGACGGCTCCGAACCCTGCCGCGTCGAGTGCAGCGGCCAGTCGCGGCGCGTCGAGCGACCGGATACGCCATTGGCGTTCACTGCGGCCTGCGCGCTCGACGGCGTCTGCGGCGGCGGTCACCCCGTCGGCCAGGTAGACCGCGGTGTCGGCCATCTCCTCGAGCTCAGCGAGCACGTGACTCGAGACGAGCACGGTCTTGCCCTCGCCGGCGAGGCGCCGCACGAGCTCACGCAGCCCCGCACGTGCCGCGGGGTCGAGGCCCGAAGCCGGTTCGTCGAGCAGCAGCACATCGGGGTCATGCACGAGCGCGCGCCCAAGGCTGAGGCGCTGCTTCTGCCCTCGCGAGAGCACCCGGGTGGGTCGGTCGGCGAGCGGCGCGAGGTCGACGAGCTCGATGAGTTCGGCGGCGCGAGCGGATGCGGCATCCGTCGTCATTCCGTACATGCGGCCGCTCGTGACGAGTGCATCGCGAACGGTCAGGCTGGGCCACGAGCCGAGGGCGTCGGGCATCCAGCCGATGTGAGCGCGCACCTCTCGCGACGCTGCGACCGGATCGTGCCCCGCGACACGAATGGAACCCGTGTCGGGTACGAGCAGCGTCGCGAGCATGAGCAGCAGCGTCGTCTTGCCCGAGCCGTTCGGACCGATGAGCCCGGCCACGTGGCCGGCCTCGACCGAGAACGTCGCATCGCGCACCGCGTGCACCTCGCCGAACGACCTCGCCACATGCTCGACCGTGATTCCGCCCACCCGTGCCTCCTCGCAGCCCGCAATCGGTCGAGTCTAGCGGCGCCGCCGAAGCCCGCGACGGGCCGACTCGCCGGTCGAATCGGGTCGCGGATGCCGCGCGGTCGGCGTACCGTCGGGGACACGGGAGGGCTCACATCGAGGAGGGCTCACATGGGGATCGATGCGAACTCCGGCGGCATCGAGTCGGAGCGGCTCGCCGAGTTCTTCGACGACTACGCCGCCGCACTTCGCGAATTCGACGCTGATGCGACAGCTCGGCTCTGGGGTCTGCCGGGCATGATCATCACCGACGACTTCGCGGGCGCGCTCGAGAGCCGCGCCGACATGGCGGCAGGCCTCGCGACGTCGTATCCGCTCTACCGCCGGCTGGGACTCGAGTCGGCGGTGCCCGAATTGCGGTCGGTGAGCGCCCTCACCGAGCGGATCTCCACCGTGCGCGTGCGCTGGAGCTACCTCGATGCGAACGACGAGGTCATCGTGACCACGGACTACGAGTACCTGGTGCGCGACGATGCTGACGGGCTGCACGTGTACCTCGCCGTCGGGATCGACGAAACCGAGGCGCTGCAGCGGGCGGCACGGATGCGGGGCGTCGACCTCGACCTGTTCGGGTAGGGGCGGCCGTGGGTTGAGGAGCGCCGAAGGCGTGTCTCGAAACCCCACGACCGAACGGGTTTCGAGACGCCGCTTCGCGGCTCCTCACGCCACGACGTGCCCGTACTGGAAGAATGGTCGGCATGGCCGCATCCGTCACCCCTCCGCGCGGCATGCGCGACTTCCTGCCCGCCGAGAAGGCCCGGCGCGAGCACGCGCTCGGCGTGATCCGGGGCGTCTATGCGGCGCATGGCTTCGACGAGATCGAGACTCCGGTGATGGAGGACTCGCGGCGGCTGCACGCCGGCCTCGGCGGCGACAACGAGAAGCTCGCGTTCGCGGTGATGAAGCGCGGCCTGACGCCCGACGACCTTGCGGCGGCCGCGGCATCCGGCGACGCACTCGCACTCGCCGACCTCGGCCTGCGCTACGACCTCACGGTGCCGCTCGCCCGGTTCTACGCCACGCACCGCGCGGCGCTGCCTCCCGTGTTCCGGGCGATCCAGATCGCACCGGTGTGGCGGGCCGAGCGACCGCAGAAGGGCCGCTACCGCCAGTTCGTGCAGTGCGACATCGACATCATCGGCGAGGCCGGGCCGCTCGCCGAGCTCGAGCTGCTCACCGCGACGGTCGCGACGCTCGACGCACTCGGCCTCGGCGACTGCGTCATCCGCCTCAACGACCGGCGGATCCTCGGGGGCATCCTCGGCTCGTGGGGCGTGCCAGACGAGTTGCGCGAGCGCGCCCTCATCACGATCGACAAGCTCGACAAGATCGGCACAGGGGGAGTCGCGGCCGAGCTCACCGAACTCGGGATCGTCACCGACCGGTCGACGGATGTCGCGGCCGAACTCGAAGCGCTCGCCGCGGCCGACTGGCACCTGCATAACGGTGTCGTGCCACCGCCCTCCTGGCTCGAGCTCGACGCCTACCGCGACCTGCTCGCCCTGCGCGAGGCGCTGCCTCACGCGGCAATCGAGTTCGACCCGACACTCGTGCGGGGCATGGGGTACTACACCGGCACGATCTTCGAGATCGCGCACCCCGACTTGGGCTACTCGCTCGGTGGCGGCGGCCGCTACGACCACATGATCGGGCGCTTCCTCGGGCAGGAGGTGCCGGCGTGCGGGTTCTCGATCGGGTTCGAGCGCATCGTCGACCTGATCGAGATGCGCGACGGCTCCCGGCCGCGCGCCGTCGTGCTCGTGTACGACCCGGCGGTCGAGCCGGCGACGCTGCTCTCGCTGAAGCACGAGCTCGTGGCATCCGGAACCCGCGTGCGGTTCGAGCGCCGCGTGAAGAACGTGCGCGCGTTGCTCGACCGCGTGACGGCTGACGGATTCGACGCCTTCGCGCAGGTCGACCCCGAGACCACGGATGCCGCGTCGCTCGCGTTCCGCGACCTCGGCGCGTAGCCGCACCACCGTCCCTCCCGCCACCGTGGCGCGCCGGCGCGCAGCCGCGTTACTCACTCTCCACAGGTGCTTGCGGCATCCGGCATCGAATATCACGCCGCCGACTGCGTCACTAGACTGACTGGCGGATCACGACGGAGTCGTCCGACGCACCCGCACCCCATCACAGAGGAGTTCACTGTGGCATTCATCGAAGCTGTAGGCGCTCGCGAGATTCTCGATTCTCGCGGCAACCCGACCGTCGAGGTCGAGGTGCTGCTCGACGACGGCTCCCTGGCGCGCGCGGCGGTGCCTTCGGGCGCCTCGACCGGTGCGTTCGAGGCGTACGAGCTGCGCGACGGCGACAACGACCGCTACCTCGGCAAGGGCGTGCAGAAGGCCGTCGACGCGGTGCTCGACGAGCTCGGCCCCGCGATCGAAGACCTGGATGCCGCGGACCAGCGCCTCGTCGATGCCGCCCTCATCGAGGCCGACGGGACCGAGAACAAGGGACGCCTTGGCGCGAATGCCATCCTCGGCGTAAGCCTCGCGGTCGCCAAGGCCGCCGCCGACTCGGCCGACCTCCCGCTGTTCCGCTACCTCGGCGGCCCGAACGCGCACGTGCTGCCCGTGCCGATGATGAACATCATCAACGGCGGCGCGCACGCCGACACCGGCGTCGACATCCAGGAGTTCATGGTGCTGCCGATCGGCGCCGAGACGTACTCCGAGGGCCTCCGCTGGGGCGTCGAGACCTACCACGCGCTGAAGAGCCTGCTGAAGTCGAAGGGCCTCTCGACGGGGCTCGGCGACGAGGGCGGCTTCGCTCCCGACTTCGCGTCGAACCGCGACGCGCTCGACTTCATCG
>JALYWB010000024.1 GCA_030852935.1 Actinomycetota bacterium | reverse complement strand
CTTCGCTGCGGCCGGCGGCACCACCGACGACCCGCGCATCCGGGGAGCGCTCGCCGCCCGCGCACGCCTGCACCGCTTCGCGGACCGGCTCGAGACCCACGCCATCCGCCCCGGATGGACGAGCTGGCTCGACGACGACACCATCGTCTGCCGCTGCGAGTCGGTGACCCGCGCCCGCATCGCCGAGTATGCCGATGCCTCGTCGCGCGGCATGCGGCTGGCGACCAGGGCGGGCCTCGGCGCCTGCCAGGGCCGCACCTGCGGCCGCAGCGTCGAGACGCTCGTCGCGGCATCCGTTGACTTCGACCGACGTCCCGTGCTCTCCTCCATCCGCATCGGAGAGCTCGCAGACCTTCACCACGCGGAACACAAGGAGCAGTAATGACCGAACACACCATGGACCTCGGCGGTGTCGTCGTGGCGACGACCCTCGCCTTCAAGGAAGACGCGTCGGCGCCCGCCGGGCTCGCCGTCGACTACGACCGGTTCGCCGAGCACGTCGACTTCCTGATGAGCAACGGATGCCGCGGGGTCGGGCCGAACGGCTCGCTCGGCGAGTACTCGTCGCTGACCGACGAAGAGCGCCGCCAGGTGATCCGGGTCGCCGTCGAGGCGGTCGACGGCCGCGGCATCGTCGTCGCGGGCGCGCACGGCGTCGGCAGCCACCAGGCCCGCCAGTGGGCGGAGTGGGCACGCGAAGACGGCGCCGACGGCGTGCTGCTGCTGCCGCCGACGCTGTACCGGGCGAACGAGGGCGAGGTCATCGCCCACTACGAGGAGGCCGCGAAGGCGGGCCTGCCGATCATGCTCTACAACAACCCCTTCGACACCAAGGTCGACCTCGTGCCGTCACTCGTGGCGAAGCTCGCCGAGATCCCTGAGGTCGTGGCGATCAAGGAGTTCTCGGGCGACGTGCGCCGGGTCTACGAGATCAAGGAACTCTGCGACATCGACATCATCGCGGGCGCCGACGACGTATTGTTCGAGATGATGGTCAACGGTGCAGTGGGGTGGTTCGCGGGCTACCCGAACGCCTTCCCGAAGGAGGCGGTCGAGCTCTACAACCTGCTCGTCGACGGCAAATGGCAGGAGGCACGTACCCTGTACGAGCAGCTCGTCGCGGTGTTCCGCTGGGACACCCGAACCGAGTTCGTGCAGGCGATCAAGCTCTCGATGGACATCTGCGGCAACTCCTACGGCGGCCCCACCCGCCCACCGCGCGGTCCGCTCAGCGATGAGCACGCGGCCCTCGTTCGCGCCGACACCGATCGGGCGCTTGCAGCGCTGGCGGCTCGCTGATGCGTGCTGCGCCGAGGGTGCTGTATGGAGGCCGTCGCTCGACACGTAGGTCGACGGAGGTCAGCTGATGCGTGCGCGCCGGGTCATTTCTGCCGTCGACTCCCACACCGAGGGGATGCCGACGCGCGTCGTCACGGGTGGCGTCGGCCCGGTGCCCGGCGCCACGATGAACGACAAGCGCCTCTACGCCATGGAGCACCTCGATGGCTTGCGCGGCCTGCTCATGAACGAGCCGCGCGGACACGCCTCGATGTCGGGCGCGATCCTGCAGGCACCGACGCGTGACGACGCCGACTGGGGCGTGATCTTCATCGAGGCGAGCGGCTTCCTGCCGATGTGCGGGCACGGCACCATCGGCGTCGCGACGGTGCTCGTCGAGACCGGCATGGTCGAGGTGACCGAGCCGGTCACCGAGATCCGGCTCGAGGTGCCGGCCGGGCTCGTGATCGCGCGCGTCGCCGTCGAGGACGGCGCGGCGAAGCACGTCACGATCGAGAATGTGCCGAGCTTCGTCGAGCGACTCGACGCCGCGATCGAGGTGCCCGGATACGGCACCGTGCCCTACTCGATCGCGTTCGGCGGCAACTTCTACGCGCTCGTCGACCTCGACGCCGTCGGGCTGCCGTTCGACCGAACACGTCAAGACGAGATCGTGCAGGCGGGCCTGGCGATCATGGATGCCATCAACGGGGCGAGTCCCCCGCGGCATCCCGAGCTCGAGGGCACGAACCACGTGCATCACGTGGAGTTCATTGCACCCGGTTCGGATGCCGCACGCTCGCGCCACGCGATGGCGATCCATCCCGGCTGGTTCGACCGATCGCCGTGCGGCACGGGAACCAGCGCACGGATGGCCGAGCTGTACGCACGCGGCGAGCTCGCACTCGAGACCGACTTCGTGAACGAGTCGTTCATCGGCACCGAGTTCACCGGGCGGCTGCTGCGCGAAACGACCGTCGGCGATCTGCCCGCGGTCGTGCCGACCATCACCGGGAGGGCTTGGGTCACCGGCATGGGACAGTACTTCCTCGACGACGACGACCCGTTCCCTGAGGGCTTCGTCTTCTGACCACTTCCGCGGGTCGAGGAGCGCCCGGCGCAGCCCGCCGCGTCTCGAGACCGCATCCGCACAGCTCACCAGGAGGCATCCGATGACCAGCACGACCACCTACGACATCGACGCGATCGCCGCGCGTGCCGCGCAGGCCGCGCGACCCTTCGCCGAGACCGAACCCCGCGCACGTGCCGCCGCCCTCGTCGCGGTCGCCGACTCGCTCGACGCGCACGCGGCCGAGCTCATCGAGATCGCCATGCGCGAGACCGGGCTCACCCAGCCGCGACTCGCCGGCGAAGTGCGGCGCACCACCAACCAGCTCCGGTTGTTCGCCGAGGTGATCGTCGAGGGCGACTACCTCGACGCCCGGCTCGACGAGGCCGACCCCGAGTACGCCACCGGTCCCCGTCCCGACGTGCGGCGCGTGCTCGAGCCCATCGGCCCGGTGCTGAACTTCGCGGCGTCGAACTTCCCGTTCGCGTTCTCCGTGGCGGGCGGCGACAGCGCGGCGGCGCTCGCGGCCGGGTGCCCGCTGATCGTCAAGGCGCACTCGGGCCACCCCGAGCTCTCCCGTCGCACCGCCGAGCTCGTCACCGAGGCGCTCAGCTCGAGTGGCATGCCGGGCGGCGTGTTCCAGCTCGTCGAGGGCCAGCAGAACGGCGTCGACCTGCTGCGCGACGACCGCATCCGCGCCGGATCGTTCACCGGGTCGACGCGGGTGGGCACGATGCTCGCCGAGATCGCGGCATCCCGGCCTCGACCGATCCCGTTCTACGGCGAGCTCGGCAGCGTCAACCCGGTGTACGCCACGGCGGCCGCCGTCGCCGGCGAGCCAGAGCTGCTGCAGGGCTTCCTCACCTCGGTGTCGGGCTCGGCCGGCCAGCTGTGCACGAAGCCCGGCTTCCTGTTCGTGCCAGAAGGCGCCGAGCTCGGCGAGGTCGCCGCAGGCAGCGCCGAGCATCGGCTGCTGAACCCCGGCATCGGCACCGCGTTCGAGCAGCGCCGCGCTGCCGTGCTCGGCGCCTCGGGCGTCACGGTGCTCGCCGAGGGCGCCGTGCGCGTCGGCGACGACGACCAGCGCTTCGCGACCCCGACCGTCGTCGAGGTCGCGGTCGATGACCTCGTCGCCCAGCGCGACGAGCTGCTCGAGGAGTCGTTCGGGCCGCTGTCGGTCATCGTGCGCTACCGCGACCTTGCGGAGCTGCCGGCGCTGCACCGCGAGCTCTTCCCCGGCAACCTCACGTCGACGTTGCATGCCACCGACGCGGATGCCGCGGCCGTCGGCGACCTCGTCGACGCCCTCGCCGAGACGAGCGGCCGGGTACTCTTCGGCGGCTGGCCGACGGGCGTCTCGGTGACGCCTGCCATGCAGCACGGTGGGCCGTTCCCGGCAACGACGACCGATTCCACGAGCGTCGGCACCGCGGCCATCACCCGGTTCTTGCGCGGCGTCACGTACCAGAACGCGCCGCAGTCGCTGCTTCCGCCGCCGCTGCGCGATGACAACCCGTGGGGCATCCCGCAGCGTCGCAGTGCGGCCGGGCTCTCGAGCGGGTGGGGGAGCCTCAGCGGGGCGTACTGAGCGACGGGGTCGGATGCCGCGAGCCCGCGTCGCGGCATCCGGCCGCCGGTGTCGGCCACGGTTGAGGTGACCCCACCATCGGCGACGTCAGCGCAGGCTGAAGCCCTCGGCGATCGTTGAGGTGACGCCACGGTCGGCGACGTCAGCGCAGGCTGAAGCCCTCAGCGAGCGGATCGGCGGGGTCGAGTTCGAACTCGCCGCGGCCGACGCGATACGCCTGCCCCGAGACTTCGGGGATGACCCCCGCTGCCGTGTGCTCGGCAACCTGCGCGAGGAAACGGGTGCCGATGATCGAGTCGTGGGTCAGCGTCTCTCCCTCGCCGAGGGCGCCGGCGTGAGCAAGCAACGCGACACGCGCCGCCGTTCCCGAGCCGCAAGGGCTGCGATCGACTTCGCCGTCGGCGAAGACCGTGACGTTGCGCTGCCACGGGCCGTCTTCCGTGCGGCCGAGGTCGTCGACGAGGATAGTGCCGTAGACCCCTGAGAGTCGGTCGTCGGCGAGCTGGGCGGCCGGATGTGCGTTCAGCGCCCACTTGATCTCACGGCCCAGCCGGATGAGCTCGGTCGTGTGCTCGGGCGTGACCTCGAGGCCGAGTGAGCCCGCCGACAGGGTCGCATACACCGCACCTCCGAACACCAGGTCGACCTCGACGTCGCCGCGGCTGGTGCTGAGCGGGATGGCGGTGGCGAGCACCCGCGACGGCACGTTCCGGAACACCACGCCGGTGGTGCGGCCGTGCTCGCGCTGCACGCGAGCCTGCACCCGACCGCTCGGCACGTCGATGGTGACGATCGCCTCTCCGTCGTCGGGAGCCGCCACCCTGCCGCTGTGCACCGCCCAGGCGCCGAGTGCCATCGTGCCGTGGCCGCACGCCGTCGAGAAGCCGTCCTTGTGCCAGAACAGCACCCCGAAGTCGGCGCCGTCATCGTCGGGCGGGGTGATGAATCCGCCGTACATGTCGTCGTGCCCGCGGGGTTCGAGGCACAGGAATCGGCGCACGGCGTCGGGCTCGCCCCTCATGGCGTGCACCCGGCGGGCGGCGACGGTGTCGCCCTCTGTGGTGACGCCCTCCACGATGCGGAACGGCTCCCCCGCGGTGTGCCAATCCTCGGTGCTCCACCGCATCAGGCCGCCACCAGCCGCGACGCCCAGGTGGTGCCGGCCCTCCGTGCCCCAGCCCATCACTCGACCGCCACTCGCGCCACGGCCAGGTCCTGCCAGCCCATTCCACACGTCTTCAACACACGCGGCCGGTCACTCGCAACCGGCACGCTGCCGCCGACGATGCCCGCCATGGGCACGAGCGACTCGGCCGTGAGCCGCCCCTCGGCGATGGCCATCACGACGTCGCCAGCCTCGGTCTGGGCCACATGACGCGTCTCGACGATCACCTGCGAACGCCCGAGCAGCTCTCCCGGCAGTTCCCGCTGGTCGGGTTCGTGGGAGCCGAGGGCGACCACCGCCGCATGGTCGCCCACCAACTCGTGCACGAACAGCGGCTGCGTCGCGCTCGTGGCGCAGACGATGAGGTCGGCGTGGGCGACGTCGCCAGCGGATCCCGGCGCGATATCCACACCCGGCGCTGCGGCAGCCGCCGCGTCGACCGCCCGACGGGTGCGCTCCGCGTCGCGGGCGACGAACCGCACGCGCTCGATGGGTCGGATCGCCCGCATCGCCTCGACGTGCCGAATGCCCTGCGGGCCCGTGCCGAAGACCACGAGCGACGAGGCATCGGATGCCGCGGTGACATCGAGCACCGCGGCCGAGACCGCCGGCGTGCGCAGGCTCGTCAGCTCGGTGCCGTCGAGCAGCGCGACGGGCGTGAGTGTCTCGGCGTCGAGCACGATGTACAGCGCCTGGATGCGCTCGAGGCCGCGCTCGGGATTGCCCGGGGCGACCGTCGCGAGCTTCTGCCCCACGTACCCGCCGAGTTCGGCGGGCATCAGCAGCAGTTGGCCGTGTCGCACGTCGAGGATGGTGCGCCGCGGGTCGTCATCGGGGTCGAATCCCTCTCGAAGCGTCGACTGCAGCGCCCGGATCGCCCCCTCCATGCTCACCCGCTCGGCGAGTTGTTCGGCGTCGAGGATACGGAGCGTACTGAGGGGGCCGGCCATGAGTAATATGTTACCGCCCGGGCCGCCGGCTCCCCCGCTGGCTCCCCCGCCGTCCCGCCGCAGCCCCCTCGAGCGCGCGGGAATCCCGTTGGCCCGATGGAATCCGCGAATCGACGGATTCCACCCGAACACGGGGATTCCGATGCGAATCACCGCCTGCCACTGGTCGCGTGAGCGCGCAATCCCGACTGAAGTTGCTCTGGACAGCCGCGGCCCGAGCGGCGTATGCTCGCCCACGGACCGCGCTCCGCGGCATCCGTCGCCGTGATCGGAAGGAGAGATCGATGAACACCGTCATTGTCGTGCGCATCGCAGACACCCTTCCCTGTGAGGCCGCCCGCCCGTAGCCGAAACCCCGGCGCGTCGGTGGCCTCCGTGATCTCGGAGAACCACCGTGAAATTCCTCTCGTCACTTGACGATTCGTCCGCCGCGCCCATCGGCGCAGCATCCGCAACCCTCGTGTTCCAGGCCACAGAGCCCGGCGAGGATCAACGCTGGTCGACCTGGCCTGCGACCATTCCCAGCGAGCGCGGCCCCGAGCCGCGCCCCGACTGGCTCGTGACCTCGGCCGCGGCGATCGACACCGAACTCGGCGTCGTGAAGACCGGCAAGGAGGCCGACCTGCACCTCATCGAGCGTGCGATACCGGATGCCGCGGCCGACGTGCCCGGCAACGCCGTGCTGCTCGCCGCAAAGCGCTACCGCGGCAGCGAGCACTCCGACTTCCACCGCTCGGCTGTCTACACCGAGGGCCGCGGACTGCGCCGCACCCGCGACGTGCGCGCCGTCGCGAAGGGCACCTCGTTCGGTCGCGCGGTTGCCCGCGTGCAATGGGCGTACGCCGAGTTCGACGCGCTCAGCCGGCTCACCGAGCTCGGGGCATCCGTGCCGTATCCGGTGCAAGTGCACGACACCGAGGTGCTGATGGAGTTCATCGGCGACGGTCGCGTCGCTGCGCCTCGCCTGGCGCAGGTGCGGGCGGATGCCGCGGAGCTGCGCGACCTGTTCCACCAGGTGACCGACTTCATGC
>JALYWB010000010.1 GCA_030852935.1 Actinomycetota bacterium | reverse complement strand
GCTCGGGCGTGGTCGCGGCCTGCCTTGCGCGCACCAGGCCCGGCCTGCGGGTGACCGCGAGCGATCGCTCGGCGGCGGCCGCGGCATCCGCCCGCGAGACCGCGGACATCAACGGGCTCACCGACCGCATCACCGTCAGGCGGGCCGACGGCCTCGAGCACCTGGCTGAGGAGAGCGAGCGGCTGATCGTGCTGAATCCGCCCTTCCACTCGGATGCCGCGCTGCACACCGGCATCGCCGCGCACCTGTTCCACGACGCCGCGCGCGTGCTCGCGCGGGGCGGCGAACTCTGGTGCGTCTGGAACTCCCACTTGCGCTACCGACCGCTGCTCGAGCGCACGGTCGGGCCCACCCGGCAGATCGCGCGCAATGCGAAGTTCACGGTGACGGCGTCGTCGCGGTCGTCCTGAGTGCGGGGGCGAAAAGTATACGCGTCGGGCGACGCGTTGTCTGCCGTTTGTTCCCGACCCACAATGGTGAGGGAGAATGACGCGGGCGTCGCTGCGGCGCATGGAAGGGGTCGGGATGCCAGAACTGGAGCGACTGGCGAATGAACTGCGCCTCGCCGCCGGGCGGGGGCAGATCACCGCCCACTACCAGCCGCAGGTGGAGCTGCGGAAGGGGCGGCTGGTCGCGCTCGAAGCGTTGAGTCGCTGGCAGCACCCGCGGCGGGGCGTGGTCTCCCCGCTCGAGTTCATTCCCCTTGCCGAAGCCATCGGAGCGATGAACGAGATCGGTGACGTGATGCTCGCGGCCGCCTGCCGCTACGGCGCGGCGCTCGTGCGAACCGGTCGACGGCTCGAGATCGCCGTGAACGTCGCCGCCGAGCAACTCGCGCAGCCGAGATTCGCGGAGCGGGTCGCGGGCCACCTCGACGATTCGGGCATGCCGGCGGCCCTACTCACGCTCGAGCTCACCGAGACGCACCCGTCACCGTCGGAGGCCGCGGGCACCCTCGCCGAGGTGCGTGCCATCGGGGTCGGCGTCTCCGTCGACGACGTGCAGACGGTCGATGAGGCGGTGGAGCGGATGGCCGCACTCCCCATCACCGAGCTGAAGGTCGACCGCTCGGTCATCGAGCGCCTCCCCGGGAACCGCAGCGAAGCCGCGCGACTCGTGCGCTTCGCTCGCCGGCACCGGCTGCGCTCGGTGGCGGAGGGCATCGAGAACGAGACCCAACTCGCAGTGGCCAGGGAACTCGGCTTCGACCGGGCCCAGGGGTACCTCTTCGGTCGTCCGGTGTCGCCACAGCGCTTGACGGCGCGGCTCGTCGCCTCACCCGCCTGAGTCGGCGGCCGGCTTCGGCGCGGTGTGGGGTCTCTGGCTTGCGGCCTGCGGTCTCCGGTCTGCGGTCTGCGGTGCGTGGTCGGTGCGGTGTGTGGCCGGTGCGGTCTTAGAGCGTCTCGTACGGGTCTTCGTACGTCTCGTCGGCCTCGCCTTCAGCCCCGGCTGCGGCCTCGGCGCCGCCCTCTACCGCATCTCCGCCGACCTCGATCTGGGTCCACGTCACCGGCATACCGGGCGAGAAGAGGATGTCGATGCCGGGCCCGCCCCGCAGCGGCGGGATGTTGACGTAGCCACCGCCCGCCTGGATGGCGGCCAGGATCCTGGCCCGCAGCTCGTCGACCGGGTCTCCGAGGAAGTAGTCCTTGCCGTCGACCGTCAAGCGGTTGATCTTCACTCCGCGCCTCCGTTCATTCGTTCACTTGTCTGCTGTCGCCCGCTCACTCGGGCGCTCCCACGACCGATTCGGGAATGGGCTGGAGCCCGCCCGGACTGTTCGCGCCGTCGAGGAGGACCTCCAGCCACGCGCGGTTGAGCTTCGGAGGCCGATTCCCGTTGTACTTGAAGTGCACCGGCACGAACGGGCTGATCCAGATCGCGCTTCGTCCGCTACCGCGTTCCACCCCGTGGTTCCAAGTCAGCATGAATTGCTCGCCGCGCCGTAGCTTCGTGGCGACCACGAACTGCAGGTGCGCGAGCACGCGATCCTCGATCTCGAATTCTGACACCCGGGAGCCGTAGATCAGCACGCCCATGTCGTTCCTCCTCGTTGCATGCGAAGGCACCGGTCGTCGATGCTCATGCGTTCGCCTCGGGCTCGGGCAGGGGCCGCAGGCCACCGGCCGAGTTCGCAGACTTGGTGAGCACCTCGAGCCAGCGGGAATTCAGCTGCCCGGGCTCTGGGTCATCGAACTCGAACGTCATCGGAATGGTGGAGCTGCACCACACCGAGGTGCGCCGGGCCTTCGTGGATTCGTCGACCCAGGTGAACGCGAAGTGCTCGCCACGGCGCAGCTTCGACCAGATCACCACCTGGAGGTGGGTGAGCGTGCGGTCGTCGAATGTCGCAGTGAGAGCCGAGTTGTACGTCAGTGTTCCCATCCTGCCCCTCCGTGATGCGGCCGCGGGCGTGCGGCTGGTGATGCGCCCTTCATCTCAGATCCTCGTCACGCTGACGCGGTCGCGGCCACCGCGCTTCGATGCGTACATCGCCTCATCGGCGAGCCGGAGCAGGTGATCGGCGCTCGGCACATTCGAGCTCCCCGACTCCCAACTGACGACTCCGATGCTGGCGCCGACAGCATATCGTGGCGGAACGCTGTCGAGGGGGCGTCGCACCTCTTCGCGGAGGCGTTCTGCGACGACTTCGCCGGCCGCCGCGTCGGCGCCCTCGCAGACGATGACGAACTCGTCGCCGCCGTAGCGGGCGACCGGATCGCCCGCCCGGGCGAACCGGCGCAGTCGCTCGGCCACCTCGACCAGCACCTGATCGCCGACACGGTGACCGAGGTTGTCGTTGATGGCCTTGAAGCCGTCGAGGTCGACGAAGACGACGGAGAGCGGATGCTCGTTGCGAGCGGTCGTCGCGATCGCGGCGTCCAGGCGCTCCTCCAACAACTTGCGGTTGGCGAGACCGGTGAGCTGGTCGTGCAGCGCTCGGTGGGCGAGTTCCTCCTGCAGGCGCACCCTTCGGAGGACCTGGCCAGCCTGGCGGGAGAGTGCAGCCAGGATCTCCCTGGTGTCGTCATCGAAGGTGCGGTCGCGTCCGAAGGCACAGACGATCGCACCTGCTGCTCGTTCGTCGGTGCGCAACGGCGCAATGCTCAGCGACGCGAGCCGATGGCCGTGCAGGGCCTCGTCCAGGCCGGGCATCATTTCGGCCGCCTGGTCGAGGTTCGACACGGTGACCACCTCGCCGCTGCCGATGGCCTGCTCGGCAAGGTCTCGGATGCCCGAGAGGAGGAGCGCGCGAATCGTCTCGTCTTCCGTGACCATTTCGAGTGGACCGGTACCTTCGGAGAGCAGCACCGCGGCGCTGGTGGCGAGGAGCGCGGGTCCGACGCTGTCGACGAGCGCCTGGGCGAGCTCCTGCGCGGAGGTGACGATACCGAAGGCGCTCGATGCGTCCTGCAGTACATGCACGCGCTCTGCGGATGCCTCGGCCGCACGCCGGGCCGCCAGCAGCTGGCGTTCGTAGTCCTGACGCTCCGTCGCATCGAAGATGGCCGTGCGCACGCCACCGATCTGCCCGTCGGGTCCGGTGAAGGTCACCGCGTTGACGAGGATCGGCAACTCGGTGCCATCCGAGCACCGCACGGCGAAGGACACTTCGCGCACTTCGCCCGCAAGGTTGAGGACGACGGCGAAGCGGGTCTCATAGAAGAGCTGGGTCGATGGGGTCAGCAGCTCGACGAAGGGGGTGCCGATCATGGACTGCTGGTCGAGACCGGTCCACCGGGCGAAGGTGCGATTCGCCCGGGTGATGATCCCCTCGGGCGTGGTGGTGATGTAGCCGCACGGAGCGTCTTCGAACAGGGCCTCGAAGGCCTCTTCCGTCTGTTGCCTCTCGCTCTCGAAGGGCGTTGAGAAGAGCATCATCGAAGGTGCGCCCTGATTGCGGCGGTCAGCTCCTCGGGTGCGGAGAGGTTGGGGCAATGACCCGTGGCCGAGAGCTCGACGTACCTGCTGCCGGGGATCTGCTCATGAACGTACCGGCCGACGTTCGTGGGTGCGATCACGTCATCGGCGCACTGCAGCACGAGCGTCGGAGTGCTCACCGCCCCGAGGTCGCGCCGGTTGTCCGAGAGGAACGTGACGCGTGCGAAGTGCCGGGCGACCTCTGGGTCGACCGTGCAGAAACTCTCCGTGAGCTCGAGCGCGAGTTCGGGCCGGTCGGGATTGCCCATGATGAGTGGGGCCATACTCTCGGACCAGCCGAGGTAATTGGAGTCGAGTGCATCGAGCATTCCCTCGATGTCAGCCTGCTCGAACCCGCCGTCATACTCGGCTTCGGTGTCTGCCAGGTAGCGCGGAGACGGGCCGACCAGCACGAGTGCGCCGAAGCGAGACGGATCGCGGGTCGCGGCGAGGACCCCGACCATCGCGGCGACGGAATGCCCGACGAAGACGACATCACGGAGATCGAGAGTCTCGAGCAGGTCGAGCACGTCGGCGGCGTACCCGTGCAGTGAGTCGTACTTGACGGGATCGTAGGCGCTCGGATCGGAGCGCCCCGCTCCCACCGCATCGAACAGCACCACGCGGTGATCTGATTCGAAGCCGGGTGCCACGGCGCGCCACATCTCCTGGCTGCATCCGAAGCCGTGCGCGAAGACGATGGGACGCGCGCCGACGACACCGGATACCGTGACGTTGTTCCGCCTGAGCACATCGGCTTGCGGCGTCGGTGAAGTGATCGTCATACTGCTCCTCGAGCGAACCGGGGTCGTCTTGTCGGCACTGCCGGCGCAATGAGCAGATCGTCCCTCTTCCCCCGACAATATCCTCGGACCGCACGAGAACGACATTCCAGAGCGAGATGTCAAGAGGGCTTGACTCGCGCTGCCGAATCGGTTAAAGACAGGCGCATTCGTGCACACTGTGACTCACGGTGAGCGGGGCGGAGCAGTCAGCGCGGTTCCGTACGGTGCGCGGTCGTGTCAGGCTTGAGTGGTGACCACGACACTCGAGCAACTCGATGCTGAGACGACCGTCCGCGTCGTCGCGGAAGAGCCGTGGTGCACCATCGTATGGGACGACCCGGTGAACCTCATGACCTACGTGAGCTACGTGTTTCGAAGCTATTTCGGCTACGCCCGGGAGAAGGCCGAACGGTTGATGCTCAGGGTGCACACCGAGGGACGCGCGATCGTCGCCACAGGTAACCGCGAGGCGATGGAGCGGCACGCCGAGGCGATGCACGGCTACGGGCTGCAGGCCACCGTGTCGAGGGCCGAGCCGTGATCGTCGCTGGCCGCAGCGGTGGCGAGGGCGTGCGCCTCGTGCTCGAGGCCGAAGAGGCGATGCTGCTCTCGGAACTCGCCGATCAGGTCGACTCGGTGCTGCTGCTCGGCGAAGACGACGACCCAGCGCTCGGCCGGTTGCTGCCCAGCGCCTACCCCGACGATGCTCCGGCAGCGCACGAATTCGCCCGCTACACGCGCGACAGCCTCGTCGACGGCAAGCGGCAGGCGGCGCAACGGGTTCGCGATGCGACCGCCGTCGACGATGACGACGACACCGTGGTGCAGATCGAGCTCGATCAGGCCGAGGCGTGGGGCTGGCTCACCTTCCTCACCGACCTGCGGCTCATCCTCGCCGAACGGGTCGGCGTCATCGAGGAGGGCGACCTCACCGCCGACGAGACCCGTGACGACTACCTGCGCGCCGCCTACGAGTGGGCGGGATTCGTGCAGGGTTCGATGCTCGAGGTGCTCGACCCGACCGAGGGGTGACCTCCCGCCCTCCACTCGAAACCACCCCTACAGTGGTGGCCAGAAGGGGAGGACGGATGAGTCAGTCTTCATCGATCACGAGGATGCTGCGGCATCCGGCAGCGACGGCCGAGTCGATCGAGTCGGTCGCCCTGCTGCTCGGTGCAGGAGCGTTCGTGGTGGGTGCCGCCGTCGCGACGCTCGTCTTCTGGGGGCGCGACGTCGCGATCGGCGGCCCGGGATCGCTCGGCCAGTTCGTGGCGCTCGGCGCGGCCGTGACGGCGATCGTCGCATTCGTCGCGGGCCGGCTCGTCATGAGGGTGCCGAATCCGAACCTGCAGCATGACCTGCCGCGCGGCCTCGACGTGCCGGGCGCCAGGCTGCACTGGTTCGATCTCGCGGCGCTCGCCATCGCACACGGTGTCATCGCCCTGCTCGGCTGGATCGGCATCGCCGACCTGCTCGAGCAGAGCTTCATCGGCGCGGTCGTCTTCCCACTGCCCGCCGCGGTGCTCACCGGTGTGGGCCTCGCGGTCACCGGGTACGTGGTGTTCCTCTCGGCGGTGCGCCTCACGCCGATGCTGCTCTCACTCGTGCTTGCGGTGTTCCTCGTGGTCGGCGCACTCGCGTCGATGCTGAGCTCGAGTGATCCCGAGTGGTGGAAGGAGAACCTCTCGGCGCTCGGCATCACGAACGACCTCTCGTCGTTCGCGTTCAACCTCACGTTGATCATCGCCGGCGCGATCGTGACGATCATCGCCCGCTACGCGACGGCGTCGCTGCCGGTCACGACCCCGATCGAGGCGCGGCGCCGCAACCTGGTGCGGCTCGGCCTCATCCTGATCGGAGTGTTCCTCGCCTGCGTCGGCATCTTCCCCGTGAGCGACTTCTTCGTGCTGCACAACACGGTCGCGACCGGCATGGCCGTCGCATTCGCCACGATCGTGATCGGGCTGCCCCGTCTGCTGCCCTCGATGCCCCGCGTGTTCGTGATGCTCGGCTACGTCTACGTCGGCGTGATCGTCGTGCTCGGCATCTTCTTCGCGACCGGGTACTACAACCTCACGGCGGTCGAACTCGTCGCGGCGGTGCTCATCTTCAGCTGGATCATCGTGTTCCTGCGCAACGCGGGCGCGGTCGAGCAGGCGCACGATCATCCGTCGTGGGTTGAGGAGCGACGAAGGAGCGTCTCGAAACCCCCCAACCCGTGCGGTCGGGTCTCGAGACAGCGCCGGCGCGTCTCCTGGGGCCACGGCGGGGCGCAGACGCGGAGCAGGGTCGGCCACCGCATACCGGGCACGCGTCGCGCTCTGGGGTCTCGCCGGCATCCTCGCCATCGTCGCGATCTGGGAGGGCTACAAGCTGCTCGCGCCCGCCGACGGAGTCGTCGTGGGTGACCTCCGCGTGCTGCCGCGCACCACCGACCTCGCGATGCCGCACGTCTGGGACATGCTCGCGCGCCTCGCCGAGCCGGTGACGCGGTCCGAGTCCGCGCTGCCGTTGTGGGCCGTGGTGGCGCTCGCCGCACTGCTGACGCTCGGCATCTCGGCGGTCGGCTGGCTCGTCGGCGTGGTCGTGGGCATCGGCCTCGCCCTCGTCATGCAGCGCTGGCGCATCGCCGAGTGGGGCCTGCTGCCCTGGATCGTGCTCAGCCAGACGGTGCCGCTCATCGCGTTCGCGCCCGTCGTCAAGAGCTGGGGCTCAC
>JALYWB010000007.1 GCA_030852935.1 Actinomycetota bacterium | reverse complement strand
GCCATCTCGCTCGACGAGGCCATCGAGATCATCGAGGTGCGCATGGGTGTCGAGAGCCTGTGCGCCGCGAAGGCCGCGGCGAAGATCAGCGACACGGATGCCGCGGCGCTCGAGCAGCTGCGAGACGAGATGACCGTGGCCGTCGCCGACGGCGACCTCGTCGAGTACTCCCGCCTGCACCAGTACCTCGACCTGCGCATCCGCGAGCTCAGCGGGCATGCCACCGCGTCGGACGTGCTCGCCAGGCTGCACGCGCAGAGCGTGCGGCATCAGTTCAAGTTGTCGTCGCGCCCGGCGCGTGCCAAGGTCTCGGTGCTCCAGCACGCCGCGATCGTCGACGCGATCGTCGCGCGCGATCCGGGGCGTGCCGAGCGGGCTGTGCGCGAGCACATGCTCAGCGTCATCGACGCGCTGCGCGAACTCGCCTGACGCGCCTCGCGTGTTCCCCCGCCGCGTCGCCGCCCGCCGCGTCGCCGCCTGACGGGTGCCCGGTCTCGTACATCGGGATGAGTCGCAGTGCCTCGCTGCGACGGGCGGCGTCGCGGTAGATGCCGCGGCTGGCCATCGTGACGGCCCTGGCGTCGGTCTGTCGGGCACCGCGGTCGGTGAGGCATCCGTGCGACGCCTCGACCACCACGACGACTCCGCGCGCGCCGAGTCCCGACTCCACCGCGTCGGCGAACTGTGCCGTCAACCGTTCCTGCACCTGGAGGCGTGCGGCGATCGCCTCGAGCGCACGGGCGAACGAGCCGAACCCGGCCACCGACCCGGATGGCGCATAGACGACGTGTGCCGTGCCGCGGAACGGGAGCAGGTGATGCTCGCACATCGAGCGGAACGCGAGGTGCGACACGGCGACGGCCTCGCCGTCGACGATGCCGTCGCCGGGAAGGGCGTGCAGCAACGCGGCAGCATCGACCCCGGTGCCGGCGAGCACTTCGGCATAGCTCTCCGCGACCCGGCGAGGTGTCTCCTGCAGTTCAGCGCGGTCGGGGTCCTCGCCGACCGCGTGCAGCAACTGCCGCACCGCCTGTCGCACGGCATCTGGGTTCACGGTCGGCCTCCCGGTGAGGTGCAGAATTCTGAAACGGCCCCCACCGGACGAACCGGCGGGGGCCGTGGAGCATCAGCGGACGTTCGCGGTCACGCGACGCCGGCGGTGCGCCAGCCGCCGTGGTACTCGTTGCGGGCGGTGACCGCGTAGGGCACCGGGCTCACGACCGCACGCACGCTGACCTGCTCATGCGGTTCCACCGTGGTCTTCTGGCTGCCGCCATCGGGCTCGCCCCACACGACGCGCACCTCGGTGCCGATCTCGACGTTCGGGTCGACGGTGGCCAGCGACAGGCCGCGGCGCTCGTTCGCGGTGACGCCGGTGAAGAGCGAGAGGCCCACAGTGGTGCCGTCGGCATCGACCACTGCGTCGTAGTTCGACGAGCCGTAGTTCGCGTTCGGCAGGTCGAAGAACTGTGCGCCCGGGCGGTCGCGGTCGAGGAACGAGGTCCAGATCGCGCCGAGGTCCTCGTCGTTCCAGGCCAGCGTGACCTTCTTGCGCTGCTGCGCTCCGTCGATCTTCTCGAGTGCGTCGCGGCCGATGAAGTCGTGGTCGAACTTCACGAACGAGCCGTAGCCGAGTTCCCAGGGGTTGAGGTAGTAGTCCTCGATGTTCGCCGACACGAACGACCCGGCGAGCGCGTTGATCGCCTCGTAGCTGTTCGCGGGCAGCCACTCGCGGTAGGCGCGCTCGGCCTCGCTCGAGTAGATGGCGGGCAGCGGCGATGGGATCCAGCCCGACTCGAGCGTGTTCGACGAGTAGGCACGCGATCCACATGGCTCGATGCCGAACTCGGCGCCGGCCTCGAGCACGGCGTCGCGGATCTTGCCGTGCTGCTCGTAGGGTCCCCAGATCTCGAGGCCCGGAGCACCCGCCATGCCATGGCGAAGCGTGCGGACCTGCTCGCCGGCGATCGTCAGGTAGCCCATGTGGAAGAACTTCACCTGCTCCAGCGGTGCACCGTTGAGCTTCTCGATGATCTGCCACGCATTCGGACCCTGGATCTGGAACCGGTAGTACTTGCGGCTGACCGCCTCGCCGTACGGGCGCGACGGCGACCGGTCGTCGTAGGTGAACTCGACGTCGTAGCCGCCCGTCTCGGCGTGGAACTGCAACCAGTTCGCGCCGGGGGCGCGGCCGACGTAGACGTACTCGCTCTCGGCCTCGTGGAAGAGGATGCCGTCGCCGATCACGCCGCCGTTCGATGCGGTGGGCACGAACTGCTTCGCGGTGTTCACTGGGAAGCTCTTGAAGCCGTTGATGCCGGTCTCTGCGAGCAGTTTCAGCGCGTCGGGGCCCTTCACGAAGAAGTTCACCATGTGGTGCGACTGGTCGTAGAGCACCGCGGTCTCACGCCAGGCGCGCTGTTCGCGGCGCCAGTTGGTGAACTCCGAGGGCACCACGGGGTAGATGTACGTGCCGAGCTGGGAGTTGCGCAGCATCTCGACGACGTTGCCCTTCTCGTCGAGCAGCTCCTGAAGATTGCTGGCCATTACGTGGTCCTCGACTTCCTTGTCCTGCGTCTGTCCGCGATCGTACGGGGGGAGTTTCCCTATGTCCAGAGTTACCCGGTCGCCAAGATTGTAGACATAATGTTGACCATTTCGCCAGAGCTGTGCTTCACTGAGTGGCGTATCGAGAGGTAGGAGTCCCTATGGCAGCGAACACCCTTCTGGTCATCAGCGCCCATGCCGGAGACTTCGTCTGGCGAGCAGGCGGCGCCATCGCCGCTGCGACGCAGCGTGGCGAGCGAGCGGTCGTCGCGTGCCTCTCCTACGGTGAGCGGGGGGAGTCCGCGAGCCAGTGGCTGCAGGGCAAGGCCCTCGACGAGATCAAGCAGATCCGACGCGACGAGGCCGAGGCCGCGGCATCCGCCCTCGGTGCAGAGATCGAATTCCTCGACCTCGGTGACTATCCGCTGCGCGAGAGCCCCGAAGCCGTGGCGAAGCTGGTCGACGTGTATCGACGGGTGCAGCCGACGGTCGTGCTGACGCACACCCTCGTCGACCCCTACAACGGCGACCACCCCGCCGCGGCCCGCATGGCGCTCGAGGCGCGTGTGCTCGCCCAGGCGATCGGCGTCGCGAACGCCGACGGCTCGTTTCCCACCAAGGACGACATCATCGGGGCGCCGCCCGTCTTCTTCTTCGAGCCGCACCAGCCCGAGCAGTGCGACTTCCGGCCCGATGTGCTGCTCGACATCACGGGCGCCTTCCCCCTCAAGCGCGCGGCGATGGAGTGCCTCCCGGCGCAGAAGCACATGTGGTCGTACTACACCGACCTCGCGATCCGCCGCGGCGTGCAGGTCAAGCGCAACGCCGGACCCAACCTCGGCCTGCCGCACGAGACGATGGGCGAGGCCTACGTGCGGTACTTCCCGCAGGTGACGAGCGTGCTCGAATGACCGGCATCGTCGTCACCGACATCGTGCGGGCCGACCGCGACGTCGTCGACGCGCTCGCCGGGTTCGGCTCGGCGACGGTGCACGAGGCGCTCGGGCGCATCGGCTACGCCGGTCCGCGCATCCGCCCGATCCAAGAGGGCGCAGCGATCGCCGGCTCAGCCGTGACGGTGCAGACCGCTCCGGGCGACAACCTCATGGTGCACGTGGCGATCGAACAGGCCGGCGACGGCGATGTCATCGTCGTTGTGCCGACGACCGATTCGGCGTTCGGGTTCATCGGCGAGCTGATGGCGACGCAGATGCAGGTGCGCGGGGTTCGCGCCTACGTGACCTCCGGGGGAGTGCGCGACACCGCCGAGCTGCGCGAGATGCAGTTTCCGGTGTGGAGCGCGCATGTGAGTTCGCAAGGCACGGTCAAGGACACGGCGGGTTCGGTCAACGTGCCCGTGATCCTCGACGGCGTGGTCGTGAATCCCGGCGACATCGTCGTCGCCGATGACGACGGAGTGACGATCGTGCCGCGCGACCGTGCCGGCGAGGCCCTCGAGGCCTCCCGCGCTCGTGCCGCGAAGGAGGCCGCGAACCGCGTGCGCTACGAGGCCGGGGAACTCTCGATGGACCTCAACCGGCTGCGCCCGGTCCTCGACGACCTGGGCGTGCGCTACCTCACGCAGGCGGAGTATGACGATGGTCGTCGCTGACCCGGTGCGCGACGGCATCCCGTGCATGCTCATGCGCGGGGGCACCTCAAAGGGTGCCTACTTCCTGGCCGCGGATGTCCCGGCCGACCCGCTCGAGCGCGAAGACCTGCTGCTGCGCATCATGGGGAGCCCCGACCCGAGGCAGATCGACGGACTCGGCGGGGCGCATCCGCTGACCAGCAAGGTCGCGATCGTCTCACGTTCGGAGCATCCCGACATCGACGTCGACTACCTGTTCCTGCAGGTCGCCGTCGACCAACCGACCGTGAGCACCACCCAGACGTGCGGCAACCTGCTCGCCGGCGTCGGGCCGTTCGCGGTCGAACGCGGCCTCGTGCCCGCCGGCGACCCGACCACGACGGTGCGCATCCGGCTCGTGAACACCGGGGATGTCGCAACCTCCGTCTTCGCGACCCCCCATGGTCGCCCCGACTACGACGGCGACGGGGTGATCGACGGAGTGCCCGGCACGGCCTGCGCCATCGACCTCGAGATGGCGGCCGGCGACAAGCCACTGCTGCCCACGGGCAACGTCGTCGATGAGATCGGCGGTCACCGGGTGACCCTGGTCGACAACGGGATGCCCGTCGTGCTGCTGCCCGCCGACGATTTCGGCGTCGCCGGCGATGAGTCACCCGAAGAGCTCGAGTCCCGTGCCGATCTGCACCGGGCGATCGAGGATATCCGGCTCGAGGCCGGCCGGGTGATGGGGTTGGGCGACGTGACCCGGCAGACCGTGCCGAAGATGTTCCTGCTCTCGCCGCCGCGCCATGGCGGCGTGGTGGGCACCAGGGGCTTCATCCCGGCTCGCGTGCACTCCTCGATCGGGGTGCTGATGGCGGCATCCGTGGCTGCAGGTGTCAGCATGCCCGGCGCGGTCGGCTCCGAATTCGCCCGCGTTCCCGACGAAGGTCCCCTCGACATCGAGCACCCCACGGGCTCGTTCCCCGCCCGGGTTCGCGTCGAGCGCGGTGAAGACGGCGTGTGGCGGGGCACGTCGACCTCGCTCCGCACCGCCCGGAAGATCTTCGACGGCACCGTCTTCGCCCGACCCCGGCTCTGATCCGCACACCCTCGTCCCTAACGCCTTCCTGAGAGGAACTCCCCGATGACCGAGTACACCGCCTTCGACGTCGCCCACCTCGGCAACGTCGAACTGCTGACCCCGACCTTCGACAAGAGCCTCTGGTTCTTCCGCGACCTTCTCGCGATGCGGGTCGTCGCCGAGGATGGCGACTCCGTGTACCTGCGCACGTGGGACGAATACCAGCGCTACACGATCAAGCTCACCGCATCGAGCGACGCAGGGGTCGGGCGCACGACCTTCCGTGCATCGAGCCAGGACGCGCTCGAGCGGCGCGTGGCCGCCATCGACGACCTCGGGCTCGGCCGGGGCTGGGTCGACGGCGAGGTGGGCACCGGCCCCACCTACATGTTCGAAGATCCCGACGGCCACACGATGGGCATCTATTACGAGACCGAGCGGTACGTCGCGACCGACGACAAGCCGGCGCTGAAGAACCAGGCCTCCGCATTTCCGGGCCGAGGGGTGAACGCGCGTCGGCTCGACCACATCAACTACCTCGCGAAGGATGTCGTGGCCAACGGCGAGTTCGTCGAGAAGGCCCTCCGCGGCCGCGAGAGCGAACGCATCAAGCTGGACGAGGGCGGCTACGCCGCGTGGTGGTTCCACTTCAACAACAAGTCGTACGACATCGTCTACTCCGATGACTGGCTGAAGCACGGCAACCGCCTGCACCACATCGCGTTCGCACCCGACACCCGCGAAGACATCCTCAAAGCCGCCGACATCTTCCTCGAGAACGGCATCCACATCGAATCGGGGCCGCACAAGCACGCCATCAACCAGACCTTCTTCCTCTACGTGTGGGAGCCGGGCGGCAACCGCATCGAGTTCGCCAACGCCGGCGCGAGGCTGCTGCTCGACCCGGACTCGCCGGTCGTCGAGTGGACCGCGGAGGAGCGGAAGAAGGGCCAGGCCTGGGGCATGAAGACCATCGAGACGTTCCACACGCACGGCACGCCGGTCGTCGAACAGTGATCGGCAAGAGTTTTCCGGGCGATCCGGGTCAATGCACATGAATAGATGATGGAATGAGAGTGTCCCTCGAGAACCCGTCTCGAGGTGGCGCCCCCAGCAGTATGCACAGAGAGGTGTGGAGTGATGACCGACACAATGAAGACCGCGGTCCCCGTCACCACGGGCCTGTATATCGGGGGTGAGGAGCGGCAGACCGCCGACACCCTCGAGGTGCCCGACCCGGGCAAGCCCGGCGTGATCGTCGGACACGCCGCAGCAGCGAGCCCTGCCGACGTCGACGACGCCATCGCCGCCGCGAAAGCTGCCTTCCCCGCCTGGTCGGCGATGAGCGCGAAGGAACGCGCAGAGCACATGCAACGAGCGATCGCGGGGATCGCCGACCTCCGCGACGATGACGCCGCCATCCTCTCGCAGGAGAACGGCAAGGTCCGTATGGAGGCCTGGATCGACGCCCTCGTGTTCGAGATCCGCTGGAACCTCGCAGTCGCGCTGGCCGACGACGTCGACTCCACGAAGGTGCTCGAACCGGCGCCCGGCACTCCCGTCACGACGCAAGTGGCGTACCAGGCGATCGGACCGGTGACCATCATCGTGCCGTACAACTGGCCGATTGCGATCCTCGGGGCGTCGCTGCCCCATGCACTGCTGGCCGGTAATCCCGTGATCGTGAAGCCGCCGCCCACGACGCCGCTCGCCATCACGCGTGTGGTGCAGCGCGTCGCCGAGAAGCTGCCGCCCGGCGTGCTGAACATCGTGACCGGCCGCGACGCCGACATGTCGGCGCTGATCACGAGCCCCGACGTCGCGAAGGTCTGCTTCACCGGCAGCGTGAACGGTGGAAAGCGGATGATGGAGATGGCGTCGAAGTCGCTCACCCGGGTGACGCTCGAGCTCGGCGGGAACGACGCAGCCGTGTTCCTCGAAGACGCGATCCTCGACGACACGCACCTCGACCGACTCTTCGCGGCGATCTACGACACGACCGGCCAGATCTGCATGAATGCGAAGCGCGTGTACGTGCACCGTTCGCGCATGGACGAGCTCGTCGCCGGCCTCGAGACCCGGCTGAACGCGGTCGTTCTCGGGTACGGACTGGACGAGGGCACCACCATGGGCCCGCTCCACCAGTCGGCCCAGAAGGCGTTCGTCGAGGAGATCGTGCAGGAGGCGAAGGATGCCGGTGCCGACGTGCGCGAGTACGGCGAACTGCCGAGCGACCCCGAGCTGCAGGGCGGCAACTTCCTGCGGCCGGCGCTCGTCGTCGACCCCGACCCGCAGCTGCGCGTGGTGACCCAGGAGCAGTTCGGCCCCGTCATCCCGGTCATCCCCTTCGACACCGAAGAGGAGGCGGTCGCCGCGGCGAACGACACGTGGAGCGGCCTCTGCGGCTCGGTGTGGACGGCCGATCCGGCGGCGGCACAGCGCGTCGGATCACAGCTCGTCTGTGGTTACGTCTGGGTGAACGACCACGGTGCCACCCGTCTCGACCTGCGCGCCCCGTTCGGCGGCATGAAGCAGTCGGGCTTCGGGCGCGAACAGGGTATCGAGGGCGTCCGGGCATTCCAGGACACCCGCGCGATCGCGACGATCGACTCCGAGGCCCTCGCGGCGATGGCGCACTGAGGCCGCACATCGACGAACGAGTCCAGCGC
>JALYWB010000001.1 GCA_030852935.1 Actinomycetota bacterium | reverse complement strand
GACGAACCCGATGGGCCGGCCGGTGAGGCGCGCACGATCGCCACCGTGGCCGACGCGCTCGACCGGGCTGCAGCCCTCGTGGCGCTCGGCGGTGACAACTCGGTGACCGTCGCGACCGCGCTCGGGGTGTGGGGGGCAGATCTCGACCGGGCCGGACTCGTGACGATCGACGCGCACTACGACCTGCGCGACGGCGTTTCGAACGGCTCACCCGTTCGCCGTCTCGTCGAGGCGGGGCTCGATGGTCGCCGTGTCGTGCAGATCGGCATCGCCGACTTCGCGAACTCCGCCGCCTACGCGCGGCGTGCTGCCGATCTCGGCATCACGGTGATCCACCGCGACGAGTTGCATGACCGCAGCCCGGCCGAGGTCATGGCCGAGGCGCTCGAGATCGCGGGCGCGGCAGGCGGCCCGGTGCATCTCGACGTCGACGTCGATGCCTGCGACCGGTCGGTCGCACCCGCGTGCCCTGCTTCCGTGCCCGGTGGCCTCACGGCGTGGGAGCTGCGGGCGCTCGTGCGCGCCGCGGCATCCGATTCCCGCGTGCGTTCCGCCGACCTGGTCGAGATCGATGCGACGACGGATGCCGCAGACGAGCGCACCGTGCGCCTGGCCGCGCTCTGCGTGCTCGAGTTCGCGGCAGGGCTCGCCTCTCGCCCGTAGCGGCGCTGTGCGGTTCGCGCGCCGAACACGAGGCCTCGCGGACGTAGCGGCGCGGTGGCAGACTCGCCCCCATGAAGACGCTGCTGCTCGTGCGCCATGCGAAGTCGGACTGGGAGCACCCCGGAACCTCAGACCACGACCGCCCGCTCAACGATCGGGGTGAGCGCGATGCTCCGGCGATGGGGCGCCGACTGGCAGAGCGAGGCGTGGCGCCGGATGTGATCCTCTCGAGCACCGCGGTGCGGGCGCGCACGACGGCTGAGCTCATCGCCGATGCGCTCGGCTTCGGCGCCACCCGCGTGATCACAGATGAACGCCTCTACGCTGCATCGGCCGACGAGGTGCTGCGCGTCATCGGAGAACTCGACGGCGACCTCGAGTGCGCGATCGTGGTCGGTCACAATCCCGAGACGGCCTCGCTCGCGCATCGTTTCTCGAGCGAGATCCACGAGATGCCCACGAGCGCGGTCGCCGAATTCACCTTCGATGTCGACGCCTGGTACGAGCTCGACGGCGCGACGCCGATCGACGTGCGCGTGGAGACTCCGCGCCGGTGACCGCGCCTCGCTGCCGACCGTGCCTCCCCGCGGCAAGAGCATCCGGGGCGGGCCCGACATCGAGCGAGCGTCACTCGGCGGATGCCGCCAGCATGCGCTCCACGTAGGCCGTCGCAGGTGCCGCGCGCAGCTCGTCGAGGGTGCCGCGCTGCGTGACCCGCCCCGCCTCGAGCACGAGCACGGTGTCGGCGAGGGCTGCGGCATCCGCCGGGCTGTGCGTGACGATCACGGTGGCGCCGCCGAACTCGCGCACGTGGGTCGCGAGTTCGGTGCGCATGTCGGCGCGCACCTCGACGTCGAGGGCGGACATCGGCTCGTCGAGGAGCAGCACCTCGGGCTCGGCGGCGAGGGCGCGCGCCAGGGCGACGCGCTGTGCCTGGCCGCCTGAGAGCTGCGCGGGCAGCCGGTCGGCGAGCGAGGTGAGTCCGTACCGCTCGAGCCACGGGTCGGCGGCGGCCCTGGCGGTGCTTCGCCGCCCGCGCATCCGCGCCGCGAAGGCGACGTTGTCGCGCACGCTCAGGTGCGGGAAGAGCACGTAGTCCTGGAACACCATGCCGATGCGTCGCCGGTCGGGCGCAAGGCCGTCGACCTCGCGGTCGCCGATCACGACGCCGCCCGCGTCGAGCGGCACGAGGCCGGCGATCGCGGCGAGCAGGCTCGACTTGCCCGCGCCGTTCGGTCCGATGATGGCGAGCGGATGGCCCGGGGCGACATCGAATGCGGCGGCGATCCGCATGGCGCCGCGGGTCACGGTCACGTCGGCGTGGAGCATCGGGCGCCGGGCTGACCGTGCGGCGGGCGGCGTCGGCAGCGTCATCCGCGAACCCCCGGAAGCCAGCGATCGCGCAGCAGCAACAGCACCGCGATCGACACCGCGAGCAGCAGGAGCGCGAGCGCGATCGCCTCGTCGGGATCGGTCTGCATCGCGAGGTAACTCGCGATCGGCAGGGTGCGCGTGACCCCTGGCAGGGATCCGGCGAACGTGATCGTCGCCCCGAACTCGCCGAGGGCACGGCTGAAGCAGAGCACGGCACCGGCCGCGACGCCCGGCGCGACGAGCGGAAGGGTGACGTGCCGGAACACCTGCCATCGCGACGCGCCCAGCGTCGCCGCAGCCAGTTCGGTGCGACGGTCGCCGGTGCGGAGTGCTCCCTCGACGGCGAACACGAGGAACGGCAGGGCGACGAACACCTGGGCGATGACGACGGCTCCCGTGGTGAACGGAACCGTGATGCCGAACCACTCCTCGAGCATCGAGCCGAGCACGCCGCGCCGCCCGAGCAATTGCAGCAGCGCGATGCCACCGACCACGGGCGGCAGCACGAGCGGTACCGTGACGGCCGCCCGCAGCAGCCGGCGCGGGAGCGTCGGCCAACCGGTGGCACGGGCGAGCAGGGCGGCGAGCGGCACGCCCAGCAGCAGGCAGAGCGTGGTCGCGACGAGCGCGGTGCCGAACGAGAGCAGCAGGGCCTGCAGCACCGATTCGCGGGCGAGCAGGCCGGCGAGGTCGCTCCACGGTGCGCGCAGCACGAGCGAGACGATCGGCAGCACCAGCACGGCCAACGCGAGGGTCGCGATGACGGCGATCGGCCACGGGAGCCGCCCGGTCACCGTGGTTCGACTGGTCACCTAGGGCACTCCGAATCCGAAGGCGTCGAGCACCGAACGCCCGTCGGTGCTGGTGACGAACGTGACGAAGTCGGACGCGGAATCGGTGCGCGCGGCATCCGTCAGCGCGGCGATCGGGTAGCGATTGACGACGGATGCCGCGCCGGCCACCTCGATGCCCTCGACCGCGTTGCCCGCGGCGATCACGTCGGTGCGATACACGAGCGCGGCGTCGACCTCGCCGAGCATCACCTTGGTCAGCACGGCCTTGACATCGGACTCGAGCGTGTCGGGCGCGGCCGTGACCCCAGCCCGCTCGAGGAGCATGGCAGCGGCAGTGCCGCACGGCACCGATGGGTCGCAGAGCGCGACGCGCAGTTCGGGCGCGGCGAGGTCGTCGAGTGCCGTCACTGCGGCGGGGTTGCCTGCCGGAACGACGAGCTCGAGCGTATTCGTCGCGAAGTCGATCGGAGCAACCGCGAACCCCGCGTTCACCACCTGCTGCATTGGCGGCTCGGCGGCCGACGCGAACACGTCGGCGGGGGCGCCCGCCACGATCTGCTGTGCGAGCGCGCCGCTGCCGCCCGAGTTGACCACCACGTCGACGTGCGGATGCCGCGCCTCGAACCTCTCGGCGAGCTCGTCGAACGCCTCGGTGAGCGACGCGGCGGCGAAGACGGTGAGCGTGGTGGGCGCGGCATCTGTTCGTCCTGGGGAGTCCGATGCGCCTGAGTCGGTGCCGATGGCACAGCCCGCGAGGGCGAGCGCAGCCATGAGTGTCGCAGCACGTCGCGCGGTGCGGGCCATCGCCTGCGCAGCGCCGGTCGTCGCGTGCACAGCGCCGGTCGTCCCGTGCGCAGTGCGGGCGATCGCGCGGGTGCCCGGTCGCGTCACCCGTCGCCTCGAGGCGGCAACTCGATCGAGACCGTCGTGGCCTTCGCGCTCGCGGCGGCGAGCATGCCGGGCTCGAGACCGAGCTCGTCTGCGGCCTCGCTGCTCATCAGCGAGACGATGCGGAACGGTCCGGCCTGGAGGTCGACCTGGGCCATGACGCCGTCGCGCTGCACCCGCGTCACGAGACCGACGAATCGGTTGCGGGCGGACGCGCGCGCCACCGGGAACGCCTCGGCCAGCGCACCACGCTCGGCGAGCTCTTCCATCAGGGGGAGCAGTGCGGTGCCCTCGATCACCTGCATGCCGTTGGCGCCGCGCGTGACGTCGATGCGCCCCTGCTCGGCCCAGCGCCGCACGGTGTCATCGCTGACGCCGAGGAGCGCGGCGGCTTCACTGATGCGGAACTGCGTCATGGAAGTACCCGCAGATGCGTATCCATATCTGGATACTAGCCGCGAACGCGGATCCGGTCGAGCGTCGATCCTGACGCCCGCCCGGTACTCATCGCTCAGGCGATGACTCCGTCTTCGAGTAGTGCACGGAGGCCGAGTGCGAACTTCTCTCGGCCGCCGTGGGCCGGATGACGCACACGGGGTACCGTGAACCCGCCACGCGCCATGCTCTGCTGCGCGATGTTGCCCACTGCCACGACCGACGGGATCGAGAACAGCTCCTGCAGCGCCTGCCATGACCATGCCCATTCCGCAGTCTCTGCAGACGTCGGGGTGCGATTCGAGAGCGGATTTCCGGGCCGGTGCGGGTGCAGGGGATAGGCGCTCCACAGCACCGGCAGGAAGTCGAGCTCCGCCAGCACCCGCCACATCACCGTGGCCGTCGGCTCGGCAGCGACGCCGGGAAGGTCATCGGGCACGACGTAGCCGTTCGCGGTGCCGAGCATGTCGAAATGGGCGACGCCCTGGCGCAGCAGCACGGTGTTGGTGAACGGCACGCCTGTGATGCGCATGCCGCGGTAGCCGGGGGCTTCGCCCACGAGCAGGGTGGTCGGATGCCGCTCCGCGAGCTGTTCGAGGTAGCGCTCGAGGTTTCGGCGTCGCACCGCATTGCCCGGCTGCGAGCGATCGAAGGGATTCGCCGCATTCGGCCCGGCGGCGCTCTGCGACATCCGCTCGACGAATGCGGCGATCGATGACGACATCAACACTCCCTGCGATGGCGGTGGTCCGGCGGCGGACGCCGCCCGACCTGCGAGAATCGTTGCATGGCCCACGCGATCGATCCGCACTCTGCACGGTACGCGCGCCAGCGAGTGCTGCCCGGCTTCGGCACCGAGGGGCAACGGCGACTCGCCGACGCGCACGTCGTGGTACTCGGAGCGGGCGGGCTCGGCAGTGCTGTCGTGCCCGTGCTCGTCGCAGCCGGCATCGGACGCCTCACCGTCATCGACGACGACCACGTCGAGGTGACGAACCTGCACCGCCAGATCCTGCACACGCCCTCGGACGTCGGCCGAGCCAAGGTCGACTCCGCAGCGGATGCCGCGGCCGCCCTCTCGTCAGAGACCGACTTCGTCGCGGTGCCGACGCGCTTCGACGAGACCAACGCCGAGGCGTTGCTCGCCGATGCCGACGTCGTGATCGACGGCACCGACGACCTGCCGACCACGTACCTGGCTGACGCCGTGGCGGCTCGAGCGGGCATCCCGCTCGTGTGGGGCTCGGCCGCGAAGTTCTCTGGCCAGGTCGGCGTCTCATCCGAGGCGCACGGGGTCTCATACCGCGACCTCTTCCCCGAGCCGCCCACCGACGGACTCAGCTGCGAGGTCGACGGCATCCTGCCGACCGTCTGCATCGTGACCGGCGGCATGATGGCCGGCGAGGCATTGAAGCTCCTCACCGGCATCGGCGAGCCGCTGATCGGTCGCGTGATCGTCTACGACGCGCTGTCGGGTCGCTCGCGCGAGATCGCCTACAAGCGGGCGACGGATGCTGCGGCCTCGGGTGCGGCGACGGATGACGCGGCCTCGGGTGCGGCGATGGATGCCGCAGCTCGGCCTCGCGCAGCGGATGCCGCGACTTCGCATCTGGTGACGGGTTCCGCGGCTCGGGGCCGCGCGGCCGTGTCGACGCCTACGGTGCTGACGCGGACCCGCCCACCTGGGCTCGATTCGGCCCAAGTGCGGGTTCCTCGAACTCCGGGCGCGATCGGCGACGTCGACGCCGTGACCCTCGCCGAGGAGCTCGCGTCCGGGGCGCCCCCACTGCTGCTCGACGTGCGCGAGCCATGGGAGGCGGAGCTCGCCGCCATTCCCGGCTCCACGCTGATCCCGTTGGGCGCGCTCGGCGATCATCTCGACGAGCTCGACCCCGCGGCATCCGTCGTCGTCTACTGCCACCTGGGCTCACGCTCGCAGTACGCCGCGCAACAGCTCGCGGGCGCCGGCTTCGAACGCGTCCGCAACCTGACGGGCGGCATCGACGCGTGGTCGCGAAGCGTCGACGCCGCGATCGCGAGGTACTGATGAACGGCCGCGCAACTGCCAGCCCGCGTGCGGTGTCGCACGCCATCGTGGATACCGTGGGATCATGACCTCGCTCACCCACCTCGACGACGACGGACGCGCACGCATGGTCGATGTCGGCGCCAAGCCGGTGACCCGTCGCGTCGCGATCGCCGAAGGCCGGCTCGACACGACCGCCGAGGTCGTCGGGCTCGTACGCAGCGACGGGCTCAAGAAGGCCGACGTGCTGCCGACCGCGCGCATCGCCGGTATCTCGGGGGCCAAGCGCACGAGCGAGCTCATCCCGCTCGCGCACATCGTGCCACTCGACGCCGTATCGATCGACTTCGGCTTCGACGAGCGGTCGATCACGATCCGCGCGACCGCATCGACGACCGCGCGCACCGGCATCGAGATGGAGGCGCTCACCGCCGTCGCGATCGCCGGACTCACCCTGCACGACATGATCAAGGCCGTCGACCCGGCGGCGCAGCTCGGCGGCATCCACCTGGTCGAGAAGCGCGGCGGCAAGCGTGGCATCTGGCGCGCGGATGCCGCGGCGTCCGCGGATGTCGCGGGGCCGGCGGATGCCGCGGGGGCGGCGGGTGCTCCTCAACCCGCGGGGGCGGCGGGTGCCGCTCACGCGCACTCGGCCACCGTGCTGGTGGTCTCGACGCGAGCCGCCGAGGGGGTCGCCGAAGACCTGACCGGGCCGATCATCGCCGCCTGGCTCCGCGAGCGCGGCTTCGACCCGGGCGAGCCCGTGATCGTCTCCGACGCCGACGTCTCCGATGCGATGCGCCGTGCGGTGGCCGGCTCGCCGGCCGTGCTCATCACGACCGGTGGTACCGGCGTGAACCCGGGTGACCGCACGCCCGAGGCGACCATCGCCGTACTGGATCAGGAGCTGCAAGGCATCGCGGAGGCGATCCGCGCGGCCGGACGCGATGCGACCCCGACCGCGGCACTCAGTCGCGCCCTCGCGGGCATCGCCGGTCGCACGATCGTGGTGAACCTCCCGGGCTCGCGCGGTGGCGTCGCCGACGGGCTGCGCGTGCTCGACGAGCTGCTCCCCCACCTGCTCGACCAGGTCGCCGGCGGCGATCATGCACCACGGACGACGGCACGGTGAAGCCGGATGCCTGAACCAGACGTGTTCGCCCTCGTCACGACCGAGCCGCTCGACCGGGTGGCGATCGAGTCGTTCGTCACCACGCGACAGGACGGCGCCGTCGTATCATTCGAGGGCGTGATCCGCGACCACGACCATGGCGCGGCAGTCATCGCTCTCGAGTACGAGGCGCATCCCGAGGCGCAGCGGTTCCTTCGCGACACCTGCGCCGAGGTCGCCCGCGAGACGAGCCTGCGCGTCGGCGCCGCCCATCGCGTCGGCGCGCTCGCGATCGGGGATGTTGCGCTCGTGGCATCCGTCGCCGCTCCGCACCGCGCCGAGGCGTTCGCGGCGTGCGCCCTGCTCGTCGACCGCATCAAGGAGCGCACGCCCATCTGGAAACGCCAGCACCTCGAGGGCGGCACCACCGAGTGGGTCAACCTGTAGCAGTGTGCCGACGCGAGCGCCCATGGTGCGGATGGTGCCGGCTCGGGGCGCGCCGTGCCGTCGCGGGTGGTGGTGCCGCGCAGGCGGCGGGTCGGCGCAGTTGAAGGGGACCGCGTCGCCGGGAGAGTGTTTCGTTCCAGAGGCGAGGGAACTAGGGAACTAGGGAATTTAGGAACTTGGGAACTTGGGAACTTGGGAACTTGGGAACTTGGGTACCGCCGCCGGAAAAGAATATGTATCTCCGTGGCGCGCCTCCACGCGATGGGGCGGGCGAGGAGATCGTCAAAGGCGGAGATACCGCGCGGCACAGCGATAGCGCTGTGCAACGCGGGAGTCCGCGGCGGGTGAGTTCAGCCGCCGGCGAAGGGCGGGAGCACGTCGACGCAGGCGCCGAGCGGGGCTGCGCCGTCGCGCTGCACGACTCCGTCGACGAGGAACGAGCCGTTCGCGACGACCCGGGCCATGGGGGCGCCGTACTGCGTGACGAGCCATTCGCGCAGTTCGCCGACGGTCGCACCGGCGGTACCGGGCACGAGCGTCTCCTCTTCGAGTCCAGCAGCTTCGGCGGCGGCCGCGAAGTACCGAACCGTCACGGATGCCAGGTCGACACCGCCAGTCACGTCGACACCGCCAGTCACGTCGACACCACTCCTCACATCACCCGGTCCCACCACGTCAACCAACCCAGCCACGTCAGCCACCGATCCCGCCCATGGAGCGCATCGGGCGCACGAAGTCCTCGTCGTCGATGCCGTGGCCGCGCTTCTTACCCCACATGGCGGCGCGCCAGCGATCGGCGATGGTCGCGTCATCCGCGCCGCTTCGCAGCATTCCGCGCAGGTCGGTCTCATCGTCGCCGAAGAGACACGATCGAACCGAGCCCTCCGCGGTCAGGCGCGTGCGGTCGCACGCTGCGCAGAACGAACGGGTCACCGACGCGATGATGCCGACCGTTGCCGGCCCACCGTCGACCATCCACTCCTCGGCGGGCGCTGCGGGATCTTCACGACCGACCGGCTCGAGCAGGAATCGCTCGCCGAGCACCGCGAGCAGCTCCTCGGCGTCGACCATGTTCGTGCGCTTCCATGTCTCGTCGGCATCGAGCGGCATCTGCTCGATGAAGCGGAGGCGGCATCCGTGCTCGATCGCCCACGCCAGCAGGTCGGGTGCATCGTGCAGGGTCTCGCGCATTGCGACGGCGTTGACCTTCAGCGGGCCGAGGCCGGCTTGGTGCGCGGCGGCGATGCCGGCGAGCACCCTCGGCAGCCGGTCGCGGCGGGTGAGGCGGGCGAAATGCTCGCGATCGAGGGTGTCGAGCGACACGTTGACGCGGGTGAGACCGGCGTCGGCCAGCGCTTGGGCGTGCTTGTCGAGCCCGATGCCGTTCGTCGTGAGCGCGAGTGGCGTGCCCGGTGCAGCGGCTGCGCTGCGGGCGATGATCTCGACGAGGTCGGCACGCGTGAGCGGCTCGCCGCCCGTGAAGCGCACCTCGCGCACACCGAGGTCGCGCACGCCGATCCCGACGAGCCGCGCGATCTCGGTCGCGGAGAGCAGTTCGTCACGGGGGATGACCGGGAGCCCCTCCGCCGGCATGCAATAGGTGCACCGCAGCGAGCACGCGGAGGTGATCGAGACCCGCAGGTCGCGCGCGACGCGGCCGAAGCGATCGACGAGGCCCGCGACATCCGGCCGCCCCTCGGTCGACGGCGCGTCGGAAGGCGACCGGCGTACCGCCGGCATCCCGAGCAGAAGGGCCGCCATACTCCCACCATAGGCGCTCGGTGGTCGGTCGTGCCCTGAAGGCTTCCACGTGGCGACCAGTGACAGCGGGCGCGCGCGTCGCTATCGTGTGAGCCAGCGAATCGCGCGACCGTTCTGCATCGTGCGACCGACGAGAGGAGCTGCGATGTCGTTCATCACCCGGGGATTCAGCGGTCGCAGTCGAGAACGGGATGACCGCCTCCCGCCGGGCCAGACGCTCGTACACGACTTCCCGGTGCTGTCCGCAGGTCCGACGCCCGACGTCGACACGGCCGAGTGGGAGTTCACGATTCGCACCGAGGCCGGCGAGCACCGCTGGAACTGGGACGAGTTCATGGCGCTGAAGATCGACGAGGTCGACACCGACATCCACTGCGTGACCCACTGGTCGAAGCTCGGCACGAGATGGCGGGGCGTCTCGCTCGACACGCTCTTCGAAGAGGTCGAAACCGACCAGGAGTACGTCATGGCGCACAGCTACGGCGGCTACACGGCGAACATTCCGTTCGACGAGTTGCTCGACGGCAAGGCGTGGATCGCGTTCGAGTTCGACGGCGAACCGCTCGAGGCCGAGCACGGCGGACCTGCACGGCTGCTCGTGCCGCACCTCTACTTCTGGAAGAGCGCGAAGTGGGTGCGCGGGCTCGAGATGATGGACCAGGACGAGCCCGGCTTCTGGGAGCAGAACGGCTACCACATCCACGGGGATCCGTGGAAGGAAGAACGCTACTGGTGAGCGATCGGCCGGCTCCGACGACGGATGCCGCGGCCACCGGGACCGGCGGGGCGGGATCGGCGCTCATCGCGCCGTCGCGCCCGGACGTACCGCGAGCCGGCTGGCACGTCGGCACCGTGGTCGCCGCGCGTCGCGAGACGCCGAACGCGACTCGCCTCGAACTCGACGTCGACGGATGGCCCGGCAACGCCGCGGGGCAGCACCTGGACGTGCGGCTGACGGCGCCCGACGGGTACAGTGCCACCCGCTCGTACTCGATCGCGTCGTCGGGCCCGTCGTCCAGGGTCGTGCTCGCGGTCGACAAGCTGCCCGATGGCGAGGTGTCGCCGTTCCTCGTCGATGAGGTTCGCGCCGGCGACCAGCTCGAGCTGCACGGACCGCTCGGCGGGTACTTCGTGTGGCAGCCCGCGCGCGAGACAGGCAGCCCCCGACCGGTGCAACTCATCGCCGGCGGATCCGGCGTCGTGCCGCTCTTCGCCATCGCGGCGGCGCACGCCGACGCCGACGACCCTGCGCCGTTCCGGTTGCTGTACTCGGCGCGCACCCCCGCTGACGTGTACTTCGACGACGAGCTGCGTGGGCTCGTCGCGGCATCCGCCCCCCTTCGTCTCGATCTCGTGTACACCCGGCGCACGCCCGACGGATGGCCCGTGCCGGCGGCGCGGATCACGCGCGAGGCGCTCGAAGGAGTGGTGATCCCCGTTGCCGACGAGCCGCTGGTCTACGTCTGCGGGTCGACCGGCTTCGTCGAGCGTGTCGCCGACTGGCTCGTCGAGCTCGGACACGACCCGCGATCGATCCGCACCGAGCGATACGGAGGCACGTGATGCAGCACGTCGACGGCAACGCCCTCGCCGGCCCCCTCGCCGACTACTTCTCGTTCGACGTCACCATGGCGAGGGCACGGTGCGTGGGATGCGGCAGCATCTCCGAGCTCGCCCGGGCGATGGTCTACCGCAGCGGCGCCGGAACGGTCGTGCGGTGCGCGTCGTGCGACACGGTGCTCGCCACCCTCGTCGAGTCGGACGACCGGGCGTGGATCGGGTTCAGCGGCGTGAGCGCGGTCGAGGTGCGACGGGGCTGAGCGAACCGCTCATGTGGATCGGCTGGATCGAGTTCGACCTGCTGCTCGGCGACGTGCACTCGCTGAAGGAGAAGCGGGCGGTGATCCGTCCGATCCTCGCCGAGGTACGCCGAGCGACCGAAGCGAGCGTGGCCGAGGTCGGCGAGCAGGACCTGCACCGGCGCGCCATGATCGGTGCCGCGGTGGTCGCCTCGAGCGCGGGATGGGTCGACGACGTGCTCGATCGCGCCGAGCGCCTCGTCGCGGAGCGCCCAGACATCACGCTGCTCTCTGCGCGACGGCGGATGCGGCAGAGCGACGACGACTGAGCGGCAGCGGCGCCGCGATACGACCTTTCTGCGGCGGTACGACGTTTCGGAACCGTCGTACAGCGTCAGAACGGTCGTAACGGGAAGACGGCGTCACCGTGCAGCGATGATCTCGCCGTCCTTCCAGACCTGCGCGACGAGGGGCACACCCGGTCGGTAGGCGAGATGTACGTGGCCCGGGGCATCGAGCAGCACGAGATCGGCCCGCGCGCCGGCGCGGATCGCCCCGACATCCGATCGCCGAAGCGCCGCCGCCCCGCCCGCGGTCGACGCCCATACCGCCTCCGCCGGGGTCATGCCCATGTCGCGTACCGCCACGGCAACGCAGAACGGCATCGAGCTCGTGAAGCTCGAGCCGGGGTTGCAATCGCTCGCGAGCGCGACGGTGACGCCGGCGTCGATGAGTCGCCGGGCGTCAGGGTAGGGCTGGCGGGTCGAGAACTCCACACCGGGCAGCAGGGTGGCCACGGTGTCGGATGCCGCGAGCGCCGCGACATCCGCATCGCTGAGGTAGGTGCAGTGGTCGACGGATGCCGCGCCGAGCTCGACCGCGAGCTGAACCCCGCCGCCCTCGCCGAGCTGGTTGCCGTGCACGCGCACCCCGAGCCCAACCGCAGCTCCGGCCTCGAGGACGCGGCGCGACTGCTCGGGCGTGAATGCGCCGCGCTCGCAGAACGCGTCGATCCAGCGCGAGTGGGGTGCGCATGCCGCGAGCATGTCGCCGATGACGAGGTCGACGTAGGCGTCGGGGCCGGTGGTGCGGACGTCATGGGTGGTGCCGGGTGTGCCCGGGGTGCCGGTCGCGGCATCCGTCTCCGCATCCGGATCGGTGAACTCGGCCGGCACGACGTGCGCGCCGAGGAAGGTGACCTCGTCGGTGACCTCGCGGGCCAGGCGCACGAGGCGTTCCTCGTCGGCCACACTCAGGCCGTAGCCCGACTTGATCTCGAACGTGGTGGTGCCCTGGGCGTGCAACTCGTCGACGAATCCGGCGAGGCGAGTGCGCAGTTCGTCGTCGGTGGCGGCGCGCGTGGCCGCGACGGTGGAGCGGATGCCGCCGGCTTCGTATCGGCGCCCGGCCATGCGTGCGGCGAACTCCTGCGCGCGGTCGCCGCCGAAGACCAGGTGCGTGTGGCTGTCGACGAAGCCGGGGATGAGCGCGCGGCCTCGTGCGTCGACCACCTCGATGACGGCCGTATCCGCCGCGACCGTATCCGCCACGCTCGCTTCCGCCGCGCCCGTACCCGCCGCGCTCGCTTCCGCCGCGCTCGAAACGCGTGAGTCGGCAATCCTTGCGGTATCTGGCCCGCTCGCACCGCTGACATCGCCCACTCGCGGCGAAATGCTCGAGGGTGGAGCGTCAGCGGCGCGCCCGATCCAGGTCACGATGCCGCCCTCGATGAGCACGGCGGCGTCGCGGACGATTCCGAGCGGTCCACCGTCGCGGCCGACCGCCGGCTCGTTCGTGACGAGTTCGCCGATGTTCGTGATGAGGATGCTCATGGTCTGCTCCGGAGTCGATGGCTTCGCCGAGAGTGCAGTCGATGACCGCGATCGGGCGAGAACTGCACATTCGGTGACACGCTACGGCGGGAATCGGTCGGTCGCATCACCGGGCAGGCAGTTCCCGCCGAGTTCAGGGCGTGCAGTGCACGCTCGACGTGGTCACCCCTCGAGCATCGGCACGCGGAGCCCGCGTTCGCGGGCGACCTCCGCCGCACGCTCATAGCCCGCGTCGACATGACGCATGACGCCCGTGCCGGGGTCGTTCACGAGCACGCGCTCGATCTTCTCGGCGGCGAGCGGGGTGCCGTCGGCAACCACGACCTGACCGGCGTGGATCGAACGGCCGATGCCGACACCGCCGCCGTGATGCAGCGACACCCAGGTCGCGCCCGACGCGGTGTTCAGCAGGGCGTTGAGCAGCGGCCAGTCCGCGATCGCGTCGGAACCGTCGGCCATCGCCTCGGTCTCGCGGTAGGGGCTCGCGACCGAGCCGGAGTCGAGATGGTCGCGCCCGATCACGATCGGCGCGCTCAGCTCGCCAGAGGCCACCATCTCGTTGAACCTCAGGCCCGCGAGGTGGCGCTCCTTGTAGCCGAGCCAGCAGATGCGAGCGGGCAGGCCCTCGAAGTGCACCTTCTCGCCGGCCTGCGTGATCCAACGGTGCAGGTGCAGGTCGTCGGGGAACAGTTCGAGGATGGCACGGTCGGTCGCGGCGATGTCGGCGGGGTCGCCCGAGAGCGCGGCCCAGCGGAACGGCCCCTTCCCCTCGGCGAACAGCGGCCGGATGTACGCGGGTACGAATCCGGGGAACTCGAACGCGCGGTCGT
>JALYWB010000113.1 GCA_030852935.1 Actinomycetota bacterium | reverse complement strand
GTGGGGAACTGCCGGCACACGGCCACGAAGCCCTGCGGCGTGACCGTGTCGGCCATTGAAGCGAGCACCTCTTCGGTGACGAACTCGATCTCGACTCCGGCGCTCCCGACCGCCTCGGCGATCTCGGGATGGCGCTCGAGGGCGGTCGGAGTCGCGAAGAGCTCCACCAAGAGCTGCGGCCGGAAGGTGAGCGCCTCATTCACGGCCTGGGGGCCCTCGAGGAGGAAGAGCCCGCTCTCCGCGCGAGCGGACTTCTTCGCGAGCTTGGCGACCGCGCGCACGCGCGGAGACCTGGGATTCTCGAGCATGCCGCCAGTCTATGGGCGCCCAGGCGGGCGCATCGCGACCTATGCCGCGAGCAGCCCGCGCGCCGCGAGACCGATCAGCGCACTATAGGTCGGGTAGGCGAACTTCACGCTCGCAAGCGTTGCCACGTCGACACCCGCCGCCATCGCCGTCGTCACCGATTGGATCACCTCGACCGCGTTCTCGCCGACGGCGTGCGCCCCGAGGATGAGTTCTCGACGGCGGTCGGCGATCAGCAGCAGGAAGCCGCGTTCACGATCGTCGATGACCGCACGCTCGAGCTGGGTGTAGTCGATGCGGCTGACCACGCAGCGCGGGTCGCGGGCGCGAGCCGCCGGCTCGGTCAGGCCGACCCCGGCGTAGTCGGGGTCGGTGAACCCGCCTGCGGGTAGCAGGTGATGCGGCGTGCGCCGGTTGGCTCCGAGCACGGCGTTCTCCGCGGCCGCCTCCGCCTCGAAGTGCGCGGCTTGCACGAGCATGTCGCGGCCGTTCGCATCGCCCACCGCGAAGATGTGCGACACGGAGGTGCGGAAGTACTGGTCGACGACGACCGCCGAGCGTTCGACCCGCACGCCGGTCGTCTCGAGCCCGAGGCCTTCGATGTGGGCCGGCCATCCGGTGGCCATCACCACGGTATCGAACGCGGCGACGGCGGATGCTCCGTGCGAACGCCACGCGAGATCGATCCGCCCGTCGTCACGCGAGTGGAGCGAATCAACGCCCTCGATGCCGACGTGAACGTGGATGCCGTCTTCTTCGAAGGCCGCCGCCACCGACTGCGAAATCGACGGATCTGACGCCATCAGCACCCGCGGCGCGACGTCCAGCAGTGTCACGTCCGAGCCGAAGGAATCGAACACCGTGGCGAGCTGGGCGCCCGTGTTTCCCGCACCGATCACGGCGACCCGGTCGGGCAGTCGGGGAAGCTCGAGCACCTCGTCGGGGACGGTCGCGAGGTCAGCGCCGGGAATCGGAAGGCGTCGGGAATGCCCGCCGACGCAGACGATGATCGTCGCCGCCTCGATGCGACGACCGCTCTCGAGCAGGAGGGTGTGCTCGTCGACGAACCTGGCGCGCCCCTCGAGCAGCAGGTCGATTCCCGCCGCTGCAAAGCGCTCGGCCTCACGCTTGATCGATCGCACCCGGTCGACGGTGCTTCGCACCCGCGCGACCGTCGACGGCCAGTCGATGCGTTGCCGGCTCACGGTGATGCCGTACTCGTCGGCCGTGCGCACCTCCCGCATCAGGCGCGCGGTCTTCGCGAGCACGCGCGTCGGTACGCATCCGGAGTTCACGCACGTGCCGCCGGTTCGGTCGGCCTCGACCACCACGACACTGGCACCCAGCTCGGCCGCCCGCAGCGCCGCAGCCGTGCCTGCGGGGCCTGCTCCGATGACGGCCACGTCGTACACGCCGGTGGATTCCGCACCCATATGCTGCTCTCCCGTCGTCGGCTTCGAGTCAGTCTTCCACCAGCCGATGCACACGCGCCGGGACCGACACGACCGCGGGACCGACACGGTCGCGGGATGGCACGAGCGCGGCACCGACACGAACGGCCCGTCATCTCCAGCCCATTCGGGCAGGGGATGACGAGCCGTTCGAAGAACGAGGCGCTTACGCGGCGGTCTTCGGAGCCGACGTGTCGGCGGGAAGGGCCTGCTTGGCGGATTCGACGAGGGCCGCGAACGTCGCCGGCTCGTTGACCGCGAGGTCGGCGAGGATGCGACGGTCGACCTCGATGCCCGCGAGGCCGAGGCCCTGGATCAGGCGGTTGTACGTGAGGCCGTTCTGGCGGGACGCAGCGTTGATGCGCTGGATCCAGAGGCGACGGAAGTCGCCCTTCTTCTTGCGACGGTCGTTGTACGAGTAGACGAGGGAGTGGGTGACCTGCTCCTTCGCCTTGCGGTAGAGACGCGAACGCTGGCCGCGGTATCCCTCGGCGCGCTCGAGGATGACCCGGCGCTTCTTGTGGGCGTTGACAGCCCTCTTCACTCTTGCCATGACTCTGTTTCTTCCTTAACGGGCCTGTATTGGCGATGTACGCTGTCGGCTCAGCGGCCGAGAAGCTTCTTGATGACCTTGGCGTCGGGGGCCGACACGACCTTGTCCTGGTTCAGACGGGCCTTGCGCTTCGAGGACTTGAGCTCGAGGTTGTGGCGCATTCCGGCCTGCTGCTTCTTGACCTTGCCGCTGCCGGTGATCTTGAAGCGCTTCTTGGACCCGGAGTGGGTCTTCTGCTTCGGCATCTCGTGTATCTCCTTGGTTCTGCCGCCACACGTGGCGGACGGGGGTGCTTGACCTACGCCTCGGTGGTGTCGGCCGACTGCGAGGAAGGCTCGTCAGCGGCATCCGCCGACGGTCGCGCCTTCGCTGCAGCACGCTGTGCATTCGCCTCGGCCTTGGCCTCGGACTTGTTCTTCAGTGGCGCGATGACCATGACCATGTTGCGGCCGTCGATCGTGGGGTTGTGCTCGACGGTGCCGAACTCCACCACATCTTCGGCGAAGCGCTGCAGAAGCCTGACGCCCATCTCGGGGCGCGACTGCTCGCGACCACGGAAGAGGATCATGGCCTTCACCTTGTCGCCGGCCTTCAGGAAGCCGACGGCGCGCTTCATCTTCGTCTCGTAGTCGTGCTTGTCGATCTTGAGACGGAACCGCACCTCTTTGAGGATGGTGTTCGCCTGGTTGCGCCGGGCCTCTTTCGCCTTCTGCGCAGCCTCGTACTTGTACTTGCCGTAGTCCATGATCTTGGCGACCGGCGGCTTGGAGTTGGGTGCGACCTCGACGAGGTCGAGGTCGGCTTCCTGCGCAAGCCGCAGGGCCACCTCGATCTTCACGACGCCGACCTGCTCTCCGCCAGGCCCCACGAGGCGGACCTCGGGAACGCGGATACGGTCGTTGGTACGGGGATCGCTGATGCGTGTACTCCTCTACTCAAGCTGTTTCGCTCGATGGGAGACGGATGCCGCCCATCGACGAGAGCGGAGGATTCACGCAGGCTCGCACGGAATCACACCGTTCGGCACTGCGGCACCCTGTCTACTTCCGCAGCTTGCGCCGTGGAAGCGGAGTGCAATCGACCCGGTAACCTTGTTGAAGCGGTATGCGCGGGTGGGAGAATCTCCACTTTCGTACCGGGGACTGGCCCCGGGCCCGCAGTAGTCTAACAGAGGAAGTCAGTGAACGACAGTTCAGCCGAGTTCACCGTCGAGGGTGCGACCCGCGATATCGCCGAGGTCCCCGCCGTCGAGATCATCACGACCGCCGCTGTGCACCTCATGAGCGCGGCGGCCGTCAAGGTGGGCCTCGCCGACGAACCCGACCAGCAGGTCGACCTCGACGAAGCGCGCAAGCTCATCAACGCACTGGCCGGGCTCATCACGGCTGGTGCTCCCGAGATCAGCGACGTGCACGCACGCAGCCTGCGCGACGGCCTGCGGTCGCTGCAGCTGGCGTTCCGCGAGGCATCCACCATCCCCGACGCCATCGGCCAGGGCCCCGGCGAGAAGTGGACCGGCCCGGTCTCCTGAGTCGGGCTGCGGCTTCGCTGACCAGCGAAGCGTGAGCCTGATCAGAGGAGATCGGCAATTCTGAGGAGATCGGCAATTCTGAGGTCGGGTACGTGTTCGATCGTCCTCGGGATTGCAGGTTTCCTGGAAATCGCGCGGACGATTGAGCACCCCGCTTCACCCCGAGGCGCGCCAGCGTGACAAGGCACGGGTCGGCTCAAGCCCGCGCGCTGAGGAGCCGCGCAGCGGCGTCTCGAAACCCGGTCCACGGCCGTCGGGCCCTCAGCGCTGGCAGTTCGGGCACCACCACGTGTCGCGCAGCTCCAGGTCGTTGCGCCCGAGGCGACCGTGCTCGATGCGGGTGCCGCAGCGGCGGCACGGCTCACCGCCTCGCGAGTACACCCAGAGGCGTTCACCCCGGCGGTCGTTGCCGGTGGTCGTGCGCGAGATGCGGTCGCGATTGGCACGGATGACGCGGCTCGCGAGGTCGACGAGCGGCTCGAGTTCGACCTCGCCGACCGTGCGGGTCGGACGGATGCCGCGAAGGAAGCACAGCTCGTTCACGTAGACGTTGCCGAGTCCGGCGAGGTTGCGTTGCTCGCCGAGCGCGACTCCGATCGGCGCATCGGGCTGCGAGGCGATGCGCCTGACCGCCTCGGCGGCGTCCCAGTCGGGTCCGAGCAGGTCGGGCCCGAGGTAGGACATGCGCTCGACCTCCTCTTGGGCGGGGAAGACCTCAACGGTGCCGAGATCGAAGCCGACGGCGACCGCCGTCGGTGTCTCGATGATGACCCGGGCCTGGAATGCCGGCCTGCGCCATCGCTCCCCAGGGCGATGCACCCGCCACTCCCCCTCCATCTTCAGATGCGAGTGCACGACCTGGTCGCCGATGCGCATGAGCAGGTGCTTGCCGCGACTGGCAACCGAATGCACCGGTTCGCCCGAGAGGTCGACGGTCGCGTACGCGGGCACACGGAAGTCGCTCGTGGTCACCACCTGACCGGTCAGCGCCGCGTCGAGCCGCCGAGCTGCCTGAAAGACGGTGTCACCTTCTGGCATCGAACCGGAGTCCCCTCGGCGTCTCACGGAAGCCCGCTGCCCGCAGCGGCGCGTCGAACATCGAGCCGTAGACGCCCGCACCGTTCACGGTCTCGATGCGCAGCTTCGGCGCCCCCGCTCGGGCCAGCGCATCGGAGAGCGCCGACGCCGCGGCAGCGAGCGCGTCGGCGTCCTCGCTGAATACGAGCGTCGTGCGTCCGCCGCGTTCGAGGTAGAAGACCGCCTCACCGTCGACGATCGCGACGAACGCGCCGGCCTTGCGCGCGGGGCGGTGACCGCCGTCGCCCGTCTCGGGCCAGTCGAGCGCAGCGCCGAAGGGATTCGCCGGATCGGTTGCGGCGAGCACCACTGCGCCGCCCTGCGGAGCGGCGCGGAGGCGGTCGACCGCCGCGCCGGACGCGAATTGCGCGCCGCCCTGCCCGTCGATGAAGTAGCCGCGACGCACGCGCCCCGACTCCTCGAACGTGGACAGCGCGCGGTAGGCGAGCGCGAAACCGCCGAGCACCCCCTCTGCGACGACCGAGCCGCGTGTCACCACGCCATAGCGCTCGAGCAGGGTCTCGCCGAGCGCGTGCGCGCGCGGCGTCGCGTGGGAACTCGCAAGTGGAAGGATCGCCCACCGCCCCGCAACGCGGGGCGGCTTCGCCCGCGCCGTCGCCGTGCGCCCCTCCTGCACGCTCGCCGCGAGCACTCGGCGCGAGAGCGAGCCGCCTCGCAGCCGGGCTCGAGGCGTCGCGCGGGCGGTCTTGTGCGCGCCTCGCCCTGCGACGAGCCCACGCAGCGGCGCGAACGTGTCGTTGGTGACGAGGCCGGCCCAGGCCAGGCGCCACAGGGCGTCGACCACTGGCTGGTCGTCTGGCGCCCCGACGGCCTCGACGAGTTGCCGGAAGAAGTAGGCGCCGCCGCCGCCGAGCGTGGCCAGGAGTTCGGTCTCGAGTGGGTCGAGTGGCGCGGCGGCCGGGGCGGGCAGGGTGAGCTCGGCCGTATCGGCGAGGTGCAGGCTCACCCAGCCGTCGTCACCGGCCAGCGACCCCGCGCCTGCCCACAGCACCTCGCCCGAGGTGGTGAGTTCGTCGAGCATGTCTGGGCGGTAGTCGGCGACGCGTGCCGGGAGCACGAACGACTCCCACGCGGATGCCGGGATTCGTGCGCCCTCGAGTTGCTCGATGACCGCGGCAACCCCGTCGACACCGCGCAGACGGCCGCCGACGTGCTGCCACTCGGGAAGGAATCGTGCGAACTCCCGGGGCGGCACCGGTTCGACCTCGTTGCGGAGCGCGGCGAGCGACCTGCGGCGGATGCGGCGCAGCACCTCGCTGTCGCACCACTCGGCGCCCGCGCCGTGCGGCAGGAACTCCCCCTCGACGACCCGCCGTTCGCCGGCGAGCCGCGCGAGCGCCGACGCCGCGACGACCTGGCCGATGCCGAAGCGTTCGGCCACCGCACGTGCCGTGAACGGGCCGTGGGTGCGGGCGTAGCGGCTGACGAGATCGCCGAGCGGGTCGCGCACCGGCTCACCGAACACCTCGGGAATTCCGGGCGGAATCGGCACTCCGAGCGCGTCGCGCAAGCGGCTCAGGTCTTCGACCACCGCGAACCACGAGCCACCCGCGAAGCGCACCTCGGCTACGCGCCGCGCGGCCGTGAGTGCCGCAAGAGCGGCAGCGGCATCCGTTTCTTCATCGGTGCGCTCGCGCACCTCGACCTCGGTCAGCGGACCGAGCTCGCGGAGCAGGTCGGCGATCCCCTCGTCGCCGCGGGCGGCGCGTTCGGGCACGAGTCGCTGCAGCATCCGCTCGGTCTCGGTCACCACCACGGGGTCGAGGAGCTCGCGAAGCTCGATCGTGCCGAGGAGCTCTGCGAGAAGCGCGGGATCGAGCGACAGCGCCGCCGCCCGCCGTTCGGCGAGGGGCGCGTCTCCCTCGTACATGAAGGCACCGACGTACCCGAAGAGCAGGCTCGACGCGAAGGGACTCGCGGACTCGGTGGTCACCTCGACGAAGCGCACGTCGCGTCTCGCGATGCGCTCGGTGAGGCGGGTCAGCGCAGGAAGGTCGTACACGTCCTGCAGGCACTCGCGCACGGCCTCGAGGATGATCGGGAAGTCGGGGTAGTCGCGTGCCACCTCGAGCAGCTGCGATGCCCGCTGCCGCTGCTGCCAGAGCGGCGAACGTCGGCCGGGATTCAGGCGCGGCAGGAGCAGCGCGCGCGCCGCGCACTCGCGGAAGCGCGAGGCGAAGAGCGCCGAGTCGCCGACGCGTTCGGTGACCAACTGCGCGAGTTCGGCCGGCTCGAACGCGAAGAGCTCGGCGCCCGGCGGCTCGTCGGCCGTATCGGGCATGCGCAGCACGATGCCGTCGTCGCTCGCGACCGCGTTCGCATCGACCCCGAACCGCTCCTGTACGCGGGCGCCCGCGGCGAGCGCCCATGGCGCGTGCACGCGCATGCCATAGGGCGAGTGCAGCACGATGCGCCAGTCGCCGAGCTCGTCTCTGAAGCGTTCGATCACGAGGTTCGCGGCGTCGGGCACGACGCGGGTCGCGGTGCGCTGGTCGGCGATGAACGCGACGAGGTTGGATGCCGCACGCGCATCGAGTCCGGCGGTGCGTGCCCTCGCGAGCCCCGTGTCGGCCGAGGAGTTCGCGAGCTCGGTGATGAACCCGCCGATCGCCTCGCCGAGCTCGGCCGGACGCCCGATGCCGTCGCCCTTCCAGAACGGCAGCCGCCCCGGTTCGCCGAACGCGGGAGCGACCAGCACCCGATCGTGCGTGATCTCTTGAATGCGCCAGCTCGTCGCGCCGAGCGCGAACACGTCGCCGACGCGCGACTCGTAGACCATCTCTTCGTCGAGCTCGCCGACACGTCTGCCCGGTCCCGCCTCGCCGATCATGAACACGCCGAACAGGCCCCGATCGGGAATGGTGCCGCCGCTCGTGACGGCGAGGCGCTGGGCACCTCGGCGCCCCACGATCGTTCCGGCGTCGCGGTCCCACACGATGCGCGGCCGCAACTCGCCGAACCGGTCGGACGGGTACCGGCCCGCGAGCATGTCGAGCGTGGCGTCGAAGGCCGAGCGGGGCAATGACGCGAACGGCGCGGCGCGGCGCACGAGTTCGAACCACTCCTCGACGTCCCACTCATCGACCGCCGATGCGGCGATCGTCTGCTGTGCCAGCACGTCGAGCGGGTTCGTCGGCACCCGCATCGCCTCGATTGCGCCGGCGACCATGCGCTCGGCGACGACCGTGGAGTGCAGCAGGTCGGCCCGGTGCTTCGGGAACACCACGCCCTTCGACACCTCGCCGACCTGGTGGCCTGCCCGCCCGATGCGCTGCAGGCCGCTCGCGACCGACGGCGGAGACTCGACCTGCATCACGAGGTCGACCGCGCCCATGTCGATGCCGAGCTCGAGGCTCGACGTCGCGACCACGCAGCGCAGGCGGCCGGCCTTCAGGTCGGCCTCGACGAGCGCGCGCTCCTCCTTGCTGACGGAGCCGTGGTGCGAGCGTGCGAGCACCGGCTCGGCGCCGGCGGTGATGCCCGACGCTCCGGGGAGCTCAGCGGGCGATCTCCGCGTGGGGCCGCCGGCGACCGTCACCTCGTCGTCGACGACGCCGGCGGCGACCCCGTCATCGGCGCCCACGACGACCGGCTGCGCCGTCTGCTCAGCCCAGAGCTCGTTGAGGCGAGCCGTGAGCCGCTCGGCGAGGCGCCGCGAGTTCGCGAACACGATGGTCGAACGGTGCGCGAGCACCTCGTCGAGGATCGCCGCTTCGACGTGCGGCCACACCGAACCGGACCCCGACTCGGTGGCGAGATCGGAGAGGTCGTCGACCGGCACGGTGACCCGGATGTCGAAGCGCTTGCCGCTCGGCGGGGCGACGACGCTCACCGGCCGCGTGCCCGAGAGGAACCGAGCCACCTCCTCGTGCGGCCGCACCGTTGCCGAGAGCCCGATGCGCTGCACCGGCGCCGCGGTGAGCGAGTCGAGCCGCTCCATCGACAGCGCGAGGTGCGCACCGCGCTTGGTGCCGGCGAGCGCGTGGATCTCGTCGACGATCACGGTCTCGACGCCGCGCAGCGTCTCGCGTGCGGCAGAGGTGAGCATGAGGAAGAGCGACTCGGGGGTCGTGATGAGGATCTCGGGCGGGCGCGACACGAGGGCGCGGCGTTCGGCCGGCAGCGTGTCGCCAGAGCGCACTCCGACGCTCACCTCCGGCACCTCGAGCCCGTGCGCCGCGGCCGTGCGGGCGATGCCGACGAGAGGCGCACGGAGGTTGCGTTCGACGTCGACGCCGAGCGCCTTCAGCGGCGACAGGTACACGATCTTGGTACCGGATGTCGCGGCATCCGCACCCGACGCATGCAGCCGGTCGATCGCCCAGAGGAACGCCGCGAGCGTCTTGCCCGAACCGGTGGGCGCCACGACGAGCGCGTGCTCGCCGCGGGCGATCGCCTGCCACGCCTCACGCTGCACGCTCGTGGGCTCGGCGAAGGACTCGGTGAACCACGCCCGGGTCGCGGGCGAGAACGCGTGCAACGCCTCGGCCATGCCTCCATTCAACCGGATGCCGCCGACGTCGAACGCGCTCCCGTTCGCTGAGCTCGTCGAAGCGAACCCTGCCGAGTCCCCTTCGACGGGCTCAGGGAGCGACCTCCGCGAGGGCGCGAGCGACCGCGTCGATGGTGCGGCGCACTTGCGTGGCATCCGTGCCCCAATTGCTCACCGAGAAGCGCACCACCGAGCGGTCGTGCCAACGCGAGGTCATGGCCAGCACCTCACCGTCGTCCCAGAGCCGCCTGCTGAGCTCCTCGGTCGCGCGGTCGTCGCCGAGCGCGATGGACACCTGGGTGAAGACCACGTCGTTCAGCACCTCGACGCCGGGCAACCGGGCGACGCCGACGGCGATGCCGTGCGCGGCATCCGCAAGCTGCTCGACGAGTTGCGCGACGCCGGTGCGTCCGAGTGAGCGCAGGACGGCCCACGTCGGGATGCCACGCGCCCGACGTGAGAGTTCCGGCACCTTCGCGTGGGGGTCCGCACCGACCTCCGTCGCCTGGAGATAGCTCGCGTGCATGCTCAGGGCACGGTGCATCGACGGGCCGTCACGGACGATCGCGATTCCGCAGTCATAGGGCACGCTGAGCGTCTTGTGCGCGTCGGTCGACCAGGAATCTGCGGCCTCGACACCGGCAACGAGATGACGCAGTCGCGGCGACGCACCCGCCCAGAGACCGAACGCGCCGTCGACGTGCACCCAGGCGCCCGCGTCGTGGGCCACCGCTACCGCCGCGGCGAAATCGTCGTATGCGCCGGAGTGGATGTTGCCGGCCTGCAGCAGCACGATCGCGGGACCGTCACCTGCAGCGAGCGTCGCCCGCAACTCATCGACGTGAATCCGGCCCTGCCGGTCGGAGGGCACGACGGTCGGCGAGCCGAGGCCGAGGTAGCGGCCCGCGAGGTCGACGGTGCCGTGCCGTTCCTCGCCGACGATGAACCGGATCGCCGGTCCGCCAGCCATGCCGGCCGTCTCGACGTCCCACCCGGCACGGGCGAGCACCTCGTCGCGGGCGGCCGCCATGCAGGTGAACTGGGCCGTCGTCGCGCCCGTCACGAACCCGACCTCGCTGCCCTGCGGCAGGCCGAGCAGGTCGACGAGCCACTCGCCGGCAAGCTCCTCGACGGCGGCGGTGCCCGGGGTGACGTTGCGCAGACCGTTGTTCTGGTCCCAGGCGGAGGTGAGCCAGTCCGCCGCGAGCGCCACCGGCTGGGTTCCGCCGATCACCCAGCCGAAGAATCGCGGCGAGCCCATCGCCATGAGCCCCGGCTCGACGCCCTCGGCGAGCCTCGTGATGACGTCGGTCCCAGGCTCGCCGTCATCGGGGAGCAGGCGGCCCAGGCGGTCCTTGACCTCCTCGACCCCGAGGCGCGGCGGAATGGGCCGCTCCCGGATGTCGGCGAGCCAGGATCGTGCATGGCGGTCGGCGACGTCCAGTACCTCGTCATAGGCGGCGTCCAGAGTCATCCGCTGCTCCTCGTCATCGGCCATGGTCAGCACATCACGTCGGCCGCGGGAACGGTGCCGTCGAGGAGATACGCCTCCACCGCGGCATCCACGCAGACGTTTCCCTTGTTGAATGCGGTG
>JALYWB010000167.1 GCA_030852935.1 Actinomycetota bacterium | reverse complement strand
CGCTCCCGGTCAGGAGAGCAGCCCACACTGGGGCGATGGTCGTGGAGCGACTCGTGTCGACGCCGAGCTCGATGTGGCTGACCGAGGCCGGGTCGGCCGCGAGGCTGTGGTCGGCGGCGATCTCGGTGATCCGTCGTGCGAGGTCGACGTCTTGCTGGGTCACCCATTCGACGACGTGTTCGGTGCCCTCGTCGTCGCGGTAGATGGCATCGTCAGTGATCAACTTGAGATCAACGTATCCACTGCCGATCGACACACGCGGGTGGTGGCCGAGCGCGTCGCCCGCCTTGCCCACCGCGACAACGAACTGTGCGGCCGTGTCGAAGTCGTCGACCACGTACCGTGCGTGCAGGCCCTGCGCCAGCTTGCGCCAGTCGGTCAGGTGGGCCGCGGCGATCTGTTCGCCCTTGAGCATGTCCATGGACGGGGAGTCTAATCCCGGCCGGCGACGAGGACCTGCTGTCGCGCAGAGGTTCGCCTCGGACACCGAACGGGCGCTCTGTGCGCTGCCGGCGATGACGCCGTCGCGAGATTGCAACCGGGGCTCAAACTGTTCTATTGTTTCTAGAACGGTTGTAAAGGAGACCCATGTTGATCCGAGTCGATCCAGCGAGCGACGTGCCCATCTTCGCGCAGGTCGCGGCGTCGGTTCGGGCGGACGCGGCCAGTGGCCGACTGCGAGCGGGCGACCGGCTGCCGTCAGCTCGTGAGGTCGCGAGCTCGCTCGAGGTCAACCTGCACACCGTGCTGCGCGCCTATCAGGAGTTGCGCGACGAGGGACTCGTCGACATGCGTCGTGGCCGCGCCGCGGTCGTCACCGACGCCGTCGAGCCACTCGCGCAACTGCACGACGATGTGCTCGCCCTCACCGAGCGCGCCCGCGCGCTCGGCCTCTCGCCCGACACCCTCGCCGCTCTCGTGAAGGAGACGTTCCGATGACCCCCGCCCCCGACGTGCAGTCCGCGCGCCGCCGCTACCTCTTGGTCGGCGTCGTCGTTCCGTTCCTGATCACCGTGATCGCCGTCGCGCTCATGCTCATCTGGCTGCCCGAGGTGCCGGCCACGGTTGCGACCCACTGGTCGGGCGACGGCGGCCCCGACGGGTTCGCACCCGCGTGGACGGTGCCGCTGCTCGTCGCCGCCCTGGGCGCCGGTCTGCCCGCACTCTTCGCGGCGATGGCGCTCATCCCCACACGCGACGGCGAGTGGGGGCCCACGTTGCGGCTGCTCGGCGCAGTGGCGCTCGGCACGACCACGCTGCTCGCGGTGGGCATCACCTGGTCGTTCGGCATGCAACGTGGGCTCGACGATGCGCGCGACGCACCGAGCGTGGTCCTCCCGCTCGCGGTGGGTGCGGGCGCGGGCCTGCTCGCCGGCGTGGCCGGCTGGTTCGCGCAGCCGAACGTCGTGACGAGCGGCGGGGCGGGGGCGGCGACCCATGCGGTGAACGCCCTCGAGCTCGTCCCGGGCGAGCGCGTCATCTGGGCGCGCACCACCACGATGTCGAGCGTCGCGATGCTCGGACTCACCACCGGCATCGCTGCACTGGCGGTGGGCACCATCGCCCTCTGGGTGACGGGTTCACCCGCGTGGTGGGTCATGCTCGCGACCACGCTCGTGCTGCTCGGGCTCGTCTTCGCGGTGTTCGTGTTCCGCGTTCGCGTCGACCGCGGCGGGCTGACGGTGCGGTCGGCGCTCGGGGTGCCTCGCTTCGGCGTCCCGCTCAACGACATCGCGGAGGTGCGCGTCACCACCGTGCGGCCGATGGCGGAGTTCGGGGGATGGGGCATTCGCCTCGGACTCGACGGACGCTTCGGCGTGGTCCTGCGTACGGGTGAGGCGTTGCAGGTTGCTCGGCGCAACGGTCGCGTCTTCATCGTGACGGTCGATGACGCCGCGACCGCGGCGGCCCTGCTCGAGGCGCTCGCCGGGCAGGCGAGTGTCGCGGGCGGTGCGACGCGGGGCGCGTGACACCCCATCGCGCCCGGCATCCGTCGGTTCAGTCCTCGATCGCAACGACACCGAGCTCGGGTGTCACTTCGACCGTGGCACCCGAATCGGGACCGACGAGTGTCAGCGTGTACGACAGCCCATCGGTGGTGGCCGTGTATGTACCCGTGGTCCCGTCGGGAAGGTCCGCGACCATCACGCCGGCATCGGTCAACACGAGCGCCTCACCAGGGGTGATCGTCAGATTCGCCGGGTGTGCTCCCCCTGCGGCGATCTCATCGAGAGCGGATGCCGCGGCCTTCGCCGATGCGGTGAGGCGTGCCAGCTCTGCTCCCTCGGCGAGCCTCGCTTGGCTGGATTCCAGTGCGTTCTGAAGGAGGAGTGGCAGCAGACTGGTGAGGCCCCACCAGATGCCGACCAGCAGAGCCGCCCCACCGAGAAGCCTGAGCACGACGGCGCCACAGCTCCGAGGGCGCCTGGTCTCCGCCACCGCTCCGCGCTCCGCTCGGATGCGGGCGTCGATGCGCCTGAACTCGGCGAGCAGCGCTGCCCGGTCGGCATGTTGCCGTGGAACTGATCCGCTCCACGTCTCTGGGCGTACGGCGGCAGCAGTGATCATGGCGAGCTGGTCGTCGCTGTAGGCCCGTCGCACCCGGACGGTGTCCAACAGTGCGCTCGCGGGGATGACTCCGATCTGCGCGGTATCGCTGTGCGGTGGTTCCTTGATCGTGACGGTTGCACCGACGATCGCAATGATGCCCACCACCTCGACGGTCAGCCCGCTCGCCTTCGACAACACTCGCCCGGCGCGCGTCGCCTCGTGCGCTGCATTGGAGAGGTAGTGCTGCGGATGATTGTTCACCCGCAGCCCGTGACCTGCGACCCACACCCGTGCACCGGGGTGATGCTTCGTGTTGATGGTGAACACCCCGGGTGGTCCGATCAACACGTGGTCGATATCGCTTCCCTCGGTCCCGACCGGCACGGAGTGCAGCACCGTCCAGCTCGGCCCGAGTTGTGCGAGCAGGTCGGCGACATGTCGTTCTCCGACCGCACCCGAGTGCCATGAGTACTGCTCGGCATGGAGCCCGCTGCGTTCGAGCTCGATGAGTTTCTCGATCACCGATTGGGCGGGGATGCGGTCTCTGAGATCGGTTGCCACGGAGGTCAGCGGCGGCAGGGTGCCGCCCTCGGCAATGTACTGAACGGCGTGCTGCGGGTCGCGAGCGTGCCGCTGCTCGGTCCACGCGCTGCCCGACCAGAAACGCCACTGCGCGGGATCGATCGGGTCCTGGTACCACCCGCGCGGCGGCTGGGGTGGCGACGCTGCAGGGGCATCGTCGGCGATGCCGGCGAACCCGGGTGGCATGCCGCTCACCCTAATGAACAGGGTGCCTCGTCCGATGCCCCCAGTGCACGGGGCGGATGTCACAACCTCCGCTCGGCCGGTGTCTCATGTGGAGGGGCTGGGCGCGCAGCCCGGCGACGACACCACTGGAGGACACACGATGACCGATGGAACCCGCATCCCCCCGGCCGAGATCACGGGCCTGTACGGCACGACGGCGAAGTTCGCCGCCCGCAGGATGATCGGCAAGGTGCCCGACTCCCTGGGTGTGCTGTGGCACCACCAGGCCGTGATGAAGGACGCGATGGGCATCGGCCGCAAGGTGCTGCGCTGGAAGGAGCTTGATCGCAACCTCGACTCGTACGCCGTCATGGCCGCGGCGGCGTACATCGGTTGCAGCGCGTGTCTCGACCTCAACTACTTCATGGCACACAACGACAAGCTCGATGAGGCGAAGGTGCGCGAGGTGCCGCGCTGGCGCGAGGCATCCGTCTTCTCGCCGCTCGAGCGCCGCGTGATGGAGTATGCCGAGGCGATGAGCCAGACCCCGCCCGCCGTGACCGACGAGATGTCGGCGGCGCTGCTCGACGAGCTCGGCCCGGCGGCGCTCATCGAGCTCTCGGCCCGGGTCGCGTTCATGAACATGAGCGCACGCATGAACATCTCCCTCGGTCTCCGTTCGGAGGGGTTCTCGGACTCATGCGGGCTGCCCCCGCTCGCGGCGCGGCCGGCCGACGTGGGGTCGTCATGAGTGACGACCCGTTCGTCACCCACCGCGGCCTGCTCTTCACGGTCGCGTACGAATTGCTCGGCTCGGCGGCCGACGCCGAGGACGTCCTGCAGGAATCGTGGCTGCGATGGGCGGATGTCGCGCGCGACGAGGTGCGCGACCCGCGCGCGTACCTCGTCCGCATCGTCACGCGGCAGGCGCTGAATCACCTGCGCACGGTGTCGCGCCGTCGCGAGACGTACGTAGGGGAGTGGCTGCCGGAGCCCCTGCTCACGAGTCCGGATGTCGCTGACGACGTCGAGCTGGCAGAGAGCGTGTCGATCGCGATGCTGACGGTGCTCGAAACGCTCGGGCCGACCGAGCGCGCAGTGTTCGTGCTGCGCGAGGTGTTCGATGTGCCGTACGAGGAGATCGCGGTCGCGGTCGACAAGTCGCCCGCTGCCGTGCGGCAGATCGCGCATCGTGCGAAGGACCATATCGCCGCACGGCGGCCACGCATGGACGTGAGGCGTTCAGAGCATGAGGAAGCGGTCGAGCGATTCGTGGCGGCGCTGAACACGGGCGACGTGCAGGGGCTGATGGATGTGCTCGCCCCCGATGTCGTTTCGGTCGCCGACGGCGGCGGCAAGGTGCGCGGTGCGGCACTCCGGCCGGTCGTCGGTGCTGACCGCATCGCGAGGTCCCTGGTCGGCGGGCTGGCGAAGTTCGCGGGCGAGGTCGTCGCTTCGGCGGCCTGGTTGAACGGGCAGCCGGGCATCCGCGTCGACCTGGACGGGCAGTTGGTGGCGGTCATCAGCCTGAGCGTCGAGGATGGGCAGATCACGCGAATCTTCTCGATGGCGAATCCCGAGAAGTTGGGGTGGCTGGGAGAAGAGGCCGACCTGGCTCGGTGAGATCGGGAACGGATGCCGCGTAGGGTCGCTAAGCGTGAACCCCACACGCCGGTCGACCTCGCTTCCCATCTGGCGCGAGCGCGGAATGCCCGCCCTGCTGGTCCTGACCGCGGCCGGGTTCGCCGGGTACGCCGTGCTCTTACCGGTGGCCCCGCTGTGGGCCGTCGAGGGCGGTGCGGACGAGGCCGGTTCGGGACTCGTCAACGGGGTCCTGCTGTTCGTGACGATTCTCACCCAGGGGTTCGTGCCCCGGCTGCTGCGCCGCTTCGGGGCGGCACTCGTGCTCGGGGTCGGACTCGCGCTTCTCGGTGGTCCGTCGTTGCTGCTGCTCCTCTCCGATGACCTGTGGTGGATCCTGATGTTGTCGGCAGTGAGGGGGATCGGTTTCGGAATCCTCACCGTGTGCGGGTCTGCGGCGGTGGCGCATCTCGTGTCGCCGGCTCGGCACGGTGCCGCCATCGGCGTGTACGGCGCAGCGATCGCCGTGCCACAGGTGTTCCTGCTCCCGATCGGGCCATGGCTCGCCGACGCAATCGGCTTCTGGGTGGTCTTCGCTCTCGGCACGCTCCCGCTGCTCGGCATCGGATTCGCGCCGGCGCTCGCTCACGCCTGGCACGGCAGCATCGACACGTCGGAGCACCCCGACAAGGGCACGGCCGATTCGACCGCGGGGGGAGATGGAGCCGGAAACCGGCGGTGGATGCCGCGTGGGCTTCTTCGCCCCATGCTGATCCTGCTCGCGGTGACGCTCGCCGGCGGCGCGCTGATCACCTTCGCACCTCAGATGGTCTCCATGCCCGCGGCCACGACCGCAGGGCTGGCGCTGTTCACGATCACCGCTGCGGCCAGTCGGTGGGGGATCGGTGGTCTGGCGGACCGGCACGGTACACGGCCGTTCCTCTGGCCGCTCGTGCTCGCGACATCCGTCGGTCTCGTTCTCGTCGCGTTCGCCGTCGCGGATCCCGCAGCGACGCAGGTGCCGCTGTTCCTCTTCGCGATGGCGCTCTCGGGCGTTGCCTACGGAGGTCTGCAGAACCTCACGCTCCTGCTTTCGCTGAACGCGGTGCAGCGCAAGGACTACGACACGGCGAGCGCCGTGTGGAACATCGGATTCGACGCGGGCACCGGAGTGGGGTCGATCCTCATCGGGTCGCTCGCCGCCCGCCTCGCGTTCACTCCCGCGCTGCTCGTGGCAGCGGCGATCTCCCTCGCCACACTTCCGCTCGCGCTCGTGCGTGGTCGCCGTTCGCCATTTCGGCACCGCTGACGCCATGCCGGGTTGATAGTGTCTCATCGTGGATGAGATCGTGCGGGACCCCCGAGGGGAACCGGCGACAGCACGGCTGAACTACAGCGCGTACCGTCTGGCTCGTGCGCTGAACCGCTTCGCCGAGAATGCCGCCCTCGCGCACGGCGTCACGTTGTCGCAGTTCCTCGTACTGCAGGTGCTCGGCGAAGGCGTGCCGTTGTCGAATGCGAACCTCGCGCGTCGAACGTTCGTCAGCGCGCAGGCGGCCCACAACGTGTCGAACGAGCTGATCGAGTCGGGGCTCGTCGAGCGTGGGGCGCACCCGTCCAACAAGCGAATTCGACTCGTGCAACTGACCGAGCGCGGCTGGGATGTGCTCGGCCAGTGCCACGCCGAACTGCGTGCCCACGAGGATCGATTGACGACGATGACGGGTGGCGAACTCCATGGCCCGTTGGCAGAGGTGCTCGACCGCAGCGCGCAGGCGCTGGCAGGCGGGTACTTCGGCGACGACGAAGCCGAGGTGGCGGCGATCGCACGACGCCAGTCATCGATTCGCCCGCGCCAGATCCCGTCGAGGCTCGCGCGGGCGCGCATGCGAGCGGCCTCGGCCGCGCACGACGACGACTCACCTCCGGTCGATTGACGGCGTCGCGTCACCCTTCGGCACCCGAATCGCGATGAAGAGCGCGCACGCAAGCGCGGCCAGCCCGGCGATGAGCAGCGAAACACGCCCCGAGGATGCGTCGATGACCCATCCCATGAAGAGTGCGCCGAACGGCGCCATGCCGTAGTTGCCCAGGGTGACGAGGGACATCAGGCGCCCGATCGCGTGGGGCGGAGCGGATGACTGCGCGGCGGCGTTGAGCACGCCCTGGTAGTACCCGATGCCGAGCCCCAGCACGGGTGCCGCAAGCAGGAACAGTTGCAACGTCGGGGCCGCGGCATTCAGGAGCAGCGCCACGCCGAACGCCGAGGTCGCGAGGATGAGCGATCGCACGGTCACGCGGGACAGCGCCGCTGCGATGAATCCGCCGACGATCGCTCCGATGGCATTCAATGCGTGCACGGCGCCGACGCTCGATGCATCCCCGCCGTAGGAGAGATCAACGGTCGCCGTGAGCACCAGGCCGAAGTTCAATGCGAGCAGCGCGATGACCACGTTCGCGATCAGCAGCGTCGAGATCGAGCGGTCTCGCAGGAAGTCGATCGACCGCACCTGTGCCGTCCCGAAGCGAGCGGGTCGCGGATGCATCGAACTCGGGCGGATGAAGAGGAGGGAGAGGCCGGCAAGCAGGAACGAAGCGGCGTTGAGCAGCATGCACGTCGGAGCGCCGAGGGACTGGAAAGCGAGGCCCGCCAGTCCGGGACCGATCGAACGTGCCGATGCAAGCGCGATCGTGCTGACCGAAACGGCGCTCGTCAGCTTGGCCGGCCCCACCAGCTCGAAGATGATCGTCTGTGCGGCGATCCGCTCGAAGGCCTGGACGGTGCCGAGGACGGCGATCAGCCCGTAGATCAGCCAGAGATCCGGATGTTCGCCTGACACGACGAGTGCGAGGGCTGCCGCGACTGCGGCAGCCAGCGCGGAGGTGATCAACAGGATCGTGCGGGGACGCATCCGATCGGCGAGTCGACCAGCCGCCACGCCGAACACCAGGAGCGGAAGGAACTGCGCCACGGTCACGCCGCTCAGCGCCTGCGCGCTTCCCGTGGACTCGAGCACGACGAGCTGCAATGCCAGGTTCTGGAACCACGTACCGATGTTCGACGTGACCTGCCCCGTGAAGTACAGGGCGAAGCTGCGCTCCCTGAGCGGCCCGAAGGCACCCATCGCGACTCAGCTGCGCTCGGGGACGCGCGCGCGCAGGAACTCGGCGATGCGCTCGGGAATGCGGGCGGATCGTACGGATCGTGCATCCGCATTGTTCGCGCGGATCTCCAATACGGGGATCCCCTCGTTCTCGAGCGCCTCGGTGATGAAGCCCGAACCGGGCGTGTCATCGGCGACGAGGTGCACCACGCCGTCGACGCCGTGCCCGAGCGCTTCCTTCACGTACCAGTCGGATGACCACGGCGGCACGTACAGCTGGTCGGTGAATCCCACGAACCGCGCGGCGAGCGCCCGCAACGGGTCGTCACCGTAGCGCGGGTAGCCGTCGGCCGCGATCGCGAGGTACATCGACCACACGAAGACGGCGCCGAACTCGTCATGGAATCGCTGGTACATGTCGAGGTCTGACCAGAGGCCGCGTCCGATCCACATCAGGCGGCGTCGCTCGTCGGGGCACACGGCGTGGCCGGTCTCGACGCGAGCGGCGACATCCTCGTACAGCGACCGAGCCGCGTCGACGGCCCACTGCGTGCCTCGGTGCCACTGCGGCACCATCACGGCCGGCATCGTATCGTTCACCATCACCGGAGTGGGACGGGCGCTTGCGATGAGGTCACGCGTACGGCGGTTCCACTCGGCCTGCTCGTTGCCGAGCGCCATGATCTCGGCGAGGCGCCCCGAATCGAACCGGCGGCCGGTGTGCTCCTCGAGCCATTCGACGAGTTCCTCGAATTCGGCCTGCAGCAGGTCGAGCCGGTCGGTGCCGAACGCGGTCTCCCACTCGCGCGGAACGAGTTCCCACCAGCGAGCGGGCACCGGGTCGGCGCCCGTGCGAGACAGCATGAATGCCTCGGTGCCGGGGCGCTCACCCCACTGTTCGAAGATCTTCTGCGTGACATCGCCACTGCGTTCGGCGATGGCGAAGTCCGGCGCGGGAAGCCCGCCCCAGGGGCGCTGTTCGGCCGGCAGA
>JALYWB010000161.1 GCA_030852935.1 Actinomycetota bacterium | reverse complement strand
CTGACCGCGCGGGATGCCGCGGTGCTGCGCGAGATCACCCGCGCGAAGAAGGTCGCTGGCCTCCTGTTCGAGAAGCGCGAGCCCACATCCCCCGAGCACGCCGGCTCGTACGTCGTGCAGGCCTGGGCGCGCGGACAGCTCAAGCAGGAGCTGCTCAAGCTCGGCTGGCCCGCCGAGGACCTCGCGGGCTACACCGAGGGCACCCCGCACGACATCGCCCTCGATGAGACCAGCTGGCAGCTGCGGCCGTACCAGCAGCTCGCGATCGACAACTTCATCGCACACGGATCGGGTGTCGTCGTGCTGCCCTGCGGCGCGGGCAAGACGCTGGTCGGCGCGGGCGCGATGGCCGAAGTGGATGCCACGACCCTCATCCTCGTCACCAACACCGTCTCGGCGCGCCAGTGGCGCGCGGAACTGCTCAAGCGCACCTCCCTGACCGAGGACGACATCGGCGAGTACTCCGGACAGGTGAAGGAGCTCAAGCCCGTCACGATCGCGACCTACCAGATCCTCACCGCACGCCGGAAGGGCGAGTACGCCCACCTCGCCCTGCTGGATGCCCTCAACTGGGGCCTCGTCATCTACGACGAGGTGCACCTGCTGCCCGCCCCCGTGTTCAAGCTCACCGCGGACCTCCAGGCCCGCCGCCGGCTCGGACTCACCGCGACGCTCGTGCGCGAGGACGGCCGCGAGGGTGACGTGTTCTCGCTCATCGGTCCGAAGCGGTTCGACGCGCCGTGGAAGGAACTCGAGGCCGAGGGATTCATCTCCCCCGCGACGTGCACCGAGGTGCGCATCGACCTGCCCGAGTTCGAGCGGCTCGAGTACGCGGCATCCGCAGACGACGAGCGCTACCGGCTGGCGGCGACGGCGCCCGCGAAGCTGCGGGTCGTCAAGGAGCTCGTGCGCAAGCACGAGGGCGAGCGGATCCTCGTGATCGGGCAGTACCTCGACCAGCTGCAGGAGCTCGCCGACGCGCTGGATGCGCCGCAGCTCAACGGATCCACGCCGATCCCCGAGCGGGAGCGGCTGTACCAGGAGTTCCGCGACGGGGTCACCAAGGTGCTCGTGGTCTCGAAGGTCGCGAACTTCTCGGTGGACCTGCCGGAGGCGACCGTCGCCATCCAGGTCTCGGGCTCGTTCGGATCGCGCCAGGAGGAGGCCCAGCGCCTCGGCCGCCTGCTGCGCCCGAAGGAGTCAGGACTGCCGGCGAACTTCTACACGCTCGTGGCCCGCGACACCGTGGACCAGGACTTCGCGCAGAACCGCCAGCGGTTCCTCGCCGAGCAGGGGTACAGCTACACGATCGTGGACGCCGAGGAGTTGACCACCGCCGCTTAGGCCGGTCCCTGTCACCTCCTCGCGCTACCGTTCCCCCATGTCAATCGTCGTCTGCGACATCGCCATCTCCGCCGACGGCTTCGCCGCCGGCCCCAACCAGACCCTCGACGAGCCGCTCGGCCAACTCGAGGGCCGCCCGGCCGAGTGGGTCATGCACGCACTCCACGATTGGATGTTCAACACCCGCGACGAGAACTCGGCGGAGGTGGATCGCATCGTCGACGCAGGCGCGTTCATCATGGGCCGCAACATGTTCGGCCCGATCCGCGGCGAGCACGACCCGAACTGGCGGCTGGTGGGGCGACGACCCGCCGTACCACGGCCCGGTGTTCGTGCTCACGCACTACCCGAGCGACCCCATCCCGATGGACGGGGGCACAACGTTCCACTTCGTCACCGAGGGCATCCACATGGCGCTCGAGCGGGCGCGAGCCGCGGCCGGGGAGCGGAACGTGTCGGTGGCGGGCGGGGCATCCACCGTGAACCAATTCCTCGCGGCCGGGCTCATCGACGAACTGCGCGTGCACATTGCCCCGGTGATCCTCGGTGCGGGCGAGCGGCTGTTCGAGGGAGTGCCGACCACGTCGCTCGAACTCGTCTCGTCACGCAGCGCTTCGCTCGTGACGCACGTCGTGTACCGGCCGGTGCGGTAGGCGACGATCCTTGCCCCGACCGGGCAGCGCCTCGTCAGCGGTCGAAGCGCACAAGCGCCTTCGCGGGGATGTCCGCGGTCGTCGCGAGGCGCTGGAAGAGCGCGTCGGCGTCATCCAACGACACCTCGGCGCTGATGAGCTGGGCGAGCGCGTCGTCCCCCTCGGCGACCCAGCGCGCGGCATCCTCGAACACCTGGAACGAGTACGTGAAGCTGCCGACGATCGAGCGCTCCTCCGTGCTCACCCGGTAGGCGTCGAGGTTCAGGCGCGGGGTTCCCATGCCCACGAGCGACACGACGCCGCCGAACACGGTCGAGTTGAGGGCGGCCTCGAGGGACTCGTCGATGCCGACGGCGTCGATCGCGACATCCACGAGTCCGCCGTGCCGTTCGACGACCTGGTCGCGCACGGGAGCCGTTCGAGGGTCGATCGCGATGGCACCCAACCGCTCGCACAACTCGCGCCGTGATTGGTTGAGTTCACTGACGTAGACGACTGAGGCACCCTGGTGGAACGCGGCCAGCACCGTCGATTGCCCTATCGGGCCGCCACCGACGACCAGTGCCGCGTCACCGGGCTTGAGCCCCGCGCGGCGCACTCCGTTGAGGGCGACGGCAAGCGGCTCGATGAGCGCGCCGTAGGCGATCGGCATGGATTCGGGCAGCACGACGACGTTCTGCGACGGCACGACGAACCGGTGCGCGAAGGCGGCGTTGCGAGCGGGGTCGACCCCGAGCACGCTGCGCTGCGGGTCGTGCTGCTCGCGTCCGGCGAACTGCGACCGGCCCTCGGCGGTGAGGATGACGGGGTTGACGGTGACGACGGCGCCGAGCGGGTAGGCCGCGGCATCCACCCCGTCACCGATCGCGTGGATGCGGCCGACGGTCTCGTGACCCATGATCTGCCCGGGCACGCGACGACCGTTGTCGCCGGTGTACCCGTGGATGTCGGAGCCGCACACTCCGGTCGCGACCGTCTCGATCACGACGTCACCGGGCGCGGCGACGGGTTCGGGCACGTCGACCACGACGAGACGACCGAAGTCCTCGAGCATCAATGCACGCATCGTCCCACTCAGTTCAATCTCGCTAGTTCATATTTGTGAATTGCTATTCATGCTAACGAAAACAGCATGCCACACTGTCCACCACGCGCACAATCGCAGCTCAGGTGGATGAACCGGGGCCGAACCCATCCCAGGTCGCGACGACGGCGCCGCCCTGCACGACCGACGCACGCCGCAGCGCCGAGAACACGACGCACGCGTGATTGGGCACGATCTCGACGCGCGTGCCGACGGGCAGCGGCGAGGGCTCGCCCCCACCGATCCAGCGCAGCCAACCGTGCTCCTCGGAGAGCTTGTCGATCACCCAGCCCGGATGCCCGACGAGCAGTCCGTACCCCGGGTACTGCTCGCGCAGGGCCGATGCCGGCAGCAGGTCGGCGCCGAGCGCCTTCGAGCCCGCGTCGATGCATCCACGGTCCGCGCCCCCGCGACTCACGACCGTCGCGTGCACCCGGATCGCGGTGCTCCCGAGCGACGCCGTGCCGAGCGCGACCTGGCCGAGGTCGTTGACCGCGTAGATGCCCGGGCGCACCTGGGTGACGCCGGGCACGCCGATCACGTCGCGCACCGACGCACTCGAGCCGAGCGAGACGACGCGGATCGGGATGCCGCCGGCCCGCAGTTCGTCCGCGAGCGCGACCATACGCCCGGCCACGTCCCGCGACGCCGCGGCCACCTCGCCGGGGAGCGAGCCATAGACCGAGCCCTCGTGTGTGAAGATGCCCGCGAGCTCGACGCCCTCGACGGCCTGGATGCCGCGGGCCACGTCGAGCGCCGCCGCGGGCTCGACGCCCTCGCGCCCCAGGCCCGAGTCGACCGCCAGCACCACCGTGAGCTCACGTCCTGCCGCCGCGAACACCGCGCCCAGGCTCGCCGCTCCCTCAACGCTGTCGACGCCCACGGCGAGTTCCGCGCGATCCGCAAGCGCGAGTACGCGGTATGCGACAGCCTCGCCGACGAGCGGATAGGCCACGAAGAGCCGCGTCGCGCCCGCGTCCGCGAACCGCTCGGCCTCGCCCACCTTCGCGACCGTGAGGCCGTGTGCGCCACGCTCGAGCTGCAGCCGGCCGAGGTCGGCCATCCGGTGCGTCTTGGCGTGCGGCAGCAGCTCGACGCCGTGCTGCGCGGCGAGCGCGGCGACCTCGTCGAGGTTGCGCTCGAGCACCGCGCGATCGATCACGAGCGAGGGCGTCGGCAGGTCGAGCGGAGTCGTGCCTTGGTCGAGCAGGGTCATCCCTTGACGGGAACGGAGCTGTCGAGGGCGCGAGAGATCTGCCGCGCCTGGCGGGTGAGCACCTCGATCATCTGCCCCACCTGCAGCTCGCCGAGCTCGATGAGCGCCTTGGGCACCGAGCAGCTCATGCCGGCCACGACGTCGCCGTACTGGTCGCGGATCGGCACCGCGACGCAGAACACGCCGTGCGTGTACTCCCCGTCATCCGTCGCGTAGCCCTGGCGGCGCACCTCGCGCACGACCTGGATGAGCGCGTCGCCCGACGTGATCGTCTTCGCCGTGTACCCCTCGAGCTCGGTGCCCTCGAAGCGCGAGACGAGCACGTCGTCGGGCAGGCCCGACAGCAGTGCCTTGCCGATGCCCGTGACGTAGGCGGGCAGGCGACCGCCGACGTTGGAGATGAGCCGCAGCGGCTTCGTGCCCTCGACCTTGTCGATGTAGACGACATCGAGGTCATCGAGGATGCCGAGCTGCACCGTCTCGTCGAGTTCCTCGTTCGTCTCGCGGAGGTACTGGCGTGCACGCACGACGAGCTCACGACTGCGCAGGAACGACTGCCCGACCTCCCACGGCTTCACGCCGATCGAGTAGGTGCGGTGCACGGGATCGAATGTGAGCCACTTCATGGCGATGATCGTCTGCAGCAGGCCGTGCAGGCTGCTCTTCGGGTACGGCAGGGCCGCGGCGAGCTCGACGAACCCGACACCGTCGCGGTACTTCGCGACGGCCTCGAGGATCTCGAGCGTGCGCTGGGCCGATTTGACGCTCTGCGTCTCTTCCTTCACAGCGGTCCTCCGCACTGTCTGGGCGAATTAGAGTATGCCATTCACAACTCGATCCAGGCGCCGTTCGCGCGGGCGGAATCCCGGGCGGCGAGCGCGGCGCCGAGCGCTGCGGCGCCGTCGTCGGCCGTGGGTGGCACGGCTCGGGCTGCGCGGCACGCGGCGACGAAGGTGGCGATCTCGCGCGCCATCCAGTCGTCGTCGGTCGCATCGAGGGTGTCGCCGCCGTCCGAGGCGAAGAGTGCGGCCGTGCGCGCGGCGGAGTCGATCACGATGTGCCCGAGGTCGCCCTGGATGACCGTGGTGGCCCTGGACGGCCCGTCGTAGCCCCGAGCGAAGCCGAGCTCGATCCCGATGAGCGCCCCGCTCGCGGTGAGCGCCGCGACCTGCGCGGTGTCCTCGGCGTTCCCAGCAGCTGCGGAGGCACTCGTCGAGGTGCGGGCGCTCACCGAGACGAACGCGTCGTCGAGCAGCCAGCGCAACCGGTCGAAGCAGTGGTGCGACTGCAGCTGCAGCACGCCGCCACCCGACTCGGCCTGCCAGTACCACGCGGGCGTGCGTGACTGCGCCTCGACGATCGTGTCCGCGACGAGGCGCACGGTGCCGATGCGGCCCGACGCGATCCATTCCTGCGCGCGCATCCACTCGGCACGGAAGCGGTAGCTGAACCCGACCATCGCGATCGCGGTGCTGCGGTCGCGTGCCGCGAGGATCGCATCGGCCTCGTCGCGCGTGTTGCACAGCGGTTTGTCGATGAGCACGTGGATGCCGGCGTCGAGCGCCGCGACGCACGCGTCGGCGTGCAGGTGGTGCGGCAGCCCCAGGTAGATTGCGTCGGTGGTGCCGGCGGCGAGCAGCGCGGCGAGATCCGGGTGCGAGGTCGCGTCGTACGTGGCGGCGAGGGCGTCCGCGCGCGCGGCATCGAGGTCCGCGACCGCCGTGATCGTGACGCCGTCGAGGGCGGCCGCCGCGACGGCCACCTTCTCGCCCATGATGCCGGCGCCGACGATGCCGATGCGGAGGGTCATCCTGCGGTCGGTTCCCGGAAGGCGAAGGCGATCGACGGGTTCACGACGGTCATCCGGTGGATGTCGTCGTCACCGACCCCGCGCTCGCGCAGCATCGGCAGGAAGTTCTCGATCACGTTGGCGTAGCCGGGGCCGCCATAGGCGGCGAGCTGCCCGAGCTCGCAGATGTCGTTGCTGAGCATCACGCGATCGGCGAGCCCGCGGCTGCAGAGCTCGGCGACGTTGTCGGCGCGGAACTCGAGCGGTGCGTAGCCACCCACGAAGCCGATGTTGTCGACGTTGATCCATGCGCCGCGCTCGGCGATCGGCAGGATGATGTCGATGCCCTTGCGATCCCCGAGGTGCGAGACGATCACGACGCCGGGGTCGACACCCTCGTCGGCGAGCAGGTCGAGCTGCTCGAGCGCGAGCTCGCCCCAGTGCGTCGTGTGGGTGAGGATGGGGATGCCCGTGCGCACATGCGCCCGCGCCGCCGCGCGGAACACGCGCTCCTGGGCGGGCGTGATGCTGCCGCGCTCGGTGCCGATCTCGCCGATGAAGCCCGGACGCACGCCCGTGTCATCCACGCCGTGCTCGATCTCCCGGATCAGCTGGGCCGCGAGGTCCTCCGTCGAGGTGGTCGCGATGTAGTGGGGATACACGACCTCGCGGTACCAGCCGGCGCCCATGACGATGTTGACGCCCGAGGCGCGGCTGATGCGCGCGAGCGCCGCCGGGTCGCGCTTGAGCCCGATGTTGGTCGGGTCGCAGATCGTGCCGCCGCCCGCGGCCTTGAAGCGCTTGGCCTCCTTGATCGCGATGCGCTCGTCGTCGAGGATCGCCTCGTAGAGCTGCCGCAGTCCCCACCCGTCGACCATGAGGTGGTCGTGGGTGAGCGTGTTGCCCATCTCCGAAGGCTCGATCTCGCCGAGCACGGTCATGACCTTGCCGGTCGTCATGGTGCGATTCTCCTCCGTGTGCCCTGGGTGCGCGTTCGCCTGGTGCTACTTCACGCTGCCGGCGGCGAGCCCGCTGACGATGTAGCGCTGGAATCCGATGGCCACCGCGACCGGCGGGATCACCGTGACGACCGTTGCGGCGGCGAGCGTGGTCCACGAGAACTGCTGGAGGCTCTGCAGACCGGCCACGACCGGCGGTGCCGTGAGGCTGTCGGTGAGCACGAGGGCGTAGAAGAACTCGCTCCACGCCTCGAGGAACGCGAGCAGGCCGGCTGCGATGAGGCCCGGCTTGGCCAGCGGCGCGACGATGACCGCGAGCGAACGCAGGCGGCCCGCGCCATCGATCATCGCCGCCTCCTCGATCTCGGGCGGCACGGTGTCGAAGTAGGTCTTGAGCACCCAGACCGAGATGGGGAGCGTGAACGCGATGTACGCGATCATGAGCCCCGACATCGTGTTGAGCAGCCCGATCTGGCGGAAGACGATGAAGAACGGCAGCACGATCGCGAGACCCGGCACGACGCGAGACGCGATGAGGGCGAAGTACCCGATCCTGGCACCGCGGAACGGGTAGCGCGAGAACGCGTAGCCGCCGAGTCCGCCGATCACGACGTTGATGAGCGCGACGACGGCGCCGATGACCAGGCTGCGGCCGAGGGCGGGCATGATGCGCTCGACGGCATCCGTGCTCGACACGACCCCGCCCGTGCCCGCACCGAACGGCGTGGAGTTGCCCGTGAAGATCGCGAGGTAGTTGACGATCGTGGGGTTCTCGGGCCACCAGTGGAACGGCCGCGTGCCGATCTCCGACGGCGTCATGAAGCTCGAGAGCACCGTGAAGTAGAGCGGGAACAGGATCCAGATGAGGAACAGGCCGAGGCACATGTAGAGCACGACCGATCCGAGGCGCGAGCGTCTCATCCGACCTTCTCCATGCCGTTGCTGCGGTACATGACCCGCACGAACAGGAATCCGATGCCGAGCGCGAGCGCGCCGAGCACGACCGACGTCGCCGAGGCGAGCGCGAGGTTCGTGTCGACGAACAGCTGCTGGTACAGGTAGATCGAGAGCACGGTCGTCGCGTTGCCCGGACCGCCCTGGGTCATCGCCCAGATCACGTCGAACTGCATGAAGCCCGAGATCGTGTTGAGGATGATCACGACGCCGATCACGGGTCGCAGCCACGGCAGCGTCATCTGCGTGAACCGCTGCCACACGTTCGCGCCGTCGACGAGCGAGGCCTCGGTGAGCTCCTTGGGCATCGTCTGCAGTCCCGCGAGGAAGAGCAGTGCGGCGAGGGATGACTGGCGCCACGCCGCAGCGAGGATCGCGACCGTGACAGCCGAGCCCTTCTGCGCGAGCGGAGCGGTGAAGTCCTGCACGATCCCGGTGTCCTCGAGCAACGCGCGCAGCACGCCGACGTCACCGTCGACGAACCACTTCCAGATGATGCCGACCATCACCCACGGGAACGCCCACGGCACGATGAGCAGGCCACGCGCGAGCCATCGCCCGCGGAACTCCTGGTTGAGCAACAGCGCGAACGCGAGCCCGAGTCCGGTCGAGACGACGAGGAAGCCGACCGCATAGACGCCCGTGAGCACGAGCGAGTCGAGGAACTTCTGGTTCGAGAACAGCTTCGCGTAGTTCTCGAAGTTGTTCCACGAGCCGCCGCGCATGAACGTGACGTCGGTGAGCGAGTACCAGAGCGTCTGCACCGCGGGCCAGGCGATGAGCCCGGCCACCACGAGCAGGGCAGGGGCCGCCAGGAGTGCGCCGAACCTGCGGTTCGATCGCACGAGTGGCGAGACCTTGCGTGGCCCGCGGGCAGACTGCGTCATGTGGTGCCTGAAGGAGTCGTTGCTCAGGCCGATTCGGCCGCGGAGACCGCGTCGTCGGCGAGGCCGGCGATCGTGTCATCCACAGTGGCGTCCCCGATGAGCATGGCCTGGATGCGGTCGCCGACCGCGGTCTGGAACGTCGCGTACCACGGCGACACCCGAGCCGACACCGCAGCGCTGTTGTTCGCGAACGCGTCCTCGAGCTTGTCCATGTCGTAGTACTCCGGGAACGCAGCGCGGAACGCCTCCTCCTGGAACAGGCCCGGGTACGGCGCGAGCAGTGCCGCGGATTCGGCCCACGCGATGAACGTCGAGTACGAGCCCTCCGAATCCTTCCAACCGTAGGTCTTCAGCAGCTCCCATGCGTCCGCGGCGCGGTCGCCCTCGAGCCCGCCGCCCATCTGCACGACCTCGCCGATCTGCAGCGACTGGCCTCCGGCGCCCGGGCTGCGATAGGCCATGTCGACGTTCGCCGACTGCGGGCCCTCCGCGACGCGGATCTCCTTGAGGAAGTAGTGGTGCAGCTCGAAGAACGCCGCCTGGCCCTGCGCCATCTGCGTGACGTAGACACCGGGGTCGGCCGTGAGGATGCCCTCGGACGTGAGACCGTCCTGGTACATCGCGGTCCACCACGACATCATGTCCTTCGTCTTCGGGTCGTCCGCGAACACGGGCGCGCCCTTCTCGTCGAACGGCGTGATCCCGTCGGCGAGCAGGTAGTTGATGAAGTACTCCTCGCAGAACTGCTTGGTCCAGTACGCCCCGTACGGCGCCTCGACCCCGGCGGCCTTGAGCTTCTCGCAGAGCTCGTAGAGCTCCTGCTTGGTCTGGGGCTCCCCCGCGCCGCCGACCGACGCGACGAGCTCGCGGTTGTAGAAGAGCGAGTAGATCGCCGAGAAGTACGGGGCGTTGATGATGCGGCCGTCTTCGATCTGGTAGTAGCCGCGCGACGACGGGAACATGTCCGCGATCATGTCGTCGGCACCGTCGAAGTCGTTGAGTTCGCCGGCCCAGCCCTGGTCGGCGTACTTCGTCGAGGTGTACGCGAAGTTGTAGAACACATCGGGGGTGTCACCACCGAGGATGCGGGTCTGCAGCGCCGAGCTGTAGCCGACGTTCGGGATGAGCGTGAGATCGACCTCGACGTCGGTGGCGGCGGTGAAGGCCTCGAGGTTCGCCCGGATCTGGTCGGGGTACGCCTCCCACGCCGTCATCGACAGCGTGCCCGTGTAGGCCGCTCCACCGCCGCCGGGCGCGCACGCTGCAAGCGCGTTGATCGTCGGAATCGCGACACCGGCGGCGAGGAGACCTCGGAGCATGTTGCGACGGGAGAGCTGGGTCTGGAACAACTGGCCACTGTCGGCCGTCCTCGTGTGCGACATGCGGAGCTCCGTTCGTAGTTCACAAATCTGAACTCAAGTACTCAGATATGTATTTCTACCAGACTGATGTTTCGCGGACAATACGCAAACGCCGTTACGGCGCGGGGGAGACTGCGATCGCGTCGATCTCGACGAGCAGTCCGGGCGGAAGCGTCACGTAGACGGTCGTGCGAGCCGGGTAGGGCGCGGTGAAGAAGGTCTCGTACACCGCGTTCATCTCGGCGAACTGGGACACCTCGGTGAGGTACACGCGCACGTGTGCCACCTCATCCATCGTCGCGCCGACCGCGGCGAGCGTCGCGGCGATGTTGCGCAGCGTTTGTGCGGTCTGCTCGGCCACCCCATCGACGAGTTCCCCATCGGGCGTGAAGCCCGCCTGGCCGGCGCACGTCACGATGTCGCCGATCCTCACGCTCTGGGAGTACGGTCCCGCCTGCGGCGGAGCGTCGGTCGTGGATCCTGCGATGCGTGCGGTCATGCCGCCTCCTCAGTGTTCAGGGTCGTCTCCTCGACGACCAGTTGTTCGATCGAGCCGAGCCCGTCGATCTCCATCCGCACCCGGTCGCCCGGCAGCAAGTAGGGGAACCTTCCCGACAGCGCGACGCCCTCCGGGGTGCCGGTGAGGATCACATCACCCGGCTCGAGCACCATCACGTGACTCAGTTCGCGCACGATCTGCGCGACCGGGAAGATCATGTCTGCCGTCGACGAGTCCTGCCGCGGCTCGTCGTTCACCCAGCTGCGCAGGCGCAGTGACTGGATGTCGCCGAGCTCGTCGGGCGTCGCGATCCACGGTCCGAACGGCGAGAAGTCGGCGGCGCACTTACCCTTCGACCACTGTCCGCCGGAGATGTCGACCTGGAACGAGCGTTCGCTGAGGTCGTTGACGAGGGCGTAGCCGGCGACGATCGCCGTGGCATCCTCGTCGGTCTCGAGATAGCGACCCTCGGCGCCGATCACGATCGCGAGCTCGACCTCCCAGTCGAGCCGATCCGAGCCGCGTGGCACGACGATGGGATCTGCGCGCCCGACGGCCGTGTTCGGCTTCTTGAAGAACACCACGAGGTGCTCGGGCGGCGCCGACCCGGACTCCGCGGCGTGCGCGGCGTAGTTCATGCCGATGCAGACGATCGACGGCGGACGGTGGATGGGCGCACCCACGCGCTCGCCCTCGATGTCCGCGGCCGGCAGCTCGCCCCGCTCGAGTGCCGCGGTCGCGAGTGCGACGCCCCCGAACGCCAAGAAGTCGGCGTCGATGTCCGGGGCGACCGGTGACAGCTCCCACGCCGCGCCCGCCGCGTCGAGCACGATGGGCCGCTCACGGCCCCGCTCGCCCACTCGCATGAATCTCATCGTCCTGCTCCCTGCTCGTCTTGCGCGGCGGCTTTCCGCCGCAGCTGCTCGCTGTGCACGGCGGGGTCCCGCCGCTGCTGGTCGTCGCGTGCGGCGATGAGCCGCCGCAGCCGTTGGTCGCGCGCGTTCGCGAGTTGCGCGCCCTCGTCGCCCGGGTAGTGCCCGATGCCCGCGCCCGTCTTCACGCCGAACCAGCCGGCGTCGACGAGTTCGTCGAGCAGCCGTGGCGGCGTGAAGCGGTCGCCGAGTTCACTCGAGAGGAACCGGAGGATCGAGCGGTACGTGTCGAGCCCGCCGAGGTCGGCGTTGGCGAGCGGTCCGAGTGCGGCGAGCCGCACCCCGAACGAGCCGCGCACGATCCGGTCGATGTCGTCCGCCGAGGCGAGTCCCTCCTCGAGGCACAGCAGCGCTTCGCGCACGAGGGCGAACTGGATGCGGTTGGCCACGAACCCCGGCGAGTTGCGCACGACCGACGGCTCCTTGCCCGCCGCCTCGAGCAGGTGCACGACCCGCTGCACCACCCCCGTATCCGTCGCCGCGCCCACGACGACCTCGACGCACGGGATCACCTCGGCGGGATTGAACCAGTGCGTGCCGAGCACGACCGACGGATCGTCCACCCAGGCCGCGATCGCGTCGATGTCGAATGCGGACGTGTTGGTGGCGAGGATGGCGCCTTCCGCAGCGTGCCGGCCGAGCTCTCGCCAGACGGGCTCCTTGACGGCGAGGTCCTCGGGCACGGCCTCGATCACGAGCGCGGCTTTGCCCACGGCGTCAGGCAGGTCGGCCAGGCGAACGCGCGCGATCGCCGCGTCGGCGACCGCTGGGTCGGCTGCTCCGCGGATCGACTGCGTCACGCGGTCGAGCACACCGTCGGGAGAGTGCGGCTCCACGATCGCCACCGGATGCCCCGCGAGCGCGAGCGACGCCGCGATGCCGCGACCCATGATCCCGCCGCCGATCACCGCGACCGGCAGCGCGGTCATCGCGCGAGCCCGTCGATCACCTCGATGATCGCCAGGGCGAGCTCGCGGCCCTGGCCCTCGCGCATCGCCATCGCGTTGATCGTGAGCACGCCGCGCCACGCTTCGGACTCGCCGACGTAGGCGGGAACGGGGCGCTGGCGCAGCGCGACCACGACGGCGTCGAGGTCGGCTCCGGTCGCTCCGATGTCGAGGTGCAGGCCGCCGACGTCGAGGGTCTTCTCGTGCACGCGGTGCACGGGGATGCGGCCGTCGTCGAGCAGCGTGCGTTCGGCGGCATCCAGTTCCCGCTCGCCTGCCGCCTCGTCGGCGCCGGGATCACGCACGTACCGCTCGATCGCGGTGAGGAGGCCGACGATCTGCTCTCGGCCGACCTTCATCGAGCGTCCGATGCCGTGGCGCGGCGGGGTCATGGGCTCGTCGGCGTGCCGGTTGCGGAACCACGTGGTGTCGCGCTCATCCATGTCCTGGTGCTGGAGGGCGATCACGTCGATGAACTCGCTGCGCCCGCAGAGCAGTCCGCTGGTCTGCGGGCCGCGGAAGCCCTTGCCGCCACTCACCGCGACCAGGTCGGCGCCTGCATCGAAGTACGCGCGCAGCCGCTCGACGGGCGGCACGAACATCGCGCCGTCGATCATCACGGGAACCCCCGCGGCGTGCGCGATGCGGCACGTCGACTCGAGGTCGAGCAGGTTGCCGCCGCGGCCCGGCCGGAACAGCACGGCAGCGACGTCATCCCCGAGCTCGCGCTCGAGTTCGCCAGGGTGCGTCGAGTCGGGGTAGCCGATCGGCACGAGCGTCGCGCCCGCCGCCTCGACGGCGCGGTCGTACGGATCGCGCTGGGCGCTCTGGATGATCACGCGGTGCCGCATGCCGGTCGTGTCGGGCAGCCGGTCGATGTTCGCGGAGTCGCCCCGCGCCATGACGGCGGCCGTCGCCAGGAACAGCGCCGCGGATGCCCCGGACGTCACGTAGACCGCGGGCACCCCGAGCAGCTCGGCGATCCGCCGCCCGGCCGCCGTCTCGAGTTCGTCCATGCGCACCGAGCTCTCGAGCGCATCCTGCATCGCCGCCCACACCTCGGGATGCAGCGGCAGCCCGCCGAGACGCGTGGCCGGCCCCACGCCGTTCAGCACCGCCGGCACCCCGAGGTCGTCGTAGATCGTCACCGGTGTCTCCATCCCATGTTCGTTGTCGCGTCAATCGCAGCGCTCGTCATCGGCCGAGCACCGTTCCGCCGTTCACACCGAGCAGCTGCCCCGTGATGTATCCCGCCTCGGCCGACGCGAGGAATCCGACCGTGGACGCGACCTCCTCGACCGTGCCGGCCCGGCCGACGAGCGTGCGCTCGATGCGCACGGCGTCGAACTCGTCATTGCGACGGTCGCCGAAGAACTCCGTCGCCGGAACGTAGCCGGGCAGCACGAGGTTGACGGTGATGCCGTCCGGACCGAGGTCGCGCGCGAGCCAGTACATCCACGCGTGAAGCGCCGCCTTCGCCGCGCCGTACGAGCCGCCGTAGCCGCTGCCGAGTTGGGCGCCGATCGAGCCGAGACCGATGACGCGACCGCCCGGGCGAGCGAGCGAGGGTCGGAGGGCCTCGACGAGCAGCACGGCCGAGAGCAGGTTCTGGTCGAGGTCTGCGCGCCACTCGCGCGCGATATCGTCGAGCGCGTCGGGGATGAGTGCCTTCGTACCGCCCGCGGCGGGCACGATCACGTCGACCGTGCGCTCCCCGACCGCGGCGTGCACCGCTTCGGCACCGCTCACCTGGCTCACATCGGCGACGACGAACTCGGCGAGCTCGCCGATCTCGTGCACTGCCTGTTCGAGCACCGCCGCGCGTCTGCCTGCGAGCAGCACCCGGTCGCCCTGTCCGGCGAACCACTCCGCGATGCCGCGGCCGATGCCGCTGCCTCCGCCGCTCACGACCACGAGGCGCGCGGCGCCGTCCGGCGGCGTCGCGCTCGACCCGGTCATGACGCGACCCCGTCGCGGTCGAAGACGATCCGGCCGGCGGCGATCGTGAGCGCGCACTCGATGCGCTCGGTGCCGGTCACCGATCCGCCGAACGCGTCGACGTAGTCGACCTCGCCGGGCGCGAGCCGCAGCACGGCGACATCCGCGGGTGCGCCCGGGCGCAGGGTGCCCACCCCGAGGTCGGAGAGTCCTGCGGCGCGAGCCGGGGTGAGGGTGGCTGCCGCGAGGATGGCGGGCAGCGGCATCCCGAGGGCGAGGAACTTCGAGAGCACCGTGGGCAGGTCCACGACGAGGGGGCGCGAGTACGCGTGCAGGTCGGTGCTGATCGTGTCGGGCGCCTGGCCGATCGCGAGCATCTGGCGAGCGATCTCGAGGCTGAAGCCCGACATCCCATGCCCGATGTCGAGCAGCGCACCCCGCTCGCGCGCGGCCCGCACCGAGGGTCGGAGCTCGCCGTACTCCGTGACCGTGTTGCCCTCCCAGCCCGTGAACGCATGCGTCAGGATGTCTCCGCGCCCGAGCACCCCCGCGATCTCATCGATCGCCGCCGGGGCGGGTCCGAGGTGCACCATGAGCGGCAGGCCCACCCGATCGGCCACCCGCCGCGCCCGGTGGAGCGCCTCGGTGGCGAAGTCCGCGCCGACATCGAACGACGCGCGCACCTTCACGCCGATCACGAGATCGCGGTTGGCCTCGATGGCGTCGATCGCGACATCCTCGTTGACGTAGTGCGGGGCCTTGAGCTCGCCGCCGAGCATGATACTCGTCGTGCCCACCGACGAGATGTTCAGGAAGGCACGCATGCGGGTCTCCGACCGCTCCGCCACGGAACGGAACGCCCCGAGCAGGTGCGCACCCGAACTGCCGGTGTCGATGAGCGTGGTGGTGCCGCTCGGCGGGGCGATGACGTCGGCGACGAGCCCGAGGTCCTGGCCGTCGAACACGTGCGTGTGCAGGTCGACGAGCCCCGGGGCGACGAGGCTGCCGGTCACGTCGACGACGTGGTCGCCCGGCTGCGCGGGCCCAGCGGCCACGCTGCCGTGCTCGAGCCGGAGATCGACGGTCGCGAACTGCAGCGTCTCCGGATCGAAGACGCTGCCGCCGCGCAGCACGATCGCGGTCATGCGGCCAGCTGTGCGTCCGCGTTCGACCGCAGCCGCTCGCCCGACTCGGGGTCGAACCACGATGCCGCGGTGAGGTCGAGCGCGACCTCGATGTCGTCGCCGATCGAGAGCGCGACGTCGCCGGGGATTCGGGCCGAGTACATCCCGCGCACGACCGAGGAGCCGAGGGTCTCGGGCTCGGTGTGGCCGAAGCGGAAGCCGACGATCGTCTCGGCGCCGAGGCGCTCGACCACCGCGACCCGCGCCGGGATGCCGCGCTCCCCCGCCCCCGCGATGCGGATGCGCTCCGCGCGCACGCCGAGCAGCACCTCGCCCTCGGTCACGTCGAGGGGCAGTTCGTGCGTCGCGAGCACGTCGTCGTCGTGCCGGGCGACCCCGTCCGCGAGCGACACCGGGATCAGGTTCATCGGCGGCGACCCGATGAACTTCGCGACGAACGTGTTGGCGGGGCGATCGTAGATCTCCTTGGGGGTGCCGTGCTGCTGGATCACGCCACCGTCCATGAGGATGATGCGCGTGCCCATGGTCATGGCCTCCACCTGGTCGTGCGTCACGTAGACGAAGCTCTTGCCGACTCTCTCATACAGAGTGGAGATCTCGACCCGCATCTGGGCTCGCAGCTTCGCGTCGAGGTTGGACAGCGGTTCATCCAGCAGGTACACCGACGGGTCCCGCACGAGCGCCCGCGCGAGGGCGACGCGCTGCCGCTGTCCGCCCGACAGGGTCTTGGGCCGGCGGTTGAGCATGGGCGTGAGCTCCATGGTCGCCGCGATCTCCTCCACACGGTTCGCGATCTCCGGGTCCTTCATGGCACGCCAGCGAGAGATCACGTCGAGGATCGGGATGTGGTTCCACCAGCGGAACCGCGACATGAGCAGCGGGAAGGCGATGTTCGCCCGCACGGTCAGGTGCGGGTAGAGCGCGTACGACTGGAACACGAAGGCGACGTTGCGCTGCTTCGGGTCGAGGTCGTTCATGCGCTGGTCGTCGAAGCGCAGGTCGCCTGATGTGATGTCGATGAGTCCGGCGATCATCCGCAGCATCGTCGACTTGCCGCAGCCCGAGGGCCCGAGCAGCACGAGGAACTCCTGGTCGGGGATCTCGGCGGTGAAGTCCTTGATGACCTCGCCACCACCGGGGAAGGTCTTCGACACTCCGGAGAAGGTCATGGCAGGCATCGGGTCATCCCTTCACTGAGCCGGCGGTGAGGCCGCTCACGATCTGGCGCTGGACGAGGAGGAAGAACACGATCGCGGGGATCGTGAACACGATCGCTGCCGAGAAGACGGTCGACAGCGGCGTGATGAACTCGCCGATGAACGACGAGAGGCCGACGGAGGCGGTCCACAGCTCGCGATCCTGGATGAAGGTCGACGCGAACAGGTACTCGTTCCAGCCGTCGAAGAAGAGGATGACGGCCGCCGCCGCGATCGAGGGCGCCGTGAGCGGCACCATGATGCGGGTGAGGATGACGAAGCGCGGGCAGCCGTCGACCCGCGCCGCCTCCTCGATCTCGAACGGCACGGAATCCATGGCCGATTTCACGATCCACACCGCGACCGGCATCACGAACGCCGTGTTGGCGAGCACGAGGCCGAACAGGCCGTTGAGCAGGCCGAGCGTCGCGAAGAGCGCGTAGAGCGGCACGATCAGCAGCGCTTCGGGCAGCATCTGCGTCGCGAACAGCGCGAACCCGAGCACCCCGCGGCCGCGGAACTTGTAGCGCGAGAGCCCGTAGCCCGCGAGCACGGCCATCATGAGGCTCGTGACGGTCGTGCCGATCGCGACGACCGCGCTGTTGCCCAGCCACGTGAAGATCGGCACGCTGCTGCCGAACACCGCGAAGATCTCGCCGCTGCGCGTGATGTCGGGGATGAGCGGTTGCCCGGTGAACAGCTCGGCGCGGGGCGTGAGCGCGGTGTTGTACATCCAGTAGACCGGGAAGCTCGCGATGAGCACGACGACGATCACGACGATCCACCGGCCGAACGGCGGGAGCCGCAACTTGCGACGCACGACGGGCGCGGCGGTGGTCGGCGCGACTTCGGGTGTGGCGGTCATCGCGCTTCGTCCTTCCGTGACTCCCGGCGGTCGAGCAGGAAGTAGACGACGGTCACGAGCATCGAAAGACAGAGACCGAGGATGCCGATCGCCGCCGCCCGGCCCAGGTTCGAGTTCTGGAACGCCTCGCGGTAGACGCTGATCACGATCGTGTTGGTCGCGTCGATCGGACCGCCGCCCGTGAGCAGGTAGATGATCTCGAAGCGCCGGATCGACCAGATCGTCATGAGCAGCGCGACCACCCGGATGGTGGGCAGCACGTGGGGCACGACGGTCGCCTTGAACACCGAGAACGCATCGGCCCCGTCGACGCGCGCCGCCTCGCGCAACTCGCTCGGCACGCTCTGCAGCGACGCGAGCACGACGAGCATCACGAACGGGAACACCTTCCAGACCGACGCGGCGGTCACGGCGAGGAGGCCGAGGTCGGGGTCGATCAACCAGCCCTGCTCGCCGATGCCGAGCGCGCGCATCCCGGCGTTGGCGACGCCGCTGTCGACGTTGTAGATCCAGATGAAGACGAGCACGACCGCCACCGACGGCACGGCCCACGGCACGGTGAGGATGGCGCGGAAGAACGCCCGGCCGGGCACGCGGTCGTTGATCGCGACCGCGGCGACGGTGCCGAGCAGGATCGATCCGATCACGGTGCCCGCCGTGTACAGCAGGGTGGTCCCGACCGACGCCCAGAAGCGAGCCTCGGTGAGCACGTCGGCGTAGTTGTCGCCGCCGATGAGCTTCCCGCCCGACGGATTCAGCAGGCTGCTGTCGGTGAAGCTGAACCACAGCCCGCGGATCATCGGCACGGCCGTGAACAGCAGCAGGTAGAGCGCCGCAGCACCGACGAACAGGTAGGGCACGAGTGCGGCGGAGCGGCGAGCGCGACGGCCGGCAGCGGCGTCGATGTCGGCGCTGATGGTGCTCACGGATCTCCTCGGCTCGAGCTGGCGATGGATGGGACGTGGAGCGGATCACGGGCGGGGGCCCTGCCGGCACAGCCGGCCCCCGCCCGATCCTGTTCGGCGGCTACTGGAGCTCTGCCGCCGCGCTCTCGAGTGCTTCCTTCGGATCGACGTCCTCGAGCAGCACCTTCTCGATCCATCCCAGCACCACGTGGCGGATCTGCGGGGTGACCGACTCGAAGCCCGCGATCACGGCGCTGTGCGTGAACTCGCCGTTCTCACGGTAGGCCTCGGCCCAGGGGTTCTCGGCGAAGAAGTTCGCCGGAACCTCGGTTGCCGTCGCGACCGTCGACGTGTTGCCGATCACCTCGGACACCGCCTGCTGCGTGTCCGGCGACAGGAACCACTTCATGAAGTCCTCCGCGAGCGCCGAGTTCTCGGTGTTCGCGTTGATGCCGAAGTAGATGCCGACCTGGCTCGTGGCGAGTTCGGGGAACGGCAGGGCCGAGGCATCCATCGAAGTGGAGGGAACGGTCTCGCTCATCATCGCGGGCGGGGCGCCGGTCGCGTCGATCATCATCGCGAGCTGGCCCTCACTGAACTTCGTGCGGAAGGTGGAGGCGTCGTCACCGACCGCGAAGGCGCCGGAGTCGTACATCTCCTTGTAGAACTCCACCGCGGCGATGTTCTCGGGGCTGTCGATGGTGAGCTTGCCGTCCTTCGACCATCCACCGCCGAAGCCCACGACCCAGTTGTTGAAGTCGATCCACCACGGGGTCTCCTCCGCGAGGCGGTGGCGCACGGCGAAGCCCGTGATACCCGTGGCCTCCTTGATCGCGACCGCGGCCTCGAGCAGCTCCTCGGGCGTGGTGGGCGGCTCGACGCCGGCGGCCTCGAGCACGTCCTTGTTCCACAGGAATGCGTAGGGCGCGACCTGCCACGTGACCGCGAGGCGCTGGTCGTCCCAGATCGCGGCGTTGTTCGTGTTGTTCAGCGTCGCGACGAGGTCGTCATCGACCACGTCGTCGAGCGGCTTGAGCAGGCCCGCGTTCGCGAGCTCGGGGAAGAAGGTGTCGGCCATCGTGAAGACGTCCGGTCCGCCGCCCGAGGAGAACTGGATCTTGAGCTTCGTCTCGTAGTCGGCGCGCACGATGCCGACGGTCTCGATGGTGGCATCCGGGTTGTAGTCCTCGTAGCCCTGGATGATCTCCTGCATCTGCTCGCCGTAGGCGGGGGCGAGGAAGTCCCAGTGCGCGACCGTGAGCGTACCGCTCGGGTTCGCGTCGGGCTCGGGAGACGGAGATGGAGCAGCGCACGCGGCGAGTGCCGTTGCGGTCATCACGGCGGTCACGAGCATGACGCCGGCGTTCCTGCGGGGCATAGCTACCTCCTGGTGGGGTGATGGGTGGCCCCACTGTATCGGGAAGTTTCCTCTATGCAAACCCTAGTTCAGGTAGATGAACTAACCGGGATGCGACAACTCGCCCATCTCCAACAACCACCCCGCCCCCGGACACGCGAATGCGAACTCGAGTTCCCCTGCCACGCCTCCCTCGAGCCGCGCCCGGAGCACGCTCGATCCGTCCCAGCACGCGAGCAGCACCTCGCCATCGCGCACGAGGATGTGCTGCGGCCACGGCTGCGCCTGCACCTCCTCGACGAGCGCCGGACCCTCGTCGCCGAGTTCGATCGTCGCGAGCGTGTCGTACCCGCGGTTCGCGAAGTACGCGTACCGCCCGTCGGCGGACACCTTGACGTCACCCGGGTAGTTGCGGTCGGTGCGGGTCACGGCCGGCCCGGTGCGGCGCGTCGCGACGACCGTGCGCCATGCGGGCCGCGCGGGATCGAGCGATCCGACCGCGAGCTCACCCGACAGCTCGCCGCTCACGACGACGCGGGCCGACGCCCCCGATCCGAGGATCACCATGTGCCGCGGCCCCGTGCCGACCGGCACCGGGATGGGCTCGAGGGGCGCGAGCGGACGCTCGGCGTCGTCGGGCGAGAGCGCGAACCGGCGGATCGTGTCGGTGCCGAGATCGGGCACGTGCAGCGCGCCGTCGTGGAACACGACCTGGTGAGGATGCGGCACCGGCTGCCGCACCGGATCGGCACCGGATCCCACGAGCACGATCGGCACCCCGTTGCCGAACGGCATCCCCAGCTCGTCGAGCCGCCAGACGGTGAGCGAGCCGCCCGCACCCGTCTCGTAGCCGTAGTGGGCCGCGACGAGCAGGCGCCCGCCCGGGTCGACCGCGAGGTCGCACGAGATGTCGCCGAGCGCATCCCGGTCGACGAGGCGCGTCGCGGAGCCGCCTGCCGCGACATCGGCCACGTTCCAGGCGAGCAGGCGTCCGCGCTCGAGTCCGCTGAGTCCGTACGCGAGGGGGCGCGAGGGGTGCGGGGCGAGCGCCGCGAGTTGCTCGACGGTGTCGAGGTGCCGCGTCATCCACTCGCCGTCGTGCTGCACGGCGACGTGCAGTCCGTGCTCGGGCCCGGCGCCGCGGGCTGCAACGAGGATCATGCCGAGAGCCTAGGGCGCGCGC
>JALYWB010000072.1 GCA_030852935.1 Actinomycetota bacterium | reverse complement strand
ACGACGGAGCGTGGCAGCTCGGCGATTCCGTCGTGCTCGATCGTGGCGGCCAGTTCACGGTGTCGTACGCATCGACCGATGCGGCCGGCAACGTCGAGACGGTCAAGTCGGTCACCGGCACGATCGTGATCCCCGACACCACCGCTCCGACGGTCGACCACGCGTGGACGGAGCCGGGGGAGAACGGCTGGTTGCGCTCCTCCTCGACCATTGAGCTCACGGCTGTCGACGAGGAGAGCGGCGTCGACACGGTCGAGTTCCGCCTGGCGGAGGGCGAATGGCAGCGGTACACCGAGCCGATCCGTCCGCCCGAGGGCGTGACGGCGCTCGAGTACAGGGCGACCGACCTCGCCAGCAACGTCAGCTCCAGCGAACGGGTGGAGCTCAAGGTCGACGGCACCGCACCGTCGGCCTGGGCGCGCTTGACGGAATCCGGTCGCGTCACCGCCGTGGGTTCCGATGCGGGTTCCGGTGTCGACCGCGTCGAGTATTCGCTCGACGGCCGCGCCTGGCACTCGAGTCTCACCGCCCTCGTCGCCATCGATGCCGAGCCGGAGCGGCTGTCGCTGCGTACGGTGGATGTCGCCGGGAATGTCGGCTCCGTCGTCGAGGTCGACCGTGGCGGCTCCAACGGCACCCTGACGGTGGAGTCGGGGATGCGTGTGCTCGTCGAGGCGAGCGGCTTCCGGCCCGGTGCCGTCGTGCGCGTCGAATTGCACTCCGACCCGATCGTGCTGGGGGTCGTCTCCGCCGACGAGCGCGGCGTCGTCGCATTGCAGGCCGTGGTGCCGTTCGGAGTGCCGGCGGGTGGGCACTCGCTCGTGCTCGTGCCCGTGGGCGATGGCCCGGGCGTCGGCGATGGCGATGGCGATGGCGACGGCAGCGTCGTCGTGCCCACCGAGGTGATTGCGCGCACCGGGTTCGACGCCGTGCCGTGGTTGGGCGCAGCGGCGATACTCCTGCTCCTCGGCGCCGGATGGACGATCATCAGCCGGCGTAGGCGGATGGAGTGATTCGTTTCAGTCGCGCCCGGGGTCGGACATACTTGACGTGGTCCCGACCGAGGAGGAGCGCATGGCAGTCAGTGTGAGGGATGTCGCGGCTGCGGCATCCGTGTCGGTGGGAACCGTGTCGAACGTGCTGAACCGGCCCGACAAGGTTGCGCCGGGCACGGTCGAGCGTGTGCATGCGGCGATCGCCGAGCTCGGCTTCGTGCGCAACGACGCCGCGCGGCAGTTGCGCGCGGGCCGCAGCCGTTCGATCGGGCTGGTCGTGCTCGACGTGCGCAACCCCTTCTTCACGGATGTCGCCCGCGGCGCTGAGGATCGCGCCGCCGAAGACGCCATGACGATCCTGCTCGGCAACAGCGACGAGAACACCGACCGTGAGGGGTCGTACCTCGACCTGTTCGAGGAGCAGCGCGTGCACGGCGTGCTCATCTCGCCGATGAGCGACGACCTCCCTCGGCTCGAGCGGCTCCGATCGCGCGGCACGCCGGTCGTGCTCGTCGACCGGGAGGCGGCTGACCGCAGCTTCTCGTCAGTGGCGGTCGACGACGTCGTGGGCGGCACGCTCGCGGTGAGCCACCTGCTCGAGACCGGTCGCCGCCGGATCGCATTCGTGGGTGGGCCGACGAGCATCCGCCAGGTCACCGACCGCCTCGATGGCGCGCGCCGCGCCGTCGCCGAGACGCCCGACGCGACGCTCGAGGTCATCGAAACGGATGCACTCACCGTGTTGCAGGGCCGGGCAGCCGGCGAGGCGATCCGCGAGCGGCCGATGGCCGAGCGACCGGACGCGCTGTTCGCCGCGAACGACCTGCTTGCGATGGGGCTGCTGCAGGCGCTCATGATGCAGGGCACGATCCGCGTACCAGAGGAGATCGCGCTGATCGGCTATGACGACATCGATTTCGCGTCGGCGGCCGTCGTACCGCTCTCGTCGATCCGCCAGCCGGCGTCGCTCATCGGCTACACCGCGGTCGACCTGCTCATGAAGGAGGCCGCGCTCGGTGCGGACTTCCAGCACGAGCACGTGGTCTTCCAACCCGAGCTCGTCGTGCGCGAGTCCACGGGCGGGCCAGCCAGCGCGTGAGCCTCCGTCCGTCAGATGCTCGTACCGCCCTGCGGTCGGATTGTCACAGAAGTCGACGTTCGGCTGACGCTCTGTATGGTGGAAGGCGCCGCGCGCAACCGCACCACGTGGCATCCGCCCGACCGCTCGATCAGAAGGACCGCGCGTGAGCCCTCGTACCAGCATCGAAGACATCTATGCCCAGATCCTTGCCCGCAACCCCGGCGAGGCCGAGTTCCACCAAGCCGTGAACGAGGTGTTCGGCTCCCTCGACCGGGTGCTCGCGAAGCACCCCGAGTACGTGCAGGCGTCGATGCTCGAGCGCATCTGCGAGCCCGAGCGGCAGATCATCTTCCGCGTGCCGTGGGTCGACGACGAAGGGCACGTGCAGACCAACCGCGGATTCCGGGTGCAGTTCAACTCGGCCCTCGGCCCCTACAAGGGCGGCCTGCGATTCCACCCGAGCGTGCTGCTCGGCACCGTGAAGTTCCTCGGCTTCGAGCAGGTCTTCAAGAACGCCCTGACCGGCATGCCGATCGGCGGCGGCAAGGGCGGCAGTGACTTCGACCCGAAGGGTCGCTCCGACGCCGAGATCATGCGGTTCTGCCAGTCGTTCATGACCGAGGCGTTCCGGCACATCGGTGAGTACACGGATGTTCCTGCCGGCGACATCGGCGTGGGCGCGCGTGAGATCGGCTACCTCTTCGGCCAGTACAAGCGCATCACGAACCGCTATGAATCGGGCGTGCTCACGGGCAAGGGCGTCACCTGGGGCGGCTCGCTCGTGCGCACCGAGGCGACCGGGTACGGCGCCGTGTACTTCACCGAGCACATGCTCGCGACGCGCGGCCGCTCGTTCGACGGGTCGCGCGTGCTCGTCTCAGGATCGGGCAACGTCGCGATCTACGCGATCGAGAAGGTGCACGAGCTCGGCGGCGTCGTGGTCGGGGCATCCGACTCCTCGGGGGCGATCCACGACCCCGACGGCATCGACCTCGACCTGCTCCGCGATGTGAAGGAGCGACGCCGCGAGCGGATCGCGGTGTACGCGAACGAGCGGGGCGGGCGCGCTCGCTTCCTGCCCGGGGCATCCGTGTGGGATATCGAGGGCGACGAGCCGGTGCAGGTCGCCCTGCCGTGTGCAACGCAGAACGAGCTCAGCGAGGCGCAGGCCGCGAAGCTCGTCGCCGGCGGCCTGATCGCCGTCGCCGAGGGCGCGAACATGCCCACCACTCCCGGTGCGATCCGCCTGTTCCGCGACGCCGGCGTGCTGTTCGGGCCGGGCAAGGCCGCCAACGCCGGCGGCGTCGCCACCTCGGCGCTCGAGATGCAGCAGAACGCGTCGCGGGACTCGTGGAGCTTCGAGCACACCGAGGAGCGGCTCTCCGAGATCATGGCCGGCATCCACGAGCGCACCGCGTCGACCGCCGAGGAGTACGGCGCGCCCGGCGACTACGTGGTCGGTGCGAACATCGCCGGATTCATCCGGGTCGCCGACGCGATGCTGGCTCTCGGGGTCATCTAGCTCATTCGCGTCGGGTCGTCGCGGAAACCTTCGGGTGCAGCTGCGCATCCGCGCTGCGCTGCGACGCCCGCGGCAGCGGGATCGGCGAGGTGAGCGCGACCTCTTCCGAGAAGTCGGCCGGCACCAGGTCGGACTGGGGACGCCCGGGGCGTCCGTCGCCCGTTTCGTCCGCGTCGGGTACGGGCGGCGGGTCGACCGCGGCGATGGCCGACGTCGGGGCATCCGTGAACTGCAGCGTGGTGCGCCAGCGGTGCTCGGGATGCCGCGCCAGCCGCATTCCGCGCGAGACGATGAGCCAGCCGAGCCCGATGAGCCCGGCCACCGCCGCTGCGATCGACGCGACCCCGAGCGCCCAGCGCGGGCCGAAGGCGTCGGCGACGGCGCCCACGATGGGCGCGCCGAGCGGCGTGCCGCCCACGAGGATCGCCATGTACAGTGCCATCACTCGGCCGCGGAGCACCGGTTCAGTCGTGGTCTGCACGTAGCCGTTCGCGGTCGTCAGCAGCGTGACGATGCTGAACCCGATGAGCACGGTCGAGGCCGCGAAGGTCCAGAACGTGGGCATCACGGCGGAGACGAACGCCGCAACCGCAAGGAAGCCCGAAGCGGAGATGATCACGCGCATGCGAGCCCGCTCGCGCCGGGCGGCGAGCAGCGCGCCGGTCAGCGAGCCGATCGCGAGGATCGATGAGAGCAAGCCGTACTCACCGGCACCTCGACCGAACTCGACCGCCATCGTCGATGAGAAGATCGGGAAGTTCATGCCGAATGCGCCCACGAGGAACACGATGATGAACACGATGACCAGGTCGGGCCGCTTGATCGCGTAGCGGAACCCGGCGATGAACTGCCCGGGCGCGCGTGCGGCGCGCGGTTCACGGATGAGCCGGTCACCGCCGAGCATGGCCAGCGCGCCGAGCATCGCGATGAAGGTCACCGCGTTGATGATGAAGACCCAGCCCGACCCGACGAGCACGATGAGGAACCCCGCGACCGCGGGTCCGATCAGGCGCGCGGTGTTGAACGATGCCGAGTTCAGCGCAACGGCGTTGGACATGTGCGAGCTCGAGACGAGGTCGGCGACGAAGGTCTGACGCACCGGAGTGTCTACCGCGTTCACGATGCCGAGCAGCAGGGCGAAGCCGTACAGATGCCAGAGCTCGGCCGTTCCGGAGAGGAGCAGCAGGCCGAGCCCGAGGCCGAGCACCATGAGCGAGCCCTGCGTGAACATCAGGGTCTTCCGGCGGTCGAAGCGGTCGGCGATCAGGCCCGTGATCGGCACGAGCGCCAACTGCGGCGCGAACTGCAGCGCCATCGTGACGCCGACAGCGAGCGCGTCGTTATCGGTGAGCTCGGTGAGCACGACCCAGTTCTGCGCAGTCGCCTGCATCCACGTGCCGACGTTGGAGACGAGCGCGCCGATGAACCAGATGCGGTAATTGCGCACGGCAAGGGAACGGAACATGGCACTCACTGGCTGGCGAGCCCCCTGAGGATCGTGGTCGCGGCCGCGAGTGTGGCGCGGTCTTCGGGCGAGAGCGCGCTCAGGCGCTTGGCGAGCCAGGCATCACGGCGGCGGCGCGTCTCGCGCACGACGGCGTCGCCGTCCTCGGTCGTCGACACGAGCACCTTGCGACCGTCGTCGGGTGAACCGGCGCGCACGACGTACCCCGAGTCGGCGAGGCGATTCACGGTGCGGTTCATCGACGGGGCAGTGACCCGCTCGAGCTCGGCCAGCCCGCCGATCGTGAGCGGCCCCTCGACCGAGATCCAGGCCAGGGCCGAGAGCTGCGACGCGCTCAGCTCGGTCTCGCTGCGCTCCTGCCGCAGCCGGCGGGCGAGCCGCATCACGGCGATACGCAACTCGGAACCCTGCTCGGCCAACGGGCGACGACGGGCGGATGCCGCGGCGGTCGGCCGTTCGGCCGTGGTGGTCTGTGCAGCATCCGTCATGATGCTTAGTGTAACAAATTAGTGTCGCTAAGTATTTCGGGGGATGTCGGCGGTCGGCCGTAGCGTGTGGCACTCGACCCGAAGGAGATCCCGATGAACGAACCGTCGAACGCCCAGACCATCGCCTGGCTCGACCAGGAAGACGAGCGCACCGCGGAGGCGATACGCACACACGGGGCCTACATCCAGTACGTCGGCGGCGACAGCGCGGAAGAGGTGGCCTCGTTCGCGTACACCATCGGTCTTTTCGGTGTCGGCCATCCAGAGCTGCTCGTCTTCAGCGCGCCGCCACCCGTCGCCGGCGGGCTCCTGAACGAGGTCGTACGCCGGATCCGCGAAGGAGAGAATCTTGTGCCCGGCCAGCTGCTCGAGTTCGATGCGTGGAGGCATCGCGTCACCATAGAGGCCGTGCCCAATCCCGGTGAAATCGTGTTCGGGGCCAACCGCTTCGCCCAGCGGCCACCCGGGGCATCCGTGCCCGTGCTCCAACTCACGTACGACGACCTGAACGGCCGGTTCCCGTGGGAGGAGGGGTACCAGAACCTAGGTTGGCTGCAGCCGCGCCCGGCCGAGTTCCAGGCGTGAGGCGACTGGCGCCTCGTCAACGCGACTACACGATCAGTCGCAGGTGAACCTCGCGTCGCCCCACACGCCGTGGGCGCCGTTGATGCTGCCCGGCGCCTCGACGATGAGGTCGACGTACTGCGCGCCCGTGAGGTCGACATTCACCGACTCGGGGGCGAACCCCGGCGTGAAGGTGCGTGACTGGTACCGGTTCGTGCCTTCGGTGTCGACCTTGAAGATCACGTTGCCGCCGAACCCGTACTCGAGCCCGACCTCCGCGGTGAACGCCGAGCATGCGCCGCCCCGGTCGCCTCGAACGCGCCTTGGATCGCCCGCTCGGGACGGTGGGCTGCCACAATGGCCGCATGCCCACGTTCACCGATCAGCACGGGGTTCGCATCCACTACGAATGCTGGCGTGCGCCCGATGCGACAGCCGTCGTGCAGCTTGTGCACGGAATCGGCGAGCACATCGGTCGGTACGGCGAACTCATCCGGGCCCTCAATGCCGCCGGCTACTCGGTCTGGGCCGACGATCATCGCGGCCACGGGCAGACCGGCTTCGAGCAGCACGGCGGCGACCTCACCCGGATGGGGCGCCCGGGCCCCGGCGGAATGCGCGCCGCCATCGCCGGCGTCGAGCGATTCGGCGAGGTCATTCGCGAAGTCGAAGGCGACGACGTGCCGTTCGTCATCCTCGGGCACTCGTGGGGGTCGTTCATGACGCAGCACGTCGTGAACCGGCATCCGCACCGATACGACGGCGTGGTGCTCAGCGGCACCGCCTGGTTGCAACTCGGGTTCACCAACGTCGGCAACCTCAACAAGCGATTCGCCCGGCCGGGCGGCACGCCCGTCGAGTGGCTGAGTCGCGACCCGCAGGTCGCGCGCGACTTCATGGCCGACCCGTACACGACCGATCGCACGCTGCAGCAGCTGTTCGGCTGGCCACAGTCGTTCTCGCTCATCACCCGGCCGTCGAAGCAGCTCCCGAGTGAGCTCCCGCTGCTCATCATGGTCGGCTCCGACGACCCGGTCGCGGGCGAGCGAAGCGCCATCGCGCTGCTGCGCGACTACGTGCGGCGTGCCGACCTCGTCGACGCGCACCTCATCGTCTACGAAGGTGCGCGACACGAGGTCTTCAACGAGACCAACCAGGCCGAGGTGCGGGCCGACCTGATCCGCTGGCTCGACGAGCGCTTCGCGGTCGACTGAGCGGCCGCGCCGGCCGGTCGGAGGGCGCCGGGTCGGTCTCGCTGCGCGCCACTTCGGCGCCATGCGCGGGTTCGTTGGCCGGCCTGTCACGCTC
>JALYWB010000049.1 GCA_030852935.1 Actinomycetota bacterium | reverse complement strand
CGCAAATTCATTATAAGGACGAGATCGTTCTGTTATTATCGATTTCGGATCGAACCGGACTCATCAAGCCCGACGCTGCCGCGGCTCCAAGACGGGGGCACGCAAGGTTCGCCAGCCGCGAGGCGAGCTGTTCCGATGCCGGAGCATCCAGGCGCGGAACTACGGAACTCACCGAATTGGACTTATCGGCATGGATACAGACTCCTCATCCTGGGTAACCGCGCTTTCCGACACCGGGACGAAACGCTGCGCGGCGTTGGCTCGTCTGCACGCGATGTTGCTGAGGGTGGCCATCAGTGAGACGTATCGGCGTGGACCTGCCTTCCGCATCGGCGGACCGGAACTCGACGACATTGCGCAACAGGCGGCCAACGACGGAATGGTTGCCTTGCTGAGGAAGCTCGACGCCTTTCGGGGCGAGAGTCGCTTCACGACCTGGGCATATCGGTTCGTGGTGCTCGAGGTCTCGAACAAACTCGGTCGCCATTCTTGGCGGCGGCCAACGCTGTCTCTCGATGCCGAGGAATGGGATCGACTGCCGTCGCGGCTCGCTGCCGATCCGCTTGCGCAGGCACAGCAGAGGGAGCTGGTCGCTGCGGTGCACCGCGCCATGAGCGAGACGTTGACGGACCATCAGCGCCACTTCTTCGTCGCGATCGTGGTCAACGGTGTTTCCATAGAGGTGATGGCGTCTCGGTCTGGGTCGAATCGGGGTGCGATATACAAGACGGTTTTCGATGCACGTCGCAAGATCCGGGCGTACCTGACCGCGAACGGATATTTGGAAGGCGAGTCGACAGCGGCCTGACCGACGAACTGTCGGCGGCGCTTGAAAACTGGACAGTTGCGGCGCTCGAAAAGTGAACACTCAACGATTGGAGAGTGATCACTTTGGAGGACTGGGCGTTGATCCGCAGGCTTGCCGCGGATGGGGTGCCGAAGGCGCAGATCGCGGTACAGCTGGGAATCTCACGGACGACGGTCGTGAAGGCCGTCAGTTCGGATTCGCCACCGAGGTATGAACGCAGACCGGCGCCAACGTCGTTCACGCCATTCGAGGAACGGGTGCGTGCGCTGCTGAAGCAGACACCGGACATGCCGGCGACGGTGGTCGCGGAGCGTGTCGGCTGGACCGGGTCGATCCGATGGTTCCGGGATAACGTGCAGCGTCTGCGGCCAGAGCAACGACCGGTCGACCCGGCGGATCGGCTGTCGTGGGTGGCTGGCGATGCGGCGCAGTGTGATCTGTGGTTCCCGCCGAAGAAGATCCCACTCGAGGACGGGTCGCGGACGCTGTTGCCGGTACTGGTGATCACCGCGGCGCATTCGAGGTTCACGGTCGGGCGGATGATCCCGACTCGGAAGACCGAGGATCTGCTGCTGGGCTCGTGGGAGCTGATCCAGCAGCTGGGCCGGGTGCCGCGCCGGTTGATCTGGGACAACGAGCCGGGCATCGGTCGTGGCCAGCGTCGTGCTGAAGGCGTGACCGGGTTCGCGGGGACGCTCGCGACGAAGATCGTGCAACTCAAGCCGCGGGACCCGGAGTCCAAGGGCATCGTGGAACGACGCAACGGATACTTCGAGACCTCGTTCATGCCCGGACGGACGTTCACGTCGCCGACGGACTTCAATTCCCAGTTCACCGAGTGGTTGACGCTTGCGAATCAGCGTGTGGTGCGCACGATCAAGGCACGCCCGGTTGATCTCATCGACACTGACCGGGCTGCGATGCTGCCGCTGCCGCCGGTGGTGCTGCACCTGGGATGGCGCAACCAGGTCCGGCTGGGCCGGGACTACTACGTCCGTGTCGATAGCAGCGACTACTCGGTCAGCCCGGCGGCGATCGGTCGGGTCGTTGATGTCGCCGCTGATCTGGAGCGGGTTCGTGTCCGGATGGGCGGGCGGATCGTGGCCGAGCACGAGCGGGTCTGGGCGCGCGGGCTCACCATCACCGATCCGTCCCATGTGGAAGAAGCCGCAGTGTTGCGCCGCCAGTTCCAGCAGCCCCGGTCGGTCACCGCCGCCGATGACGGGCTGGGCCGGGATCTGGCCGACTACGACCGGGCGTTCGGGCTGGACGGGGTGAGCGCCTGATGGGCACGTCGAAGGCGTCGTCCGAAGCGGTCAAACAAGTGCACTACCTCGCTGCCGCGCTCAAAGCGCCGCGGATCACCGACGCGGCCGCACGGTTGGCTGATCATGCCCGCGACGCTGGCTGGACGCACGAGGAGTACCTTGCCGCGGTCCTCGAACGCGAAGTCGCCGCCCGCAACTCGTCCGGAGCCGAACTCCGCATCCGCGCCGCCGGGTTCCCGGCACGCAAGACGCTCGAGGACTTCGAGTGGGATGCCCAACCCGCGGTCCGCCAGCAACTCGGCGCGCTGGCATCGGGAGCGTTCCTCACCGAGGCACGGAACGTCGTGCTCCTCGGCCCGCCCGGCACTGGCAAGACGCACCTTGCCACCGGCTTGGGCATCACCGCCGCCCGACACGGGCACAGGGTGTTGTTCGCGACCGCGACCGACTGGGTCACCCGACTCTCAGACGCGCACCGCGTCGGCCGGCTGGCGCAAGAGCTCGCGAAACTCCGCCGGTACGGGCTCATCATCGTCGACGAGGTCGGCTACCTCCCGTTCGAGCAAGACGCCGCGAACCTGTTCTTCCAACTCGTGTCATCGCGCTATGAACACGCGTCCCTGATCCTGACCAGCAACCTGCCCTTCAGCGGATGGGGTGGCGTGTTCGGCGACCAAGTCGTCGCCGCCGCGATGATCGACCGCGTCGTCCACCACGCCGACGTCCTCGCACTCAAGGGCGCCAGCTACCGACTACGCGACCGAGGCATCGACACCCTGCCCAGCATCAGAGCCGAACAAGACCAAAGCTAAACTGCCCGAAACCGTTCACTATTCGGCCGCCGCAAGCGTCCAGAATTCGAGCGCCGCCGACACGAACCGACAGAGAGGGGGAGGAGCTCATGGCCGTCACATGCGCTCGACGCCTTCGTGCCGCAACTCGTAGCACCCCGGGTGGTAAGACGTCGAAGCCTGCCGTCGCCAATTGGTAGTAGAGCTGAAACGCAGCGAACGCAAGTTGCATATAGGGAGGCGCCTGATGAAGGCAGTTGTGGTGACAGATCAGGCAGCAGGCACGTCTGGGATGACGCTGGCGGAGCGGCCGGAGCCGGAGGCGACGGGGAACGATGTGGTCGTTCAGGTTCATGCGTCGGGGTTCACACCCGGCGAACTGACCTGGCCGGGAACCTGGATCGATCGCCTGGGCAGAGACCGCACGCCGTCGATCCCCGGCCACGACGTCGCCGGCGTGGTCGCCGCTCTCGGTTATGGCACGAGGGGACTGTCTGTGGGACAGCGCGTATTCGGGCTGGCGGATTGGACTCGCGACGGCACCCTGGCCGAGTATGTGGCCATTGAGGCGCGGAACCTTGCGCCGCTGCCGGGCGATGTCGAGTTCACGGTGGCAGCGAGTCTGCCGATTTCGGGTCTGACCGCATGGCAGGGCCTGTTCGTGCACGGCCGTTTCCAGGTCGGACAGAGCGTCCTGGTGCACGGTTCCGCTGGTGGTGTCGGCTCGATGGTGACGCAGTTGGCTCGAGAGGCCGGTGCCTACGTCATTGGCACTGGACGTGCCGCCGACCGTCAGACGTCACTGGGTTTCGGTGCACAGGAGTTCGTCGATCTGGAGAACGACTCGCTGGAAGACATTGGTGGGGTCGATCTCGTCTTCGACGTCATCGGCGGTGACATCCAGAAGAAGTCCGCGGGTCTGGTGCGAGCTGGCGGAATGCTGGTGACCATCGCCGGACCTCCCGAGGCGCAGCCAGTCGAGGGGTTCGCGGTCGATTTCGTCGTCGAGGCCGATCGCGCTCAACTGACTGAGATCGTCCACCGCGTACGGGAGGGGAGGCTGCGCACGAACATCGCCACGGTGGCGACTCTCGATGATGCCGTGGCCGCCTTCAACCCGACCGACCGTGTGCAGGGGAAAACCATCATCCGCGTGCGCCCATAAGAGCACGCGAGACGCTACGGAACCCGGTGACGTCGGCGGGTGCGAGGTGGAGACCCTGACAGAGAGGTACTCAGATGAAGGCGATCGTGGTTTCGGACCAGACCGTGGGAAGGGCTGGGATGACGCTCATGGAGCGTCCCGACCCCGACGCGGCGAAACTCGCGAGCCTTGAGGGCGCGAACTATGGCGATGTCATCGTTGAGGTTCACGCGTCGGGGTTCACAGGGAATGAACTCGAGTGGCCCTCGACCTGGGTCGATCGCCGCGGTCTCGACCGCACGCCGGTGATCCCCGGCCACGAGGTGGCCGGAATGGTCACCGCCCTCAGCTATGGCACAACCGGCCTGTCGGTGGGACAGCGGGTGTTCGGTATCACGGACTGGACACGCGACGGCACCCTCGCGGAGTACACCGTCGTAGAGGCACGCAATCTCGCCCCGATGCCGGGCGACGTCGACTTCACGGTGGGAGCGGGCGTCGCGATGACGGGACTGACAGCGTGGCAGGGGCTCTTCGAGCACGGCCGTCTTCGCGAGGGGCAGAGCATCCTGGTGCACGGCGCGGCCGGCGCGGTCGGCTCGATGGCGTCACAACTCGCCCATCAGGCCGGCGCCTACGTCATCGGAACCGGACGTGCCGCCGACCGTCAAACGGCGCTCGATTTCGGTGCGCAGGAATTCGTCGACCTGGAGAACGACTCGTTGGAAGACGTGGGTGGAGTCGACCTCGTCTTCGACGTCATCGGCGGCGACATCCAGAAGCGGTCGGCACGCCTGATTCGAGCCGGCGGAATCCTCGTGACCGTCACCGGCCCGCCCGAGGCGAGGCCGACAGACGGCCTGGCGGTCGATTTCGTCGTCGTGTCTGACCGCGCTCAACTGACCGAGCTCATCCAACAGGTTCGAGAAGGGCGGCTACGGACGAACATCGGCACAGTGGCTTCCCTTGATGACGCCGTTGCCGCCTTCAACCCGACCGAGAGAGTCAACGGGAAGACGGTCATCCGTGTCCGCCCATGAGTACGTGGCTCACTGATCACCAACAACGAAAGGCCATCATGACCGACCCAAGCGAACCGAGCCGCTCCGCCGAGGAATACCCCGACGAGGCTGGATACCCCGACGGGAAAGGCATCCTCACTCAGGAACAGGCTCTCCTCATCCAAGAAGTGGTCGATGATCCGAATGCTCCCGCATTCGACTTCACGGTCGTCAACGACGAGAAGGCCGGCATCTACGACGCCATCGTCGGCGACCGCGAGATCGCCGGGCTGACCTACAGCGTCGCCGGCGAGAACCGACTCGTGCTGCAGGCCGCCTCGGTGTACCCCGAGTTCCGCAAGCAGGGCATCGCCACCGAACTTATCCGACGCGTCCTCGACGACGTGCGCGCGCAGGGCAAGACCATCACCGTCCTGTGCCCGATCGTGCGCACCTTCATCGAACACCATCCCGGGTATGCCGACCTCATCGACGCCGATCACCCTGGAGTGACCCGGGGGACACACCGCACCTAGCCACCCGCGAGTTTTCAGACAGGAAGCGTGAAGAGGACTATCGAGACCGAGGCCTTCGCTCTTGAGGAGAACAACGCGGCGCTCATCGCCGCCTTGGACAAGATCGGTGTGCGCGAGGTGACGTCGGGTGGGAAGGCGATCGCCATCATCTGTCCTGCGATGGGGGCGTTCCTGTGCCCGCCATCCGGAATACCGAGGTCTCATCGATACGGTTCATCAGGGTTCCGACGCATACCCCGTGCACGAAGCCGTGGATGTCCGCCCGGGCGAGTGCTATCCCAGCGATCTGTCGCCGGCGGTGCGCCGAGCTCGCAACGATGGCAGACGGACACGTCGAAGCGGTCGTGATCGCCGGCCCTGATGGCCGTTCTCAGCCCTTGGCGCGGTGCTTTGCTGCACGCGTTGATCGCGGGCGCCTCACCGCTCAGCTCGACCGACGTGCCCCGGTGGGTTGTGCCGACCGCGGTGGAGTGGTGGAGAGACGAGCCCAGCCGGCCTGGGCCCGTGCGTCCGTTGACAGTCTGCGAGGCGGCGGCGACTATGAGGTCATAGCGCATTTTCGCTATCTGATCCGGCGAAAGCCGGTGGAGGTCTGTCGTGACGGATTCGTTCGGCGCCCGCGCCATGCTCGCACTCGATGGCATCAACTACGAGATCTACAGACTCGACGCGGTGGAAGGCTCGGCGCGATTGCCGTACAGCCTCAAGGTGCTTCTGGAGAATCTCCTGCGGAATGAGGATGGACGGCTGGTGACGGCCGAGCAGGTTCGAGCCGTCGCCGCTTGGGATCGCGCGGCCGATCACGGCGCGGAGATCCAGTACACGCCAGCCCGCGTGCTGCTGCAGGATTTCACTGGCGTCCCCTGCGTCGTCGACCTGGTCGCGATGCGCGATGCCATGGTCTCGTTCGGGGGAGATCCGCAGAAGATCAATCCGCTCATCCCCTCCGAGCTGGTGATCGACCACTCGGTCATTGCCGACGCGTTCGCGACCGAACGCGCATTCCGCATCAATGCCGACCTGGAGTTCGAACGCAACGAGGAGCGTTATCAGCTCCTGCGCTGGGCCCAGCAGGCGTTCGACGATTTCCTCGTCGTCCCGCCGAACACGGGCATCTGCCACCAGGTCAACCTCGAGTACCTGTCGCGTGTCGTCTTCACCAGTGAGCGAAACGGGGTCACACAGGCCTATCCCGACACGCTGGTCGGTACCGACTCGCACACGCCGATGGTCAATGGACTCGGTGTGCTCGGCTGGGGGGTGGGCGGGATCGAGGCGGAAGCCGCCATGCTGGGCCAGCCGATGAGCATGCTCGTCCCACCAGTGGTCGGTTTCAAGCTCAGTGGTGAACTGCGAGAGGGCGTGACCGCGACCGACCTCGTCCTGACCGTCGCACAGATGCTCCGGCAGGTCGGCGTGGTGGGCAAGTTCGTCGAGTTCTACGGGCCGGGCGTTGCCAACGTCCCACTGGCCAACCGCGCGACCCTCGGCAACATGAGCCCCGAATACGGTTCGACCTGTGCGATCTTCCCGATCGACGAGGTGACGCTGGAGTACCTGCGTCTGACTGCTCGGCCCCAGGCTCAGATCGATCTCGTCGAGGCGTATGCCAAGGAGCAGGGGCTCTGGCACGATCCCGAGCACGAGGCCGAGTACTCGTTGAACGTCGAGCTCGACCTCGCCGACGTCGAACCATCTGTCGCCGGACCGAAGCGACCGCAAGACCGCATCCCGCTGGTCAACGCCAGGAGCGTGGTGGGCGAGATCCTGGTCGATGGATCCCGTGCGCCCGAAGAGCTCGTCGGCCTCGATCAGGCCTCAGCCGCGTCGTTCCCCGCGAGTGATCCCATCGAGTTCGACAAACTCGGCAAGGCCCAGAAGCCGGTGGATCGGTCACAACCTGCGCCCCACCGCGAGTGGCCCTCGAATCCTGCGAACGTCGTATTCCCCGATGGCCGGGAGACGAGCGTCGACAACGGTCATGTCGTCATCGCCGCGATCACCTCGTGTACCAACACGTCGAACCCGTCGGTGATGATCGGTGCCGGGCTGATGGCGAAGAAGGCCGTGGAGCGCGGACTGAATTCCCGGCCGTGGGTCAAGACCACCCTCGCACCCGGATCGCGCGTCGTCACCGACTACTACGATCGGGCCGGCCTCACGCCCTACCTCAACCAGCTCGGCTTCGACCTGGTCGGCTACGGCTGCACGACCTGTATCGGGAATTCGGGGCCGCTCATCCCGGCGGTGAGCAAGGCAATCGCAGAAAACGACCTCACCGTGGCGTCCGTGCTCAGCGGCAACCGAAACTTCGAGGGCCGTATCCACGCCGAGACCGAGATGAACTTCCTCGCCTCGCCACCGCTCGTCATCGCCTATGCGCTCGCCGGAACGATGAACATCGATCTTCTCAGTGATCCGATCGGTCAGGATGACGCGGGCGAACCCGTCTACCTGCGTGACATCTGGCCCAGTACTCAGGAAGTCGAAGCCGTCATCGGCCAGGTACTCGAAGCGGAGATGTTCGCCGACGGTTACGCCAACGTCTTCGACGGCGACGACAATTGGCGCGGCCTCGACATCCCCTCCGGCGACATCTTCGTCTGGGACGAGACCTCCACATACGTGCGCCGAGCACCATACTTCGAGGGGATGCCGCGCGAGCCCGAGCCCCTGCGCGATATCGCAGGGGCGCGCGTGCTGGCACTCCTCGGAGACTCGGTGACGACCGACCACATCTCGCCGGCAGGAGTCATCAAGCGCGACTCTCCCGCGGGCCGGTATCTGACGGAGCGCGGCGTCGCACCCCGGGACTTCAACTCCTATGGATCGCGTCGGGGAAATCATGAGGTGATGATCCGCGGTACGTTCGCGAACATCCGTCTCCGCAATCAGTTGGTGCCGGGTGTTGAGGGTGGTTTCACCCGTCACCTTCCGAGCAATGAGCAGATGAGCATCTTCGATGCCTCGAAGGCGTACGCCGCGGATGCCGTGCCGCTGATCGTCATCGCCGGGTCGGAGTACGGCTCGGGTTCTTCGCGGGACTGGGCCGCCAAGGGTACTCTGCTCCTCGGTGTCAAAGCGGTGCTCGCCACGTCGTTCGAGCGGATTCATCGCTCGAACCTGATCGGCATGGGCGTACTTCCGTTGCAGTTCCAGTCGGGAGAATCGGCGGCCTCGCTCGGGCTCACCGGTGAAGAGCTCTACTCGATCGTCGGTCTCGAAGGGGCGGAGCAGATCCCGCATCGCGTGACGGTGACCGCTGAGCACGAGGGCGAGACGCGGCAGTTCGAGGCCGTCGTGCGAATCGATACCCCTGCCGAGGCGGCGTACTTCCGGCACGGCGGCATCCTGCAGTATGTGCTGCGTCAGCTGCTCGCCAGCTGATTGATGTCGTGGACGATTCGGAAGAACGCGCGTCGCGCCGCCTCAGGCGTGCGGCGATCCCTGTTGGGTTGGCGGTGCGTACGCGCCGAGGACCACTTCGGTGATGTAATGTGCGGCGTCGTTCTGGTCGAGCCGTCCGTCCAGGACGTCGGCCGCGGCTCCCTTCATCACGTGGTGCATCATGCTGGCGAGCCAGTCGGCTGGAAGGTCGGTGCGAAAGACGCCCTCGGTCTGGCCGCGTCGGATCAGGGCGTTGACGCGTTGCTCGGGTTTGGTGTGCAGGTCGTGGATTCGGCCGGCCGGGAGGGTTGCCTGCGCGGCTTCGAGGATGCTGCTGGCCTGAGCGGTCAACTGCCAGCTGGACTCGATCAGCCCACGCAGGGCCTGGCGCGGATCACCGGCGAGGTCGACCGCTGCCAGGACCTCTTCGCCGTCGGCCAGGGCTCGGATCAGGGCCGCTTCGACGAGGACCTCGCGTGAGGGGAAGTGGCCGTACAGGGTGACCCGGCCCACCCCTGCGGTCTGCGCGATCTGCCCGAGGCTCGCGGCGGGATCTCGCCCGAGGCAGTCGATCGCGGCTTGAGTGATCTTCTCGATGTTCTTGCGCGCGTCGGCACGTTGGGGCGCCTTCGATGCAGTGCCGGTCACGAGGTCTCCTCAACCGAATAGGCATGTTCAATCCAGGGCTGGACGCCAACTCGATAGTACCCATTCGACTTGGCAACGGATGCCACGAGCACGAGCTCTCCGCTCGTAGTGATTGCGGGACCAACTCAGCCCCTCCTTGCGAGTCGGGTCAACCAGCGCGTCGAGTAGGCGTGAACGCCTCTGGCTCCCGACTGGCTGTCGCGCGGCCGTCAACGTCGACGTGCGGGACCTGATCGGGCATCGTCCATCCGGGCCGGGGCCGGCACCGTGATCGCGTCGACGGCCGCGTCGCCGCGGATCTTTCGCATGCAGGCCACCACGTCGTCGACGACGGCAGCCGTGAGTGCGTGACAGACGATGCTGTATGGGCCGACGGCGTGGAGACCCCCTGCGCGAATGCGGATGACTTCCCAGCCGACCTCGCGGAGCGCCTCGTCCTTCTCGAGATCGGATCCCTCCTTCAGTCCGCGGTGAGCCCGACGCGACCTGCCCGGATCGTCGTACTCGATGGCGATGCGCAGCGACGGCACGAGGATGTCGGGCCAGACCTCTGGCCGGCCGAAGAAGGTGCGGGCGATGCGAACCGCGTTCACGCGATGGTGCAGGCCAATGCGCTCGCCCAGCAGCGTTCGGAGGCGTTGTTCGGTCATGGAAGTGCCGACTTTGAGCCCGGGCTTCATGAACGCGACTCCGGCCTCCTGCGCTGCTCCGGGAGCTGTCGCGTTGGCGCGGCACTTGGCGCACCCCGTTCCGGTGAGCACCTCTCGCACGGTCGCGGGATATCGGTCGTGACCCCTGATGCAGCGCCACTCGTACTCGGCGCCGATGCGGGTCTCGCGGGCGAGCGCCGTGCGCCAAGGTGGAGCCACCCGGCCCAACAGCTCGGCGCGCGATCGATGGGTCTCGTCGAGGAGCATGCACAGGGGGCAGACCCGGTGGAGGGCGACCACTCCCGGTTCGCCGGCCACGGCGCCATGGCCGCATCGAAAGCTCACGGCCACCATGTTCGTGCACCTGCCTGATCCATGCACCCATGGTGCGGCCAACCGCCGACACTGTCACAGGGGAGCACCAGAATGGAGGTGTGCAGATCGTGGTCGCGACAGACGTCGTCCGAGGAGTCGTCCGACTGGTCGATCCCGAACTGCCGCACGAAGCTCTTGCGGTCGTGGCTCACGACGAACTCGGCGGTGTGGTTCGCGAACTCGAGGCATCGCATCCGCGATGGGTCTGGGCAGAGACGCGTGAGTGGTATCCGCGCCTCCTCGCAGCGGGCGTGCGAGTCGAGCGCTGCCACGACCTGCGACTCTGCGGCGCGATCATCGATCGGTCCATGTCGACGGCAACGGCACGTGCGACCGGTGCGCACCCCCGCCCGGCATGGCTCCCGCCCGGTCCGGCCGAAGCGGCGGTCGCACCAGTGCATGGCGCCGGGGTGGGAACGCCGGCCGCGCACGACGCGCTGTTCGAGCTCGAGGGCGATTCGCCGGCGAACACGGAGTCGGCGGCTGCATCGGTCGAGGCGATTGTGCAGGAGCTTCGCCGTCAGCAGGCGCTCGTCGCTGAGAGCGCCGACCCGGCTGCACTGCGCCTCCTGCTGGCCGCCGAGTCCGCGGGCGCCCTCATCGCCGCCGAACTGCGCGCCGCCGGCCTCCCGTGGAACCGCGCCGTCCACGAACGTGTCCTCGAAGAGGAGCTCGGCGCTCGCCCGCGTCCGGGCCGCAAGCCGAGCCGCATGGAAGAACTCGCCGCCCTGGTGCGTGACGAGCTCGGCGCGCCGACCCTCAACCTCGATTCCCAGGTCGACCTGTTGCGTGCGCTCCGGATGTCGGGCATCCAGGTCGCCTCGACGTCGAGGTGGGAGCTGCGAGAACACGATCACCCGGCGATCGAGCCACTCGTCGCGTACAAGAAGCTCGCGCGGCTCGTCAGTGCGAACGGGTGGGCCTGGCTCGACGAGTGGGTCGCCGATGGCCGGTTCCGACCCGAGTACGTGCCGGGCGGCACGGCGACCGGTCGATGGGCGACCTCGGGCGGGGGAGCCCTGCAACTGCCCAAGAACGTGCGCAGCGCGGTCGTCGCCGAGCCCGGCTGGACGCTCGTCGTGGCCGACGCCTCGCAACTCGAGCCGCGGGTGCTCGCCGGCATGGCGGCCGACGAGGCGCTCGCATCGGCGAGCCGCGGTCGTGACCTCTACGTCGGGCTCGTCCATGCGGGTGTCGTCACCACTCGTGACGAGGCGAAGGTCGCCATCCTCGGCGCCATGTACGGGGCGACCACGGGCGACAGTGGCCGGCTCGTGCCGCGCCTGGCCCGGGCCTTTCCGCGCAGCATGGCCCTCGTCGACCGCGCGGCCGCCGATGGCGAACGAGGCGGCTCGGTGACGACGCTCCTCGGCCGCTCCTCCCCGCTCCCGTCGGCGGAATGGCGGTCGGTGCAGGCGCGCGCGAGCCAGCCCGAGGCGACCGCCGTCGATGAGCGGCGGGCGCGGTCGACTGCGCGCGACTGGGGGCGCTTCACCCGCAACTTCGTCGTACAGGGCAGCGCGGCCGAGTGGTCACTGTGCTGGATGGCGGGCCTGCGTCGACGTCTCGAAGAGCTCGGCGAGAAGGTGTCGGATGCCACGCCCGCTGCTGCGGCGTCCGGCCCCGTGTTCGCTCGGGTCCCGCATCTCGTCTACTTCCTGCACGATGAGATCATCGTGCACACCCCGCGCGAGGTGGCCGATGAGGTCGCCGCCGCGGTCCACGCAGCGGCACAGGCCGCTGGCACCTTGCTGTTCGGTGACTTCCCGGTCGACTTCCCGCTCGATCTCGCGATCGTCGAGAGCTACGCGCTGGCCGACGCCTGAGCGCCGGCCTTGGGCGTCGCGCCGGGCCTCCGCCCCCGCTTCGGGCGCTGGGCGCGGGGAGCAAGGGTGACCCGAGTCTCGGAGTCGACCACGTCGAGCCAGGCGAGCGCGGCGTCGGCCCGAGCGAGTCCGGCCGCCGCAGCGAGTCTGGCGAGCGCAGTTTCAGCGGCATTCGTACCCGGATCATCCGCCGAGAGCTCGTTGCCTCGCGGGTGTTCCGGTCCAACTGGGCGCGAGGCGGCATCGGATGCCTCGGAACGTCGTGCCAGCCAGCGGCCGCGTTCGGTGGCGATCACGGCCTCGGCGTCGTAGTCGGGCAGGGATCGTGCGATGAGTACGCGATCGATGGTCTCGTCCCACGGGTCGGCACCCGCGGCATCCGCGCCGTGGAGCCACGCCTCCGCGGCATCCGCGCCCGTTGCAGTGAGCCGATGCAGCGGCAACCCGTCGTCAGTCGAGCCGGCGGATTCGACGAGCCGCTGCTTGGCGAGTCGATCGAGTGTGGCGTAGGTCTGGCCGACGTTGACCGTGCGCCGACCACCGGTGCGGACGGCGAGCCCACCGTGCAGCTGGAACCCGTACGCCGGACCGGCAGTGAGCAGGGCGAGCAGTGCGTCGCGCACGGCCATGGGGCCTCCGATGGGAGAGAGGAACAATTCACCGAGCATACAGTTCTGACCGACTGAGTGGCTCGGCCGCGCGCGGCGCGCCCACCGACGCGCGTCGCCAAACCTTGTCTTACGCCCAGATCCGCGGCATAATCGCCCATGACGGGTCACCGTCCACAATCGAACACTCGCCGTCCGGCGCTCAGAGGTCGTAGGGGAAGACGCACCTCGAGAACGGAGACGGAGATGGCGGAGAAGACTACGCGGGCGGTGCGCGCCGCGCGAGGCGTGTTGTTCGTGCACTCCTCGCCGCGGGCACTGTGCCCGCATGTGGAGTGGGCGGCTGGTGGCGCGCTCGGCAGCGCGGTGAACTTCGACTGGTCTGAGCAACCGGTCTTTCGCGGTCTCATGCGTGCGGAGTTCTACTGGGAGGGTGAGGCGGGCACGGGGGCGAAGCTCGCCTCTGCGCTGCGCGGCTGGGAGCAGCTCCGATTCGAGGTCAGTGAGGATCCGACCCCCGGCTCCGACGGCGGTCGCTGGATGCACACCCCCGACCTCGGCGTCTTCTTCGCCCAGACGGACACTGCCGGCAACACCGTCGTTCCCGAGGATCGCATCAGGTATGCGATGGAACTCGCCGGCACCGACGCGGTCGAGCTCCACCGCGAGCTTCGCCTTGCACTCGGTCAGGCGTGGGACGACGAACTCGAGCCCTTCCGCCACGCAAGTGACTTCGCTCCGGTCGTCTGGTTGCACCAGGTCGGCTGAGCGGGACGCGAGCCACACGGTGGCGTGACGCGACGTCGGATGATGCTTCCCGGCGATGCACGACCGCACAGGTGGACCGCGACGATGAGGACCCCGGCCGATCGGCCGGGGTCCTCATGCGCGTGCTCCGCCTGAAATCAGCTCTGGGGCGCAGCTCAGGCCGTACGGAACGCCGCCACCGCGTTGTGTCCGCCGAAGCCGAACGAGTTCGAGATCGCGACGAGGTCGCCGTCGCCGAGTGGACGCGGCGACGTCACGACGTCGAGCGGGATCTCGGGGTCCTGCTCGGTGAGGTTGATCGTCGGGGGAGCGGTGCGTTCGTGCAGGGCGAGCACGGTGAAGAGGGCTTCGATCGCGCCGGCGCCGCCGAGGAGATGACCGGTGGAGGCCTTCGTGGCGGTGACGGCGATGCCGTCGAGCGCGTCGCCGAACACGCGACGCAGCGCGTTGTACTCGGCGATGTCGCCGACCGGCGTGCTCGTCGCGTGCGCGTTGATGTGCGTCACGTCGGCGAGCGAGGCATCGGCACCCTCGATGGCCGCCTTCATGGCGCGAGCTGCCGCAGAGCCCTCGGGGTCGGGTGCCGTGATGTGGTACGCGTCACTCGTGATCGCGCCACCGACGAGCTCGGCGTAGATACGCGCGCCGCGGGCCTTCGCGTGCTCTTCCGTCTCTACGACGAGCGCAGCTGCCCCCTCGCCGAGCACGAAGCCGTCGCGGGCGACGTCGTACGGGCGGGAGGCGATCGACGGGTCGTCGTTGCGGCGCGACAGCGCCTGCATCGATGCGAACGCCGCAATGGGAAGCGGGTGGATCGCCGCCTCCGAGCCGCCGGCGATGACGACGTCGGCGAGCCCCTGCTGCAGGTGGTCGTAGGCGTTCACGAGCGCCTCGGTGCTCGACGCGCACGCCGAAACGACGGTGCGGATGCCGGCACGTGCGTGCAGGTCCATGCCGATCGCGGCGCCCGGGCCGTTCGGCATGAGCATGGGCACGGTCATCGGCAGCACCCGGCGCGGTCCGCGCTCGCGCAGGGTGTCCCACGCGTCGAGGAGGGTCCACACGCCGCCGATGCCGGTCGACCAGTCGACGGCGAGACGTTCGGGGGCGACCTCTGGGGCACCGGCATCCGCCCACGCCTCACGGCCGGCGATGAGCGCGAACTGGCTCGACGGGTCGAGGCGCTTCTGCTCGTGCCGCTCGAGCACCGTGGTGGGCGCCACCTTTGCGGTCGCAGCGAAGGTCACGGGCAGCTCGAGTTCAGCGACCCACTCCTGGTCGAGGTGGCGGGCGCCCGACTCACCGGCGAGCAGGGCGTTCCAGCTGTCGCGGGCGGTTCCACCGAGCGGCGAGGTCGCGCCGATACCGGTGATCACGATCTTCTTGGTCATTCGAGAGACTCCGTAGGAGGAAAAGGGTCACGCGGATGGGCGGGCAGCACGTGCACCGTGCCTGCCCGCCCGATCTGCGACTAGGCCTGGGCCTTGACGATGAAGTCGACGGCGTCGCCGACGGTCTTGAGGTTCTTGACCTCTTCGTCGGGGATCTTGACGTCGAACTTCTCCTCGGCGTTGACGACGATCGTCATCATCGAGATCGAGTCGATGTCGAGGTCATCGGTGAACGACTTGTCCAGCTCAACCGTGTCGGTCGCAATGCCGGTCTCGTCGTTGATGAGCTCGGCCAGGCCGGCAAGCACTTCTTCGGTGGACAATGCCATTGTTCTTCTCCTTGGGGGTGTCTCGTTTGACCGAGACACAGTCTAGATGGACGACGGGTTGCGGTTCAGGGCAGAACCACCACTTGGGCGCCGAACACGAGTCCGGCGCCGAAGCCGATCTGGAGGGCGAGGCCCCCAGAGAGTTCCGGATGCTCCTCGAGCAACCGATGGGTCGCGAGGGGGATCGACGCGGCAGACGTGTTGCCGGTCGTCGCGATGTCGCGGGCGATCACCACGGAGTCGGGCAGCTTCAGCTGCTTCGCGAACTCGTCGATGATGCGCATGTTCGCCTGGTGCGGGATGAACGCGGCCAGGTCGGCGCTGGTCACGCCCGCGGCATCCAGTGCCTGCTTCGCGACCTTCGCCATGTCCCACACGGCCCAGCGGAAGACCGTCTGGCCCTCCTGCCGGAGCGTCGGCCACTCGGCGAGGCCGTTGCGGTACTGGGTGAGCGTGGAGTTCATGCCGACCGCATCGGCCTTCGAACCGTCTGAGCCCCAGATCGTGCGCGCGATGCCCGGGAAGTCGCTCGGACCGATCACGACGGCACCGGCGCCGTCGCCGAGCAGGAAGGAGATCGAGCGGTCGGTGGGGTCGACGACGTTCGAGAGCTTCTCAGCGCCCACGACGAGCGCGTAGTGCGCCCCGCCCGTGCGGATCAGCGCGTCGGCCTGGGCGATGGCGTACGCGTACCCGGCGCAGGCGGCGTTCGTATCGTACGCGGCGGCCGGATTCGCGCCCACCCGGTCCGCGAGCACCGCGGCGATCGATGGTGTCTGCTGCACGTTCGAGACGGTGGCGACGATGACGAGGTCGATGAGCTCGGGGGCGACGCCTGCCTTGTCGATCGCTTCGCGCGCGGCATCCGTCGCGAGGTCGAGCGCCTCAACGTCGGCGCCGGCACGCATTCGCGTGATGATGCCGGTGCGCTGCTGGATCCACTCGTCAGACGAGTTGATCGGGCCGACGAGGTCGTCGTTCGGCACGGCGTTCTCGCCGCGGGCCGCCCCGATCGCGTAGATGCGCGTGTAGGCAGGTCCGTGCGACTGCTGCAGGGTGGGTTTCGTCATGCTCGCCAATCTCGTGAGTGCCTCGTCGTGCCCGGAATCAGGCGGCCTGCTCGATGAGCTCGATGGCCGCGGGTAGATCATCGGGCGTCTTCACGGCCACCGTCGGAACGCCCTTGAGGGCTCGCTTGGCGAGGCCGACGAGGGCACCGGCGGGTGCAACCTCGATGATGCCGGTGACGCCCGCGGCAGCGAACGACTCCATGCAACGGTCCCAGCGTACGGGTGAGGAGACCTGGCCGACGAGCAGGTTCACGAACGCGGCACCGGATGCCACGGTGCTGCCGTCATGGTTCGTCCACAGTGTCACCCCGGGGTCGGAGACATCATGGTTCGCCGCGGCGACGGCAGCGAGGCGGTCGACGGCGGGCTGCATGTAGCGGGTGTGGAACGCTCCGGCGACCTGGAGGGGGATGACCCTCGCACCGGCGGGCGGGTCGGCCTTCAGCGCCTCGAGCGCGTCGAGGGCACCGGCCACCACGATCTGACCACCGCCGTTGAAGTTGGCGGGCTCGAGCCCGAGGTCGTCGAGACGGGCGAGGAGCTCGACCTCGTCGGCGCCGATTACGGCGCTCATGCCCGTCGCGGCCAGCGCCGCGGCATCCGCCATTGCTCGTCCGCGCTCTGCGACGAACCGCATCGCGTCGCCCTCACGCAGCACGCCGGCGGCCGAGGCCGCGGTGATCTCGCCGACGGAGTGGCCGGCGATGCCTCCGATTCGCGTGCCGCGGCCGTCACCCAGGAGTGCGCCGAGGGTGAGCAGGCCGGCGGCGACGATGAGTGGCTGTGCCACCGCGGTGTCGCGGATGGTGTCGGCGTCGCTGACCGTGCCGTGGGTCGCCAGATCGACACCAGCGGCCTCGGAGTAGGCGTCGAGCCGTTCGGCGTAGGCCGGGTCGGCGAGCCAGGGGGAGAGGAATCCGGGGGTCTGCGAGCCCTGTCCAGGGCAGACGACGACGATCACTCTCGCTATTCTGCCAAGCGTCGGCGCCTCGGGAGTGTGCCGACCCGACAAGCTCTCGCCGAAAGCCTTGTGCGTGGCCGACATGGGCGACGATGATCGCCCACCGTGGGACGGGTGCCTCAGGTCGGTCGGCGCCGCGGTTGATGCTCGTGGTCGCTCATCGAGCCGATGATCAGCGCGGCCTGCAGGATCAGCGCCTCGCGTGCCCCCGTGGCATCCCACCCGATGACATCGGACACGCGCTTCAAGCGATAGCGCACCGTGTTGGGATGCACGAAGAGCTCTCTCGCCGTCGCCTCGAGGGATCGGCCGTTGTCGAGGTAGCTCCAGAGGGTGGTGAGGAGCTCGGTCGAGTGGGCCTGCAGCGGCCGGTAGATCCGGTGCACGAGCGTCGCGCGGGCGAGCGGGTCGCCGGCGAGGGCCCTCTCGGGCAACAGGTCGTCGGCGTGCACCGGGCGTGGGGCGTGGCGCCACGACCGGGCGACCGCGAACCCGGCGAGCGCCGCCTTCGCGCTCTTCGATGCATCGACGAGGTTCGGCACCTCGTGGCCGAGCACGAGGTGCCCTTGACCGAAGTGCGGCTCGAGTTGCGTGGCGATCTCCATGAACGTCAGGGCGGATGCCGTGCCGATCGTCTCCTCGGTCTCGCCGTTCTGCGGATCGGAACGACCGATGACGAGCACCAGGCGATTGCCCTGTACGCCGATGAGCACGTCGGCCTGCATGTGACGCGCCGCCCGGCGCACGTGGTCGACATCGAGCTGCTTCGGCGCGGTGCCGACGAGCACCGCGACCTCGCCGTGCCCGTGCCACCCGAGGGCGGCGATCCGGCTCGGCAGTTCGTCGTCGTACTCCCCGGAGAGGATCGAGTCGACGACGAGGGCCTCGAGTCGTGCGTCCCAGAGGCCGCGAGCCTCTGCTGCGCGTGCGTACACGTCGGCCGCGGCAAACGCGATCTCGCGCGAGTACAGCAGGATGGCCTCGCGAAGCGGCTCGCCGCCGTCCTTTACGCGATCTTCGACGACCTCTACCGTCACGCGGATCAGCTGCAGCGTCTGCTGCAGGCTCACCGAGCGGAGCAGTTCACGCGGGGCGGCGCCGAACACGTCGGCCGCGATCCACGGGGTCGATCGGGGATCCTCGAACCATGCGATGAACGACGAGATACCGGCCTGTGCCACGAGTCCCACCGCAGAGCGACGACTCGGCGGCATGTCGCCGTACCACGGAAGCGTGTCTTCGAGGCGCTTCAGTGTCTGGCTGGAGAGTTCGCCCGCGATGGTGCGCAACCATGCGAGCGTCTCCGCCTTCGTTCTCGGCTTCGCCGCCACCTCGTAGCCCGCTAGCTCTCGCCGCCGGCCGATCCGGTGGTGCCGGCGTTCACGTCGTGCAGCCGGTACTTCTCGATGGCCTGCGCAGGGAGCGAACGGTCGACCTCGCCGCGGTCGGCCAGCTGCTCGAGCGCGCGAACCACGACAGACGGGCCGTCGATCTTGAAGAACCGACGCGCTGCCGGGCGGGTGTCGGAGAATCCGAAGTCGTCGGCGCCGAGCGTCGCGAAGTCACCGGGCACATACTTGCGGATCTGGTCGGGAACCGCGTGCATGAAATCGGAGACGGCGACGAAGGGTCCGGCCGCGTTCGAGAGCTTCTGCGTGAGGTAGGGCACCTTGCGCTCCGCGTCGGGGTTCAGGAAGTTGTGCTCGTCGGCGGCGAGGCCGTCGCGGCGCAACTCGCCCCAGCTCGTCACCGACCACACATCCGCAGAGACACCCCAGTCCTGAGCGAGCAGTTGCTGTGCCTCGAGGATCCACGGGACGGCGACGCCCGACGCCATGAGCTGCGCCTTCGGTCCGGATGCCGCGCCCTCGCCGATGCGGTGGATGCCGCGCACGATCCCGTCGACGTCGACCCCTTCGGGTTCGGCCGGCTGCACGAGCGGCTCGTTGTACACCGTGAGGTAGTACATGACGTTGGGATCAGGGTGCGTGCCCCCGTACATGCGGTCGAGGCCGGCTCGCACGATGTGGCCGATCTCGTAGCCGTATGCGGGGTCATAGGAGACCACCGCGGGGTTCGTCGACGAGAGCAGCAGCGAGTGCCCGTCGGCGTGCTGGAGCCCCTCGCCCGTGAGCGTCGTGCGTCCGGCCGTGGCGCCGATGATGAATCCGCGTGCCATCTGGTCGCCCGCCGCCCACATGGCGTCGCCTGTGCGCTGGAAGCCGAACATCGAATAGAAGACGTAGACCGGGATGAGCGGCTCACCCTGCGTCGCGTACGTCGTGCCGATGTTCGTGAAGGCGGCCATCGCACCGGCCTCGTTGATGCCCACGTGCAGGATCTGGCCCTGCGGGCTCTCCTTGTAGGCGAGGAGCAGCTCACGGTCGACCGAGGTGTAGTGCTGGCCGTTCGGGTTGTAGATCTTCGCAGAGGGGAAGAACGCGTCGATGCCGAAGGTGCGCGCCTCGTCGGGGATGATCGGCACGATGCGGTGGCCGAAGTCCTTGGCCCGGATCAGGTCCTTCAGCAGTCGCACGAACGCCATGGTGGTGGCGATCTCCTGCGTGCCCGAGCCCTTCTTCGCGATGGCGTAGGCAGAGTCGTCGGGAAGCGTGAGCTGCGTGTGCTTGGACCGACGCTCGGGGATGTACCCGCCGAGCTCACGGCGGCGCTCCTGCATGTACTCGATCGCCTCGTCCTGCTCGCCCGGGTGATAGTACGGGGGCAGGTACGGGTTCTCCTCGAGTTGTGCATCGGTGATCGGGATGCGCATCGTGTCGCGGAACGACTTCAGGTTGTCGAGCGTCATCTTCTTCATCTGGTGCGTCGCGTTGCGGCCCTCGAAGCTCGACCCGAGACCGTAGCCCTTGATGGTCTTCGCCAGGATGACCGTCGGCTGGCCCTTGTGCTCGACCGCGGCCTTGAACGCGGCGTACACCTTGCGGTAATCGTGGCCACCGCGCTTGAGACCCCACACCTCGTCGTCGCTCAGGTGCGAGACGAGCTCGAGGGCACGCGGGTCACGGCCGAAGAAGTTCTCGCGGACGTAGGCGCCCGACTCGGCCTTGTAAGTCTGGTAATCGCCGTCGGGGGTGACGTTCATCAGGTTGCGCAGCGCGCCGTCGTGGTCGCGAGCGAGCAGGTCGTCCCACTCGCGGCCCCAGACCACCTTGATGACGTTCCAGCCTGCGCCGCGGAAGAAGCTCTCGAGCTCCTGGATGATCTTGCCGTTGCCGCGCACGGGGCCGTCGAGGCGCTGGAGGTTGCAGTTGATCACGAACGTGAGGTTGTCGAGGCCCTCGTTCGCAGCGACCTGCAGTTGCCCGCGGCTCTCGACCTCGTCCATCTCGCCATCGCCGAGGAAGGCCCAGACGTGCTGGTCGCTCGCATCCTTGATGCCGCGATCGGTCAGGTACCGGTTGGCCTGCGCCTGGTAGATCGCATTGATCGGGCCGATTCCCATCGACACGGTGGGGAACTGCCAGAACTCGGGCATGAGTCGCGGGTGAGGGTAGGACGAGAGGCCGTTGGGGGCGTGCGACTTCTCCTGGCGGAACCCGTCGAGCTGGTCGGCCGTGAGCCGGCCCTCGAGGTACGCACGCGCGTACGGGCCGGGCGAGGCGTGGCCCTGGATGAAGATCTGGTCGCCGCCGCCCGGGTGGTCGTGCCCGCGGAAGAAGTGGTTGAACCCGACCTCGTACAGCGAGGCCGATGAGGCGTAGGTGGAGATGTGACCGCCGACCGCGATTCCGGGTCGCTGTGCTCGGTGCACGAGCATGGCTGCATTCCAGCGGATCCATGCGCGGTACCGGCGTTCGATCTCCTCGTCGCCGGGGAACTCGGGCTCGTTCTCGGGAGCGATGGTGTTGAGGTAGTCCGTGGTCGGCACCATCGGTACGCCGAGGTGCAACTCCTTCGAACGCTTGAGCAGGCTCAACATGATCTCGCGAGCGCGCTGGTGGCCCCTCTCCGTGACGAGAGCGTCAAGGGATTCGGCCCATTCGGATGTCTCCTCTGGATCGGAGTCCATCGCCTCGACCGAGTAGGGGTCCTGGTCGTTGACAGTCACACTCGACCTCTCTCTTCTGCAGATGTTGTCTGCGGGTGCGGGGGCGTGCGCACGACGGAGAGACCGGATCACGGTCGCGTGGCACCACGCCATCCTAATGAGTCTATGCCCGCTGCGCGGTGGCTAGGCTTGGTGCCCGACCGCCGACGAATCGCAAGCGAGCCCCCATGATCCTGGAACCCGGAACGCGAGCCCCCGAGTTCGCCCTCGTCGACCAGTTCGGCCAGACCGCGCGGCTCGAACGCCTCCGCGCAGCGCACGCCGTCGCCCTCGTGTTCTTTCCGCTCGCGTTCTCGCGCACCTGCCAGTCGGAGCTCTCCGAACTCCGCGACAACGTCGCGATGTTCGAGGAGTCGGCTGCCCGCTTCGTCGCGATCTCGGTGGATTCGAAGCACACACTTCGCGCGTGGGCGGAGTCGCAGGCCTACCACTTCCCGCTCCTCGCGGACTTCTGGCCGCACGGCGAAGTGGCACGTTCCTACGGCGTGTTCGATGAACGGGGCGGGGCCGCCCGGCGGGCCACCTTCCTCGTCGACGTCGACGGCGTCATCTGCTCGAGCTTCATCGCGTCTCCCGGCGAGGCCCGGTCGCTCACGCAGTACCGCGACGCGCTCGAGGCGCTGTGACGCGTTGAGGCGCTGCCGCACCGGACCCGGGGTGGGATCGCGGCATTCGGTCGCATCGTCACCGAACGCCGCTCAATCGAGAATGCCGACCGAACGCGCGATCACGAGCGCGAGGATCACGAAGCCACCGAATGCCTGCAGCCCCATGAGCAGCTTCATGCGCTGCGAGAGCGGCATGGCGTCGCTCGCACTGAACGCCATCGTGTTCGAGAGCGACGTGTAGAAGTAGTCGACGAACCGCGGCGTCCAGTCGCCGAGCGCAGCCGAACCCGTTGCGACCTCGGCGATCGCGTCGTGGTCCTCGTCCTGCGGAAACCGCAGGTCGGCAGCCGGGAGTTCGGTCCTCGCCCAGGTCGTGCGGGCCACCGGGCCACCACGGTCGAGCTCCCATGAGAGCAGGGCGAATCCGATGACGTTCGCGACCCACACCTGCAGCGCGGCCAGGAGCAGGCCCGGTGCATCGTGGTGGCCTCCGACGAGCTTGAACACCAGGATCACGAGCATTGCCTGGTTCGCCAGCACCAGGAGCAGGGCGAGTACGACCGAGAGTGCTCGCGACCATTTCGTCTCCCGGGTCAACCGATGGGGGTTCACGATCACGAGTGGCACGAGCAGGGCGACTCCTGCGCCGACGACCACGAATCGCTGCACCCCGACCAGCTCGTTCGGCAGGAAGGCGTAGAGCGCGAGCGCGCCGAGCAGCGCGACGACGGCCGGCCAGCGATGCTCGGGCAGTGCCGTGCGGCGCGCGTCCTTCGTCTTCGGCTCCATGGCCGTGAGTCTAAGGATGCTCCGCTACCATGGGCTTGCGCCGCGCGGCGTGGGCCTTTAGCTCAGTTGGTAGAGCGCCACGTTTACACCGTGGATGTCGTCGGTTCGAGCCCGGCAGGGCCCACTCATCCCGGCCCCCGTGGGGGAGTGATGCCGGGGTACGCGGCGCTAGGCTGGGGCGCGTGCCAGCCGTTCTCGCCGAGGTCCTGACCACGATCGATCGGCTCTGGCCCCTCGAGGGTGCCGAGCCGTGGGACGCTCCTGGTCTCGTGACCGGCGATCCGGATGCCGCGGTCGCGCGTGTGCTCTTCGCCGTCGACGCCGTGCGCGCCACGGTCGACGAGGCGATCGACACCCGCTCCGACCTGCTCATCGCGCACCATCCGCTGCTCCTTCGCGGGGTCACGACCATCGCAGAGGACCGCTACAAGGGCGCACTCCTCGCGCGGCTCATCCGCGCCGGCTGCGCACTCGTCGGCGCGCACACGAACGCCGACATCGTCGAGCGCGGCACCTCCGCGGTGCTCGCCGAACGACTCGACCTGCGCGACACTCGACCGATCGTGCCCGGCGCCGATCCCGCGTTGGGACTGGGCCGCGTGGGCACACTCGCCGAGCCGACGACCCTCGGACGCCTCGCCCGGAAGCTCGCCGCCATCCTTCCCCCGACCGCGACCGGCGTTCGTGTCGCAGGCGGCTACGACGACCCTGTCGAGACGGTGGCGCTCTGCGGCGGTGCCGGAGATTCCCTGCTCGCCGACCCGGCGGTCAGCGCCGCCGACGTCTACATCACCGCCGACCTGCGCCACCACCCGGCATCCGAGGCTCGCGAGCAGGCACTCGTGGGCGGCGGGCCGGCGCTCATCGACGTGTCGCACTGGGCGAGCGAGTGGTTGTGGCTCGATGCGGCCGCGGCCGAGCTGCGCGTCGCGCACCCCGAGCTCGACGTGCGGGTGAGCGAGCTTCGCACCGACCCATGGGACTTCCAGGTCGTGCAATGATGACCTCTTCCCCCTCCGACCCCCACGAGGAGCACCAGTGAAGGCCAGCCCCGCCGAACAGCAGGAACTGCTGCGACTGCAGTCCCTCGATACCCGCCTGCAGCAGCTCGCCCATCGGCTCGGGACGCTTCCGCAGGCTGCGCCGCTGGCCGACCTCGCCGCACGCGACACCGCGGTGCGCGGCCGCCGCGCCGAGGCGATCGGTGGCCTCGAAGACGCGCGTAGTGAGTTGAAGCGGCTCGAGTCCGATGTCACGGTCGTCGAGGCGCGCATCGCCCGCGACGGCGAACGGCTGCAGCACACGTCATCGATGAAGGATGTCGCGGGCCTCGAGTCCGAGCTCGCATCGCTCGCCAAGCGACTATCCGACCTCGAAGACCAGGAACTGGTCGTCATGGAGCGAGTGGAAGACGCGGAGGGCGCGCTGGCCGCCATCGACCAGGAGCGCGCGGCGATCGCCGCCGAGACAGCCGGGCTGGAGGCCGAGCGGGATGAGGCCGCGGCGGGCATTGCCACCGAGCGGGATGCCGCGGAACGTGATCGCGTCGTGGTGGCCGAGGGTGTTTCCCCAGAACTCCTGGCCCTCTACGAGCAGCGTCGCACCCGCGGCGCCGGTGTGGGTGCTGCCCTCCTGCAGCACCGTGCCTGCCAGGGCTGCAACATGACCCTCACGGGTTCCGATCTCGACAAGGTTCGGCGGGCGGCACCCGATGAAGTGCTGCAATGCCCCGAGTGCGACCGCATCCTGGTGCGCACCGAGGAATCAGGCATCTGACCGCTGCATCCGGCGCGCCCCTTCGCCGCGACGGCCACATCGGCGACGGCATCGTCTCTGCGACTCATGCCCAGCTTCGCCCTGTAGCCTTGAAGGGCGAGTGGGTCGGCAAGACGGTCGCGTCATCCGAGTGATCGGATGCCGAGGAACGTCCGGGCTCCGCAGGGCAGGACGGTGGGTAACACCCACCCGGGGAAACCCGCGAGACAGTGCCACAGAAAGCAGACCGCCTCGGGCTCACGCCAGAGGTAAGGGTGAAACGGTGGGGTAAGAGCCCACCAGCGGCCGCGGTGACGCGGTCGGCTCGGTAAACCTCGTCCGGAGCAAGGTCAGACAGGGAACGATGGGGCTGCCCGTCCCGTTCCCGGGTAGGCCGCTGGAGGGCTGCGGCAACGCAGCTCCGAGAGAGATGGCCGTCCAGCCGGTGTCGCGCAAGCGCCCGGTGAACAGAACCCGGCGTATCAGCCGGCCCGCTCGCATCCCTCAAAATCGGAGCGCAGGCCAAGATCGCGGATGTCGTGAGATCGACGGCCAACGGCTTCGAGCTGCGCGACTCCTGAAAGCAAGGACGGCAACTCGCAACGCGGTCGACGAGGGAACGCCCGTGCACGCGTTTCTCAGCGCGTCGCCAGCGATGCCGCGCCGAGGATGCCAGCGTTGTTGCGATGCACCGCCGGCACGATCGGCGTCGTGAGGTCGAGCAGCGGCAGGAACTCCGCATGGTGCTTCGAGACACCGCCGCCGACCACGAACAGGTCGGGTGAGAACAGCGCCTCGACGTGCGAGTAGTAACGCTGGAGTCGTGCCGCCCAGTCGTTCCAGCTCAGCGACTCGCGCTCCATCGCGGAGTACGCGGCGCGATGCTCGGCGTCTGCGCCATCGAGCTCGAGGTGGCCGAGCTCGGTGTTCGGCACGAGCACGCCGTCGTAGAGGAAGGCCGACCCGATGCCGGTGCCGAGTGTCGTGAGGATCACGAGGCCCTCGGCGCCCACCGCCGCGCCGTAGCGTGACTCGGCGTAGCCGGCGGCATCCGCATCGTTGATGAAATGGATCTCGCGACCGAGCGCCTTCTCGAAGAGCTCCTCGGCCGGCAGTCCGATCCACTCGTCCGAGATGTTCGCCGCCGAGAGGGTGCGGCCGTGCTTCACGACCGCGGGGAAGCACAGCCCCAGCGGCAACTTGCGGCCGTCGGACTCGTCGGCGATGCCTTCCAGGAGTTCCTCGGTGGCGTGCAGGATATCGCTCGGTTTGCCGCCCTCCGGCGTGCGTACCTTGAACCGTTCGCTGACGAGTTCACCGGTGCCGAGATCGACCACCGCTCCCTTGATTCCGGTGCCGCCGATGTCGATGCCGATCGCGTGGTCAGTCGCCATGGCGCCACACTATCGCGAGCGCGCGGAGCGCGAAGACCGGGCGCACTCAGGGAAGCGTGAGGATATCGGCGCCGCGCTCGGTCACCACCAGGGTGTGCTCGAACTGCGCCGTGAGCGACCGGTCGCGGGTGACGACGGTCCATTCGTCGTCCCAGACATCCCACTCGATGGACCCGATCGTGAGCATCGGCTCGATCGTGAACACCATCCCCGGCTCCATCACGGTGTCGAATTCGGGGGCGTCGTAGTGGGGGATGACGAGCCCGGTGTGGAATGCGCGCCCGACCCCGTGACCCGTGTAGTCGCGTACCACGCCGTAGCCGAAGCGCTTCGCATACGACTCGATCGCCCGGCCGATCACGTTCACCTCGCGCCCCGGAGCAACCGCACGGATGCCGCGGGCGAGCGCGTCCCTGGTGCGATCGATCAGGAGGGTCGTCTCATCGCCTGCGTTCCCGACGGCGAACGTGTGGTTGAGGTCGCCGTGGTACCCGTCGAGGTAGGCGGTGACGTCGATGTTCACGAGGTCACCGTCGTCGAGCACCGTGTCGTCGGGGATGCCGTGGCAGATCACCTCGTTCACTGAGGTGCACGAGGACTTCGGGTAGCCGCGGTAGCCGAGCGTCGAGGGATACGCGCCGTGCGCGACGACGTACTCGTGCGCGATACGGTCGAGTTCGTCGGTCGTGACCCCGGGGATGATGGCGGATGCCGCGGCGGCGACGGCGCCCGCCGCGACCCGGCCCGCGGCGCGGATGCGTTCGACCTCGTCACGGGTGTACCGGTCGCCGTCGAGGTTCTGCATGGGCGCTTGGCGACCCACGTACTCGGGTCGGGCGATGCCGGTCGGCACGTCGCGCGTCGGCGACAAGCGGCCGGGCACCAGGTGGCCGGCGGCGTCCTTGGGCATAGGATCAGCCTATGGCCGAGGATGTCGAGCACACGTACTGGTACAACCTGAAGACCGGCGAGGTCGAGCAGGGCTACGAGTCGCCGTCGGTCGATCGGGTGGGGCCGTTCGAGACGCACGCGGAGGCCGAGCGAGCCCTCGAGATCCTGCGCGCGAACAGTGCAAAGTGGGCCGAGGAAGAAGCCGCAGAGGACTGACCTCTCGGTTCGCTGAGCCTGTCGAAGCGGGCGTCGCGCCGCTCCGACGCTTCAGGGAACTGACCTCTCGGTTCGCTGAGCCTGTCGAAGCGGGCGTCGCGCCCTCCGACACCTACCCGTAGCTGTGCTCGGAGTTCGGGTACGTGCCCGATTCCACGTCGGTCCGCCACTCCTTCGCCGCCTCGCTCAAGACCTCTGCGAGGTTCGCGTACTGCTTCACGAATTTCGGCACGCGGCCGATCGTCAGCCCCGCCCAGTCGGTCCAGACGAGCAGCTGGCCGTCGGTGTGCGGGCCGGCGCCGACACTGATGGTGGGAATCTCGAGGAGCTCGGTCACCTGGCGGGCGGCATCCGCAGGCACCATTTCGAGCACGACCGCGAACGCACCGGCATCCTGCACCGCCCTCGCGTCGGCGAGGAGCTGCTTCACACCCTCACCGCGACCCTGGATCACATGGCCGCCGAGACCGTGCTCACTCTGCGGGGTGAAGCCGATGTGTCCCATCACCGGGATGCCCGCACCGACGATGCGCTTGATCTGCTTCGTGCTGCGCACGCCACCCTCGAGCTTCACGGCGTGCGCACCGGTCTCCTTCATGAACCGCACGGCGGTGTGCAGCGCGTCTTCGGGGCCGTTCTCGTATGACCCGAAGGGCATGTCGGCCACCACGAATGCGCGCGTGACCGCACCGGCGACCGCCCTGGTGAGCGGGATGAGTTCGTCGATGGTCACCGGAAGGGTCGTGTCATAGCCGAAGACGGTATTGCCCGCCGAGTCGCCGACGAGCAGGAAGTCGATGCCGGCCTCGTCGAAGATGCGCGCCGTGAGGTGGTCGTAACTCGTGAGCCCGGTGATCTTGATGCCCTCACGCTTGGCGTTCTGGAAGTGACGCGTGCGCACCCGTTTCGGTCCGCCGGATGCCGCGGACCCGCCGTAGGGGTTCGCCTCGGCGGCAGGCGGCGCCGACGGCGTCGACGGGGTCGGAGTTGCGTCGTTCTCAGGCTTCTCAGGCTGCTCAGGCATGCGGCCAGTCTCGCACAGCGCGGCATCCCGAACGGCGGCCGGGCTGCTGCCGAGCCGCTACCCTGAGAGGTGCGAGAGAGGGTGTGGATGGATAAGCAGCGCGACTTCGTTCTTCGCACGATCGAGGAACGTGGGGTCAAGTTCGTCAGGCTCTGGTTCACCGACGTCGTCGGCACCTTGAAATCCGTCGCGATCGCCCCGGCCGAGGTCGAGGGGGCGTTCACCGAGGGCATCGGCTTCGACGGATCGGCCATCGAGGGCCTGAGCCGCACCTACGAGTCAGACCTGCTCGCCTTCCCCGACCCAGGCACGTTCCAAACGCTCCCGTGGCGCGGCGACGTCGATCCGACCGGCCGCATGTTCTGCGACATCACGACGCCCGATGGCGAGCCCGCGGTCGCAGATCCGCGCAACGTGCTGAAGCGCACGCTCGCTCGAGCTGCCGATCAGGGCTTCACGTTCTACACGCATCCCGAGATCGAGTTCTACCTCCTGAAGTCGTCGAAGTACGGGCCCGAGGGTCCGCAGCCGGTCGATTCAGCCGGCTACTTCGACAACGTGCCGGGCGGCACGGCGCACGATTTCCGCCGGCGTTCGGTTCGCATGCTCGAAGACCTCGGCATCTCGGTGGAGTTCAGCCATCACGAGGCCGGCCCCGGCCAGAACGAGATCGACCTCAGGTATGCCGACGCGCTCACCACGGCCGACAACATCATGACCTTCCGCACAGTCGTGAAGGAGGTCGCAATCGAACAGGGCGTCTACGCGACATTCATGCCGAAGCCGTTCTCCGACAAGCCCGGCTCGGGCATGCACACCCACCTCTCGCTCTTTGAGGGCGACGCGAACGCCTTCTACGAGGCCGGTGCGCAGTACCAGCTCTCGAAGATCGGTCGCCAGTTCATCGCGGGGCTGTTGCGCCACTCCAGTGAGATCTCTGCGGTCACCAACCAGTTCGTGAACTCGTACAAGCGACTGTGGGGCGGCGACGAAGCACCGAGTTTCGTGTGCTGGGGGCACAACAATCGGTCTGCACTCGTTCGCGTGCCGCTGTACAAGCCGAACAAGGGACAGAGCGCGCGGGTCGAGTATCGTGCGATCGACTCGGCCGCGAATCCCTATCTCGCGTTCTCCCTGTTGCTCGCCGCCGGCATGAAGGGCATCGAAGAGGGATACGAACTTCCGCCAGAGGCGGAGGACGATGTGTGGGCGCTGACCGACAGCGAGCGGCGGGCACTCGGGTACAGCCCGCTGCCCGCGAGCCTCGACCACGCAATCGAGTTCATGGAGGACTCCGAGCTGGTCGCAGAGACGCTCGGTGAGCAGGTGTTCAACTACGTGCTCGCGAACAAGCGGGCCGAGTGGCGCGACTACCGCTCGCAGGTCACGCCGTTCGAGCTGCAGCGCAACCTCGAGATCCTCTGACCCGCACCGGATGTCACGGCAGACTCGGACTCTCGGCCGGCTCGCCCGTGCGGGCTTCGACGATCTCGCGCGTGCAGCGAGCTCGCTCGAGTCGCTCGCGGCCACGATCGACGTCGACGAGGAACGCCTGCTCGCCGCGTTCGCACACGCCGGAGACCCAGACGAAGCGTTGATGGCCGCGGGCCGCCTGCACGAGCGGGCGCCGCACGAGGTTGCGGCCGTGCTCGGCCAGGACGCGTCGGCGGAGCGAATGGCGCGGCTGCTCGGTGCATCGAAGGGATTCGCCGACTTCGTGATGCGGCATCCGGCCGAGCTCGCGGTGCTCCGGCAGGTTCCGATGCCGCCGCCGCACGTCGGCGACGCGCGTGCCGTGATGCTGGCGGCCCTCGACGATCTCGACGCGGCGGGTGCCGACTACCTCGACGTGGCGGCCGGCGCCCTGCGCGTGAGATACCGCCGACTTCTCGCCGCGATCGCCATCTACGACCTGACCAGGCCGAACACCATCGAGGCGGTCGACACGATCGCTGCGGGACTCGCCGACCTCGCGGGCGCGGCGCTCGATGCCGCGATCGTCGTCGCTCGCCGAGCGGTCGCCCTCGCTGAGGGCCAACCGGCCGGACCCGGACGATACCCGGCCCACGAGGTCGAGGCCACGCGACTGGCGGTCATCGGCATGGGTAAGGCCGGCGCGCGCGAACTCAACTACGTGAGCGATGTCGACGTCATCTTCGTCGCGGAGTCGGCCGACGAGACCGTCGTGTCGACACCCCGTGCCCTCGATATCGCCACGCGCATCGCGATGCTCGCCATGCGCGTGATCGGCGAGCCGGGCGTCGAGCCGCCGCTCTGGGAGGTCGACCCCAATCTCAGGCCCGAAGGCAAGGACGGCGCACTCGTACGCACCCTCGAGTCGCACCTGCAGTACTACGACCGGTGGGCGAAGAGCTGGGAGTTCCAGGCGCTCTTGAAGGCGCGCCCACTGGCGGGCGACACCGACCTCGGAGCACGCTATGCGGCGGGCGTGGCCCCGAAGGTGTGGTCGAGCTCGAGCCGTGAGGGCTTCGTCGAATCGGTGCAGCGGATGCGCGAGCGGGTCACCCAGCACATTCCAGCCGACGAGGTCGAGGTGCAGCTCAAGCTCGGTCCCGGCGGGCTCCGCGACATCGAGTTCACCGTGCAGCTGCTGCAGTTGGTGCACGGTGCGTCCGATACCTCGATCCGGCAGGCGGGCACGCTTCCGGCGCTGGCGGCGCTGGCCGAACACGGCTACGTCGGGCGCGAGGAAGCTGCCGAATTCTCACGCGACTACCGGGTGCTGCGCGTTCTCGAACACCGGTTGCAGCTCGAGCGGCTGCGGCGTACACACCTCATGCCACGCGACCCCGCACAGCTTCGGACGCTCGCGCGGTCGTCGGGCCTCGCACGCAGCGCCGAGGAGCTCACCTCGCTCTGGCAGCGCACCCGCCAACGCGTTCGCGGACTGCACCAGCGGTTGTTCTACCGCCCGCTGCTTTCTGCCGTTGCGGCGCTGCCAGCAGAGGGGCTCGGGCTCACCAGCGCGCAGGCCGAGGCGCGGCTCGCGGCCATCGGGTTCAACGATCCGCGCGGCGCGCTCGCGCACATCGGGGCATTGACGGCCGGCGTCTCTCGTCGCGCGACGATCCAGCGGCATCTCATGCCGGTGCTGATCTCGTGGATCGCCGATGGAGCTGATCCCGACTACGGGCTCCTCGCCTTTCGCCGGGTCAGCGACGCCCTCGGCACCACCCACTGGTACCTCCGGCTGCTTCGCGATTCCTCGGATGCCGCGCTTCGCCTGACGCGTGTGCTGTCGGGGTCGCGGTTCACGGGTGAACTGCTCGAGCGCACGCCAGAGGCCGTGGCCTGGCTGGAGGATCTCGATGAACTGCGACCGCGTTCACTGGCAGTGCTCGCCGACGAGAAGCGCGCGGTGCTGCGCCGCCACGGCGACGCGGATGCCGCCGCAACGGTGTTCCGCGCCATCCGCCGCCGCGAAATACTGAGGCTGGCCCTCTCCGCCATCCTCGATGTGTGCACCGTCGAGGAACTCGGCCGCGGACTCACCGACGTGACCGAGAGCCATATCGCCGCCATCGTCGAGGCGATCAGGGGCGGCGAGCCAGACGGGATCGAGTTCGCGGTGATCGGCATGGGCCGCTTCGGCGGACGCGAACTCGGCATCGGCTCCGACGCCGACATCGTGTATGTCTACCGGCCGGCAGGCGGTACTGAGGCGCCCGCAGCGACCGCAGCGCCCGACGCCGCGCACTCGCGCGCGCTTCGGATCGTCGCCGAGCTCGTGCGCCTCAGCGAAGACGCCCGCCTCCCGTTCGACCTCGACGCCGACCTTCGGCCTGAGGGGCGCAACGGCGTGATCGCCCGTTCGCTCGACGCGTATCGCGCGTACTACGCGCGATGGTCGCTCACTTGGGAGGCGCAGGCGTTGCTGCGTGCACGTGGCGTCGCCGGCGACGCGGCGCTGATCCGCGACTTCACCGAGCTGGCGGACTCGGTGCGCTATCCCGCGGCCATCTCGGAGCAGGACGTGCGCGAGGTGAAGCGCATCAAAGCCCGTGTCGAGAACGAGCGGCTTCCGCAGGGTGCCGACCCTACGAGGCATCTGAAGCTCGGCCGCGGCTCGCTCTCGGATGTCGAGTGGTACGTGCAGCTGGTGCAGTTGCAGCACGCCGCCGAGATCCCGGCTCTGCGCACCACATCGACGCTCGACGCGTTGGCGAGCGCCGTCGAGCACCACCTCATTCCCGCATCCGATGCAGAGGTGCTGAGGGCAGCGTGGATGCTCGCGTCGCGGGCCCGTTCGGCGCTCACGCTCTGGCTCGACCGCACCACCGATGTGCTGCCCGTCGAGCGCTCCCAGCTCGAGGGCGTCGCCCGCATCATGGGCTACCCGCCGGGCTCGGCGACACAGCTCGAGCACGACTACCTGCAGCTCACGCGTCGCGCGCGGGCGGTCTTCGAGCGCGGGTTCTACGGCCTGCCGCCACGTCGGGAGCCAACCGTCGGCTGATCACGCCGAGCCGCCCGAACCGCAGCCCGACGCGAACGTGCGCCCGCGCCGCTCTCGCGATGCGGGCCCACGTTCGAGGGAACCGAAGGAATCAGACGCCGTAATAGAGCTCGAACTCGAACGGGTGCGGGCGCTGAGCGAGGGGCTTCAGCTCCTTCTCGCGCTTGTAGTCGATCCAGGTCTCGATGAGCTCCTTGGTGAACACGCCGCCCTCGAGGAGGAAGTCGTGGTCGGCCTCGAGCGCGTCGAGCACCGCAGCGAGCGTGCCAGGGACCTGGGGGATCGACTTGGCCTCTTCGGCCGGCAATTCGTAGAGGTCCTTGTCCACCGGCTCGTGCGGCTCGATGCGGTTCCTGATGCCATCGATGCCGGCCATGAGCTGCGCGGCGAACGCGAGATACGGGTTGCCGGAGGCATCCGGAGCGCGGAATTCGATGCGCTTGGCCTTCGGGTTCGTGCCGGTGATCGGGATGCGGATCGCCGCGGAGCGGTTGCCGGCCGAGTACACGAGGTTCACGGGCGCTTCGAAGCCCGGCACCAGTCGGTGATACGAGTTCACGGTCGGGTTCGTGAATGCGAGGATGGCGGGCGCGTGCTTCAGGATGCCGCCGATGTACCAGCGCGCGAGGTCGCTGAGACCGCCGTAGCCGGCCTCGTCGTAGAACAACGGCGTGCCCTCGTTCCACAGCGACTGGTGCGTGTGCATGCCCGAGCCGTTGTCACCGAAGAGGGGCTTCGGCATGAACGTCGCGGTCTTGCCCCACTGCTCTGCGGTGTTCTTGACGATGTACTTGAACTTGAGGATGTCGTCGGCGGCGTGCACCATCGTGTCGAACTTGTAGTTGATCTCGCCCTGCCCGGCCGTGCCGACCTCGTGGTGGCTGCGCTCGACTTCGAGGCCCGCGTCGACGAGCTTCAGCACGATGTCATCGCGAAGGTCGGCGTGCTGGTCGACCGGGGAGACCGGGAAGTAGCCGCCCTTGAACGGGGTCTTGTTTGCGAGGTTGCCGCCCGCCTCCTCGCGGCCGGAGTTCCACGCGCCCTCGCTCGAGTCGACCGCGTAGAAGCTCGCGTTCTGCTTCACCTCGTACCGAACATCGTCGAAGATGTAGAACTCCGCCTCGGGTGCGAAGAACGCGGTGTCGGCGATGCCTGTGGACGCGAGGTACTTCTCGGCCTTCTTCGCCACCTGGCGTGGGTCCTTGCCATAGACCTCGCCGTTGCGCGGATTGAAGATGTCGAAGACCATGATGAGCGTGCGCTCGGCACGGAACGGGTCGACGTACGCCGTGGAGACATCTGGAATCAGCTGCATGTCGGACTCGTGGATCGAGGCGAAACCGCGAATGGAGGAACCGTCGAACAGCTGGCCGACCGTGAAGAAGTCCTCGTCGACGGTGGCGGCCGGGATGTTGAAATGCTGTTGCACACCCGGGAGATCAGTGAAGCGGATGTCGAGAAACTTGACATCCGTCTCCTTGATGAACTTGAGCACTTCAGACGAATCACTGAACATGTGACGGAATCTCCAAGGGGGCGGGGTGGGGGGACCGGACGGGTGCACAGCCGAAGGCGACGCTATCGAGTCGCGGTTTCCCGACCATGACGCAGATGTTTCGGCCATGTTACGCGGTCGTCGATCGGTAGACTCGACGGATGCCCGACGCGAGACCCTCCAGCACCGGTGAAAGTCGTCCGAACCGCTGGCCGGGGGAGCGTCTGGGTCTGCCCGCGACCGGCGCGAACTCCATCGCGAGGGTCGGCCGACGCATCGCAGCGCTCGTGATCGATTGGCTCGCAGCCACCGTCATCGCGCTGCTGTTCGCGACCTACAGCTCCGTGCTGCACTCGTGGCTCACCCTCGTGATCTTCGCCGTCATGCAGGTGCTCTTCATCCCGACCATCGGCGGGAGTATCGGGCATCGGCTCACCGGCCTTCGCGTCGTACCGATGTCGGGCGGGTGGATCGGTCTCTGGCGTCCGATCGTGCGAACGGCGCTGCTCATCGTCGTGATCCCAGCGTTGATCTGGGACGCCGACCAGCGAGGCTTCCACGACAAGGTCGCCGGCACCGTGTTGATCCGGGCCTGAACGGCCGAGCCGGCTCAGCGCATTTTGCCGCGCTGGGGCCGTGCCTTCATCGGGTCGATGCCCTTGGGAATCGGCAACGCCGTCTGCAGCGAGTTCAGGCGGTTCGAGACCGCGAGCACCTCTGGCTTGGTCAGCGTGCGCTTCGTCTTGCGAAGGGTGGCGGGCAGTCGGTGAAGCTCGATCGAACCCTCGTCGTGGCCGACGGCGATGAGTGTGATCGGCACGTTCGGCAGCACCCGGGTGACCTTGCGCTTCTCGTCGTCGAGCATGCGCTGGGTACGAGTGACCGGGCCCTCGCTGATCAGCGCGACGCCGCCGCGACCGACGGCGCGGTAGACCGCGTCCTGGGTCTTGCCGTTCACCGCGATCGGCATCTCGTTGCCGACCCAACCACCGCGGAGACCACTGCGGAGCACGGCGCCCACAGCGCCCGGCTGCCCCTCGATCTGGGAGTAGGCGGCACGCTCGGCTCGGCGACCGAGGATGACGAGCGCCAGCAGGATGCCCGCCAGCACGCCCGCGACGACCCAGAGCGCGATCGTGAAGCCATTGCCCTCACCGAGCCACAGCGCGACCCCGAGGCCCACCAGTACGGGGGCGAGGAAGCCGAGCAGCATGAGCCACTGGGAGTTCGAGTCGTAGCGGCGGGTCATCTGGAAGACCTGCCACATCTGCTTCATGCGACCCGGCTCTTTGGGCGCAGATGACTTCTCCTTGGTGCGTGCCATGCACATAAGGATACCGGCGTGCGGATGCCGCATCCGACCCGCTCTCGATGCCCGGGCTCCCGTGGGCGGAGGCGGGATCGGATGTCTCAGCCAACCGCCTGCGCGAACCCCAGCGATGCGTCGGCGAGGTGGGCGAGCGAGTCGGGCAGTGGCTTTCCCTTCGCGTGCATCGACTGCGCCCAGAGACGACCTGCGCGGTACGACGAGCGCACGAGCGGGCCGGCGAGCACGCCGAGGAATCCGATCGCCTCAGCCTCATCCTTGATCTCGATGAACTCCTCGGGGCGCACCCAGCGGGCGACCGGGAGGTGCCTCGGGCTCGGGCGCAGGTACTGCGTGATCGTGATGATGTCGGTGCCGGCGTCGTGCAGGTCGTTGAGCGCCTGCGAGACCTCTCCACGTTCCTCGCCCATGCCGAGGATCAGGTTCGACTTCGTGATCAGCCCGGCAGCGCGGCCCTGCGAGATCACGTCGAGCGAGCGTTCGTACCGGAACGCCGGGCGGATGCGCTTGAAGATGCGCGGCACCGTCTCGACGTTGTGGGCGAACACCTCGGGCTGCGCCGAGAAGACCTCGGCGAGGTGCATCCGGTTGCCCGAGAAGTCGGGAACCAGGATCTCGACACCCGTGCCCGGCGACTGTCGGTGGATCTCGCGGATGGTCTCCGCGTAGAGCCATGCTCCCTCGTCGAGGAGGTCGTCGCGCGCCACGCCGGTGACCGTGGAGTAGCGCAGCTGCATCCGCACGACCGACTCCGCCACCCGCCTCGGCTCATCGACGTCGTAGTCGGCGGGCTTGCCCGTGTCGATCTGGCAAAAGTCGCATCGACGAGTGCACTGCGACCCGCCGATGAGGAAGGTCGCCTCGCGATCCTCCCAGCACTCGTAGATGTTCGGGCATCCGGCTTCCTGGCACACGGTGTGGAGGTCCTCGCTCTTCACGAGAGCCTGGAGCTGACGGTACTCGGGGCCCATCTTCGCGCGCGTCTTGATCCACTCGGGCTTTCGCTCGATCGGCGTCTGGGCGTTGCGAACCTCGAGGCGCAGCATCCGGCGCCCCTCTGGTGCGGTACTCATGCCGCGACCGCCGCCTCATCGAGGAAGTGCCGTGTGACGAGCTCAACGAGCTCGTCGGGCGTCACGTCGTAGCCGAGTTCACGACTGATGGTCGTGATGCCGGCATCGCGGATGCCGCACGCGACGATCTTCTCGTACGGATCGAGCGAGTTGCTGCAGTTCAGTGCGAAGCCGTGCATCGTGACGCCGTCGGCGACCCGGATGCCGATTGCGGCGATCTTGTTCTCGCGGGCGGGTGGGCCGACCCACACGCCGGAGCGGCCGTCGACCCGGCGGCCTTCGACGCCGAGTTCGGCGAGCACGGCGATGAGGATGCCCTCGAGCCTTCGTACGTAGGCCACCACGTCGACCGGTTCCGAGAGCCGGAGGATGGGATAGCCGACGAGCTGGCCCGGGCCGTGCCAGGTGATCTTGCCACCGCGGTCGACGTCGATGACGGGAGTGCCGTCGGTCGGTCGTTCCTCGGGAGCCGTTCGCTTGCCGGCGGTGTAGACGGAGGGGTGTTCCAGGAGGATGACGGTGTCGGGGCGTTCGCCCCTGACGACCGCGCGATGGACGGCGCGCTGAAGGTCGAGACCCTCGATGTACGGCACGGAGTTGGCGCTTAGCCCCGCGACGACGAAGTCGAGCATGACGAACAGTCTAGGTGCGCGAACGGATGCCGCATGGCGTCGTCGATGCAGCGGCCGAGCCGGCCCCGCGACTCGTCCTCGACATGCTCCGGGTCGCCGATCGGCACACCCGAGGCGTTCATTCGTGGATGTCGCCATCCCGACCCGGGTGAGGATCGATGCATGAGCCGCGATCCCAGCCGTCGTCGTCGCCATCGGGCGGAGCCTTCGAACGACGCGGGTCCGGCGAGCAGCACGATGGCCCCGGCACTCGAGGGCGGCCTCGTCGGGTACCGGCTGCTTCGGCGGATCGCGAGTGGCGAACGCGCCGACGTCTATCTGGCCACTGCCGAGCGGGGCGACCCGCCCGCCACCGTTGTCGCGCCTGCGTTCGCGCCGCCCCCGGTCGATGGCGCCGCACTCGACGCGACCCTCGCCCCGCCAGCACCGCCGCTCGTGGTGGTGCGGGTCTACCCGGCTGAGGCCCCGAGCGAGTCCGTTGCCCTCGAGATCGAGGCGATGTCGACGGATGCCGATGGAACGCTGCCTGCGCTCTACGACGTCGCCTCCCTCGACGACGGCCGGTGCTGCCTCGCCGTCGAGCGGATCGGTGGCGTCGCCGTCTCTCGCCTGCTGACGGAGCGCACACTGAGCGCCGGCGAAGCCGTCACCATCCTCGCCCCGATCACGGTGGCGGTCTCCGACCTCGCCGATCGGGGGTTCGTGCACACGAGGCTCGCCTCGTCCGACGTCATCCTCGACGATGCCGGGCGCCCGAGGCTCATCGGCCTCGGCGCACTGCGCCGCATTCCCGGGCATGATCGGTCGGCTGAGCGAGCAGCCCTGATCCGGTCGGGCCATACCGCTCTCGCCGAACTCGTCGAAGACGTGGCCGCCGCAGTACGTCCGGTCGGTGCACTCGATGCTGCCGTCGACCTCGTCCGTGGGCGCCTCGATGCTCGCCCGTTCGAACGGTGCGAAGCCGAGCTCGAACGACGGCTGTTCGCGACGGCGGCGCCCGAGGCGATCGCGGGTGTCGACGTGCGGATTCGGGCTGCGCGGCTGCCGGCACGAATCGGCTCTCCCGCCGCGATGACGACCGGCGAGGCGCCGAATGACGACGGCACCCACGACGCAAGCTCGCGGGCGGAGCGGAGAAGGGGCATCCGTGGGCTCCTCGGCCTCTCGCAGTTGCCCGACGATTTCAGTGCCCGGGTCGCGACGACACTCGATGCGGTTCCCGGCGCGGGCATTCGCGCGCGCGTGGCCTCGGCGATGCGGGCCAGACGGCGTGCGCTCACCGTCGGCGGCCTCGTCGGCGGGGGAGCACTGGTGCTCATGCTCACGCTCGTGCCGCCCGCGACCGCGACCGATGCACCTCAGACGGCGCAGCGTGACCGATGGCAGACGACCGACTCTGCATCGACGATGGGCACGAACGGTGCAGATTCCGCATCGACCGCCCCTATGACGGATTCCAGCGGCGGCGATGGTGACGGTGAGGTGAACCCAGCCGACGAGGCGCCGCGCCAGGATGAACCGGACGGGGGCGGGGCGGCCGGTGACGATCCGGTGGCGGCGACCCGATGGTTGCTCGAGCGGCGCGCGAACTGCTTCGAAACCCTCGATCTCGGATGCCTCGACGAGGTGCTGCAGCCGGCCTCGGCGATCGAGGCACAGGATCGGGCAGCGATGCTCGCCGCTCGTGACGGTGCCTCCGGTCCCGATGTCGGATTCGACCTCGAGACGCTGCACGTCAGCTCCGAGATGGGCGACGCCGTCCTCGCCGCAGTGATGCGAGCCTCACCCGCACGCGAACCGGCCTCGCTCCTCGTGGTGAGGGGCGAGGCCGGTTGGCGATTGCGCGAGATCTTCGACTAGATGCCGAGCTCCGACTCGAAATCGCCCTCCTCGAGGCGCTCCTTGACCGCGGTCAGGAAGCGGGCCGCGTCGGCACCATCGATGATGCGGTGATCGTATGAGAGCGCGAGATAGACCATCGACCGCACGGCGATCGCATCGGAGCCGTCCTGGCTCACCACGACGGGTCGCTTCACGACGATGCCCGTGCCGAGGATCGCCGACTGCGGAAGGAAGACGACCGGCGTGTCGAAGAGCGCGCCACGCGACCCCGTGTTGGTCAGCGTGAACGTGCCACCAGAGAGCTCGTCGGGCTTCAGCTGGTTGTTGCGGGTGCGCGCGGCCAGGTCGGCGATCTGGGCTGCGAGTCCCGCGATGTCGAGCTCGCTCGCGTCGCGGATGACCGGCGTCAGCAGTCCGCGCTCGGTGTCGACCGCGATGCTCATGTTCTCGCTCGCCGGGTACACGATGCTGTCCCCGTCGACCGTCGCATTGACGATCGGGTACGCGCGAAGCGCTTCGGCCGCGGCAAGCGCGAAGAACGGAAGGAACGAGAGCTTGTTGCCGGTCTTCTCGAGGAATGCGCCCTTGACCCGGTCGCGCAGCTTCGCGACCCGAGTGACGTCGACCTCGACGACGGTGGTGAGCTGGGCGGTCGAGGTCATCGAGACGACGGCGCGCTCGGCGACCACCTTGCGCAGGCGTGTCATCGGAACGGTCGTGCCACGGAGCGGAGAGGTCTCGAGCGGCGTGCGCGCCGGAGCGGCTGCAGCCTCAGGCGTTGCCGGCGCCGCTTGGGCCGAGATGACGTCTTGCTTGCGGATGCGGCCGCCCACTCCGGTGCCCGTCACGCCGGCAAGGTCGACGCCCTGTTCGTTGGCGAGCTTGCGCACGATGGGCGTGACGTAACCGCTGGGGCCGGCATGTGCGCCCGACGGGGCAGCGGCCGCAGGAGCCGGAGCTTCGGCCGGCGCAGGAGCAGCCGGGGCGGCGGGCGCCGGTGCTGCGGGGGCCGCAGATGCTGCGGCAGGAGCGGCCGGTGCCGGTG
>JALYWB010000033.1 GCA_030852935.1 Actinomycetota bacterium | reverse complement strand
GGCGAGGGCACCAAGCGGGTCGCGCACGTGAACTTCGACGCGTCCGGTGCCAAGAAGCTCCTGATCAAGATCGCGCCCATCGAGAAGCTGTAGCGCCGCGGCGACCTGCTGCAGGAATCCCGTTGTCGCGGCGGAATCCCGAATCCAGGGATTCCGCTGTAACACCGGGATGCCCGCGTGAATGGCGCCGGGTGACGTCGCCGCGAACATCACGCGGGGTGCGGAAGGCGCGCGATGAGCGCCATCGCGTCGAACGGCGCCCGCACCTTCACATCGTTGTCGAAGTACACGAAGGTGTCGCGGCCCGCCTCGAGGTGCCCCCGTACCCAGGTCTCCCAGCGGTCGAGCGACGGTTCGTCGTAACCCGACGTGTACAGCTCCTCCTCGGCATGCAGGCGTGCGTAGGCGAAGTCGGCGGTGACCCAGTCGATGCGCGGGTACCTGCCTGCGGTGTCTGCAATGACGGATGCCACGCCGTGCCGCTCGAGCACCGACCGCCACGCGTCCGTCTCGAAGCTCGGATGCCGCACCTCGACGGCATGGCGGATGATGCGATCGGCCGGCACTCCGAGCGCGTACGCGGTGCGACCCGCCATCCGCCGATCCCGGTGCCGCGCGAGTGCCGCCGCCTCGCCGTGCGTGCGCGGCAACCTGGCGAGGAACGTGTCGAGCAGCACCTCGTCGAACGCGAGGTTGGGTGGGAGCTGCCAGAGCACCGGGCCGAGCTTCGCCCCGAGGGTGAGCACGCCCGACGCGAAGAAGTTGGCGAGCGGCGCATCCACGTCACCGAGCCGCTTGATGTGCGTGACGAACCGCGGCCCCTTCACCGCGAACACGAAGTCGCCCGGAACCGTGTCACGCCACTTCACCCAGCTGGCCGGCCGCTGCAGCGAGTAGAACGAGCCGTTGACCTCGATCGAGGTGACATGCCGCGACGCGTACTCGAGCTCATCAGCTTGGCGCACTCCCTTCGGGTAGAAGACGCCGCGCCACGGCGGGTACAACCAGCCGGAGATGCCGACCCGCGCCTCCGCTGCATCGGCCATCGCTACACCGCGACGCCGAGCAGGGCGCCGATCGTCCACGTCACGGCCAGCGCGAGCGCACCGCCGATCGTGACTCTGAGGATGGCGCGAAGTCGTGGGCTGCCGCCGATCCACGCGCTCAGCCAGCCGGTGATCGCCAGGGCGACGATCACCGCGACGAACGTCGTCTGCACCCGCCACTCGGGCGGCGGGAGCAGGATGGCGAGCATCGGCAGCACCGCACCGACGAGGAATGAGAGCGCGGATGCCCCGGCGGCGTGCCACGGGTTCACCACGTCATCCTGCGAGATGCGCAACTCCACCTCGAGATGGGCCGCGAGCGCGTCGTGCTGGGTGAGCTCGCGGGCGACGAGCTCGGCCGTGTCGGCCGAGAGCCCCTTCGCACGGTAGAGGCCCGCGAGCTCGTCGAGCTCCTGCTGCGGCATCGTCTCGAGCTCCCACTGCTCCTTCGCGATGAGCGCCCGCTCGGTGTCGCGCTGGCTCGAGACCGAGACGTATTCTCCGAGGCCCATCGAGATCGCTCCGGCGATGACGGATGCCACGCCCGCGACGAGTATCGCCGCGGCATCCGTCGTCGCAGCCGCAACGCCGACGACCAGCGCCGCAACCGAGACGATGCCGTCGTTGGAGCCGAGCACTCCGGCACGGAGCCAGTTGAGCTTGGCGTGGACGGCAATCTCGTGCGGGTCTGCGCGATGGATCGGCTCCGCGGAGTTCGTCACCCGGCCAGTCTCCCACCACCCACGCCAAGACGGTCGTACGACCCGTCTGTCGTGCGACGACTGTTCCGAAACCACGTATGACCGGAGAAGGGTCGTACGGGCCCACGGGCCAGGCCGGGGGTGCGATTCGGACGCCCTCTCGTGGAGGAGTACGATGGTCGACGGCTCCGCGTCTCTCGATCTCGAGACATTTCGGCCGAGCCACACCCATCAGCCCCTGTGCGCGATCGCGCGTGCGGATCGATTGGAAGTAGAGCGTGGATCTTTACGAGTACCAGGCCAGAGACCTGTTCGAGAAGTACGGGGTGCCGGTGCTCCCCGGCATCGTCGCCGACACTCCCGAGGAGGTGCGCGCGGCAGCCGAGAAGCTCGGTGGTGTCGTCGTGGTGAAGGCCCAGGTGAAGACCGGCGGCCGGGGCAAGGCCGGCGGCGTCAAGGTCGCGAAGACGCCCGATGAGGCTGAGGAGGCCGCGAAGGCCATCCTCGGGCTCGACATCAAGGGCCACGTCGTGAAGCGCGTCATGGTCGCGGGTGGCGCCCGCATCGCGCAGGAGTTCTACTTCTCGGTACTGCTCGACCGTGCCAACCGCTCCTACCTGTCGCTCACGAGCGTCGAGGGAGGCATGGAGATCGAGGTGCTCGCCGTCGAGAAGCCCGAGGCGCTCGCACGTGTCGAAGTCGACCCGATCGCGGGCATCACGGTTGAGAAGGCACGCGAGATCGCGGCTGCCGCGAACTTCCCGGCGGAGCTCGTCGACAAGGTCGCCGACGTGTTCGTGAAGCTCTACGAGGTCTACGACAAGGAGGATGCGACCCTCGTCGAGGTCAACCCGCTCATCCTCTCGGAAGACGGCGAGGTCATCGCCCTCGATGGCAAGGTCACGCTCGACGAGAACGCCCAGTTCCGTCACGCCGGCCACGCCCTGCTCGAAGACAAGTCCGCGGCCGACCCGCTCGAGCAGAAGGCCAAGGAACTCGACCTCAACTACGTGAAGCTCGACGGCGCCGTCGGCATCATCGGCAACGGAGCGGGGCTCGTCATGTCGACGCTCGACGTCGTCGCGTACGCCGGCGAGAACCATGGCGGGGTGAAGCCCGCCAACTTCCTCGACATCGGCGGCGGTGCGTCCGCCGAGGTGATGGCCAACGGCCTCTCGATCATCCTCGGCGATCCGCAGGTCGAATCGGTCTTCGTCAACGTCTTCGGCGGCATCACCGCGTGCGACGAGGTCGCGAAGGGCATCGTCGGCGCGCTCGCCGAGCTCGGCAAGGAAGCGAACAAGCCCCTCGTCGTACGACTCGACGGCAACAAGGTCGACGAGGGCCGCCGCATCCTCGAGGAGGCCGCGCACCCGCTCGTGACCCTAGCCGAGAACATGGACCAGGGCGCCGACAAGGCTGCCGAGCTGGCGAACGCCGCATAGAGAAGGATTCGAAACCGTGACCATCTTTCTGAACAAGGACAACAAGGTCATCGTCCAGGGCATCACCGGCGGCGAGGGCTCCAAGCACACGGCCCGCATGCTCGCTGCGGGCACCCAGGTCGTGGGCGGCGTGAACGCCCGCAAGGCCGGCACCACCGTGCTGCACACCGACAGCAACGGCAACGCCGTCGAGTTGCCGGTGTTCGCCACGGTCGCCGAGGCGATCGAGCAGACCGGGGCGGATGTCTCCATCGTCTTCGTCCCCCCGGCGTACACGAAGGACGCCGTGGTCGAGGCCATCGACGCGGAGATCCCCCTGCTCGTGATCATCACGGAGGGCGTGCCCGTGCAGGACTCCGCGGAGTTCTGGTCGTACGCCAAGGAGAAGGGCGAGAAGACCCGCATCATCGGTCCGAACTGCCCCGGCATCATCAGCCCCGGAGAGTCGCTCGTCGGCATCACGCCGGCGAACATCACCGGCAAGGGCCCGATCGGCCTCGTCTCGAAGTCGGGCACCCTCACGTACCAGATGATGTACGAGCTGCGCGACCTCGGGTTCTCGACCGCGATCGGCATCGGCGGCGACCCGATCATCGGCACGACCCACATCGACGCGCTCGCCGCCTTCGAGGCGGACCCCGAGACCAAGGCGATCGTCATGATCGGCGAGATCGGCGGCGACGCCGAGGAGCGCGCGGCCGACTTCATCAAGGCCAATGTCACGAAGCCAGTCGTCGGCTACGTCGCGGGCTTCACTGCTCCCGAAGGCAAGACCATGGGCCACGCGGGCGCCATCGTCTCCGGCTCGGCCGGTACGGCTCAGGCGAAGAAGGAAGCGCTCGAGGCCGCCGGCGTGAAGGTCGGAAAGACTCCGTCCGAGACGGCGAGCCTGCTTCGTGAGGTGTACGCCGCGCTGTAGTCGAGCGCAGGCGTTCGGAGCCCCGCAGGCCGTCGCCTGCGGGGCTCCCTCCGTTCCGTCTCGCGGGTGGGCGTGAGAAAGTGAATCCATGAGTGAGCCGACACCGGATGCCGCGCCGGGCCGTGGCGGCAGAACGCCGTCGCCACGCTCGCAGCCGAAGTTCGCGAGCGAGCTCGTGCGCACGACGTTCGTCACCGAGGAGTCGGTGTACGGCGTCATCCTCATCTCGGGCATCATCGTCGCGGTCGGCGGTCACGGCGAGAGCGCGTGGCGCCTGTTCTGGACGGTCGTCGGCACCGTGATCGTGTTCTGGGCCGCGCATGTCTACGCGGGCACCGTGGCCCGCCACGGACTCGACGACACGCACCAGGTGGGCCTCCGCGAGGCGTTCCGCCGCTCCTTCCGGCGGTCGCTCGGGCTGCTCGCCTCTGCGCTCATCCCGTCGTTCATCCTGCTGCTCGGCGCCACCCGCGCGATCCCTGATGCGTACGCGATCTGGGCGGCGCTCTGGGCCGGGGTGGTGGTCCTCGCAGTTCTGGGCTGGATCGCATTCTCACGCCGTCACGCCCCGTGGCCGATCAGGGTGGCCGGCTCGCTCGGCACCGCCGCGTTCGGTATCGCGATGATCGTGCTGAAGTCGATCATCCATTGAAGGTGATGCACTGCCGACGGTCCCGACGCTAGGGTTCGACCCAGAGGGGGAGAACATGCCTGGAACGAACGGCGAACTCGAGGCGCGCATCGCGCAACTCGAGGCCGAGAACGCAGTGCTGCGCGCCCAGGGCGAGGCCGTGGCCTCGACGGATGCCGCGGCATCCGATGGCCCGCGACGTGAACGACGGCGCTGGGGCCGCACGGCCGTCGCAGTGGTGCTCGTGGTCGTCGGGCTACTGCTGGCGCCAGTGGCCACCATCAGCGCGTGGGCACGGCTGCAGCTGGTCGACACCGACCGGTTCGTGGCCACGTTCGCGCCCCTCGCGAGCGACCCCGAGGTGCAGGACTACATCGGCGACCAGGTGACCGCAGCCATCGAGGAGCAGGTCGACATCCCGACGCTGACATCCGACCTGTTCGACGGCCTGGCGCAGCTCGACCTGCCCCCGCGCGCGCAGGACGCGCTGGGACTGCTCGAAGCGCCGGCGACCCAGGGCCTCCAGTCGCTCGTCTCGGGGGTGGTCGATCGCGTGGTCGAGTCGCCGGCGTTCGCCGACGTGTGGGCGACCGCACTGCGCGTGAGCCATCGCCAGTTCGTGGCGGCCGTGCAGGGCGACCCCGGTGCCGCCCTCGCCATCGGCGGTGACGGCAGCATCGCCGTGCAGCTCGGCCCCGTGATCGAGGCGGTCAAGGATCGGCTCGAAGCGCAGGGCGTGGGGTTCGCGTCGGCCATCCCGGTGATCGAGCGGAGCATCGTCATCGCCCAGAACGACTCGTTCGTGCTGGTGCAGACGGTGTACACGCTGGCGGTCGCGGTCGGCACGTGGCTGCCCTGGTTGACGCTCGCATTCCTCGTGGGCGGAGTGCTGGTCGCCCGGAGACGGGCGGCGGCGCTTGTGTGGACGGCCGGCGGGTTCGCGCTCTCCATGGCGATCCTCGCCGCAGGGGTGGGCATCGGCCGAGCGTTCTTCCTCGGCAGCGTCAGCCCGTCGATCATGCCCGCGGATGCCGCGGCCTCGCTCTACGACGGCCTCGTCGAGCTCATGCTCTCGACGACTCTGGCGCTCCTGGTGCTCGGCGTGTTGGTGGCCGTGATCGCGTGGTTCGCAGGCCCGTGGCGCCCTGCCCGGACCCTGCGCGGCTTCGCCGGGTCGGGATTCACGCGCGCCCGTCGTGCCGCGGCGGCCCACGGCGTGACGACCGGGTCGTTCGGTGTCGCGCTCGACAGGTGGCGGGGCGCGGCGTATGCGCTGATCGCGGTGGTCGCGTTCGCCG
>JALYWB010000030.1 GCA_030852935.1 Actinomycetota bacterium | reverse complement strand
CGCAGCTCGAAGTCGCCGACCACATCACGGTTCGTGGGCTCGCCCCGCCCCGCGGCATCCGGAGCCAGCACAGCGCCGCGGATGCCGGTGACGGCGCCCGCCTCGACGATGAGCTCGTCGACGCGGTGCCGGTGGCGGAATTCGACGAGCCCCGCCGCCGCCCCGGCCTGCGTGCGCGCGATGAACGGTGCGAGCACCCCGGGGCCCGTTCCCCAGGTGATGTGGAACCGCGGCACCGAGTTGCCGTGCCCGATCGCGTTGTAGCCGCCCCGCTCGGCCCAACCCACGATGGGGAAGAACCGCAGGCCCTTCTCGTGCAGCCACGCGCGCTTCTCGCCCGCGGCGAACTCGAGGTACGCATCGGCCCAGCGCCGCGCCCACTCGTCTTCGTCGCGGTCGAAGCCCGCGGTGCCGGCCCAGTCCTGTTTCGCCAGCTCGAGCGAGTCGCGGACGCCGAGTCGTCGTTGCTCGGGCGAGTCGATGAGGAACAGGCCGCCGAACGACCACCATGCCTGAGCCCCGAGGTTGGCCTCGGGCTCCTGGTCGACGATGACGACGCGCTTGCCGGCGTCGACGAGTTCGGCGGCGGCCACGAGGCCCGACAGGCCCGCGCCGATGATGATCGCGTCGGGTTCGGTGCGGGATGCGGGGGAGGCGGCCACGGGGACTCCTTCGTCTCGGGTGTGGTGCGGGTCGAACGGGATCGTGCCGTTCAGTCGTCGAACGTGTTGACCATCGCGACGGCGGCGCGCTGCAGGTAATCCCAGAGCGTCTCTTCGGCGAGCGGGGGCAGGTCGAGCGTATCGATCGCTCGGCGCATATGCGCAAGCCAGCGATCGCGTGCCTCGGGATTCACCTTGAACGGCTGATGCCGAAGGCGCAGGCGGGGATGACCACGCCGTTCGCTGTAGGTGGTCGGGCCTCCCCAGTACTGCACGAGGAACAGGGTCAGTCGCTCGGCAGCCGGGCCGAGGTCCTCCTCGGGATACATGGGCTTCAGCACGGGATCTTCAGCGACGCCCCGGTAGAACTCGGCGACGAGTCGCTCGAACGTGGGGTAGCCGCCGACGGACTCGTAGAAGCTGGTGTTGAGGTCTGTCACGATTCGCCCTCCGGGTGCGACGAGCTCGGCGGTTGGGTCGGCTTCGGTCGCTTGGGTGCGCGCGGTGCCTTCGGCAGCTTCGCCCGTGCGCCGCCGGCTGCGCCGAGGCCCTCCGCCACCACCGTGCTTGGTGCCGTTTTCGGAGGCCTCGCCCCCTTGACCCTCGTTGCGGCGTCGAATCCCGTGAGCACCACGCTGTTGAGGCTCGGAACCTTCACGCCCATCTCGTCGAGGGAGCGCTTCAGGCGCATCCGGAGTTCACGGGCGATGTCGTCCTTGGCCGACGTGCGCACCTTCATGACCACGCGAATGACCATCGCCTCGGCCGAGATGGACTCGAGTCCCCACACTTCTGGCTTCTCGAGCACGCGTGAGCGCCACTTGCCCGTCTGCGAGAGCTCGACCGCGGTGCGGAGCAGTTCGGCCTCGACGGCGTCGATGTCGGCGTCGTACGGCACGGCGAGGTCGAGGATGACGCGCGACCAGCCCTGTGACATGTTGCCGACGCGCAGGATCTCGCCATTGCGCACGAACCAGAGGGTGCCGTTCACGTCACGCACCTTGGTGATGCGGATCTGCACCTCCTCGACGATGCCGGTCGCCGGGCCGAGGTCGACCACGTCGCCGACGCCCAGCTGGTCTTCCACGACCATGAAGAGGCCGTTCAGCACGTCTTTCACGATGTTCTGCGCGCCGAAGCCAAGTCCCGCGCCGATCGCGGCAGACAGGAGCGCGAACGAACCGAGGATGCCGGGGTCGACCACCCCGATGATCATGAGCGTGACGACGATGAAGAGCGTCACGTTCACGACGTTCCGCATCAGGGTGCCGAGCGTGCGCGTGCGTTGCACGAGCCGCACCGCTGCGAGCGGCGACGCCTGCAGCGCCTGCGTGTCGGTCACGTCCTGCTTGCGCTTCACGCCCGTGACGATGCGCGTCACGACCCGGTCGATGACGAAGTGCAGGATCCAGCGGATGAGGAACGCGATCGCGACGATGACGACGACCGCGAAGAGCTTGCCGACGATGAGACCCCAGTTGTCGGCCCAGAACTGGGCGATGCCCGCCCAGAAATCACCGCTGAGCGGCGTGTCCTCGATCGGGGGCACCTCGGGTTCTGCTGCTGCCGGCATGGTGTGAAAGTCTACTGAGCCCCGCCCGAGAGCTCGCTGGCATCGCGGGTCCGCGCCGCCAGCGCCCGCTCGAGCTCATCGAGTTGTTCCGACACGAGTCGGTGCAGCGGCGCGGGCTCGGGATTCGCGGCCAGCCAGTCGCGCGCCATCGCGGCGAGCTCTGCATCGACGAGCGGTGCGGGGAAGAGCCGCGAGACGACGAGCGAGGCCATGGTGAAGCTTCGGGTCGCCCAGGTGTACTGCAGCCTCGAGAAGTACTCGCCCGCCGTCGTAGCGAGCAGCCCAGGTTCGGTGGTGCGTCGCCATCCGTCTGCGATGGCGCGAGCGAGGTCGTTCGAGATGCTCGTGTCGGTCATCACCCGGTGCCACGCGGCATCTTTCACCGTCTGGTCAGGCCGTGCGGCGCGCGCCGTTTCGGCGAGCAGCCGACCCTTCGCCGTGTCGTCGAGCGCGAGGGCGGCCGAGATCTCATCGTCGGAGTCGGCGCCGAGCGTCGCTCGTGCGGTCACGAGCTCCCAACGGAGGTCGAGGTCGATCTCGAGCCCGTCGAGCTTGATCGACCCGTCGAGGAGGCTGCCGAGCAAGTCGGCGTGCGCCTGGCTCGCCGCAAGGCGGGTGAAGGCCTTCACGAACTGCAGTTGCGCATCAGACCCGGCCGGCGCGAGTTCGGCGATCGCCCAGACCGCGTCGCCCGTCTCGATCGCGATGCGCTCACGATGCTCGCCGGCGACGTACCGGGCGACCGCGAGCTCGAGGCGACTGAGTGCGAGACCGCGCGAGGCCGATTGGGTCTCGTGGCCGACGCCGCTGAGCACCAGTTGAACGAACGCACTCGCGGGCAGTTCGGCATCGCGCACCGCATCCCACGCCGAGCCGAGGATCACGGCTCGTGCGACCGGGTCGGCGGGCTCAGCCGGGCGCGTGATCGCGGTGGCGAACGAGGCGGCGTCGAGCCGCACCTTCGCGTAGGTGAGGTCGTCGTCGTTCACGAGGAGCAGGTCGGGGCGTGCGCGGCCGACGAGTTCGGGCACCGCGGTGGTCGGGCCGTCGACGTCGAACTCGATCCGCTGGGTCCGTGCGAGCGCGCCTCGTGCGTCGACGGAGTAGCAGCCGATCGCCAGGCGATGAGGGCGGAGGGTCGGATGCGATGCCGCCGCCGTCTGCTCGACATGTGCGGAGGTGATCGTGCCACCGGCATCCGTCTCGAAGACGGCCCGCAGCGTGTTCACGCCCGCGGTCTCCAGCCACAACTCGGACCAACGGGTCAGGTCGCGTCCACTCGCCCGCTCGAGCTCGTCGAGCAGGTCGCGCAGCGTCGCATTGCCGCCCGAATGCGCGGTGAGGTATGCGCCCACACCGCGCTGGAACGCGTCGAGGCCGACCCACGCGACGAGTTGCTTCAGCACCGAGGCGCCCTTGTCGTAGGTGATCGCGTCGAAGTTCACCTCCACGTCGGCGAGACTCGCGATCTCGGCGACGATCGGATGCGTCGACGGGAGCTGGTCCTGCTCGGCCGCGTGCGCCTTCTCATCGCTCGCGAACGTCGCCCACACGCCGGTGAACTCGGTCACGGCGGCGGTGGCGAGGGTGGACGCCCACGTGGCGAACGACTCGTTCAGCCACAGGTCGTTCCACCACTTCATCGTGACCGAGTTGCCGAACCACATATGCGAGAGCTCGTGCAGCACGACGATGGCGCGCTGCTCGCGCCGCGCGTCGGAGACGCGGGAGCGGAACAGGTACGACTCGTTGAACGTGACCGCGCCGACGTTCTCCATGGCGCCCCAGTTGTACTCGGGCACGAAGATCTGGTCGTACTTGCCATACGGGTACGGCACATCGAACGTCGTCTCGTAGAACTCGAGGCCGGCCTCGACCAAGCCGAACATGACCTCGGGCTCGGCGTGCTGCGCGAGCGAGGCGCGGGTGAAGAGCCCGAGTGGGATGTCGCGGCCGTCGATGCTGCGTGCGGTGCCGTGCCACGCGGCGTACGGGCCGGCGATGATGGCGACGATGTAGCTGGAGATGACGGGACCGGGTTCGAACGTCCAGGTGGCGGCGTTCCCTGAGCCCGCGGCGCTCCCTGAGCCCGTCGAAGGGGCCGCGTCGACGGGCTCGGCGACCGACGTCGGCTCGGGCGTCGGCGCGTTGCTCAACACTCGCCACTCCGCCGGTGCCGTGACAGTGAACGTGAACGACGCCTTCAGGTCGGGCTGGTCGAAGACGGCGAAGACGCGATTCGCCTCGGCGACCGCGAACTCGGTGTACAGGTAGACCGCCTGGTCGACGGGATCGACGAAGCGATGCAGGCCCTCACCGGTGTTCGTGTAGCGGGCGTCGGCGACCACGTGCAGTTCGTTCTCGTGCGCGAGATCGTCGAGCCGGATCCGGGTGCCGTCGCTCACCTCAGCGGGATCGAGGGCCCGGCCGTTGAGCGCCAGTTCGTGGATGTCCTCTGTGCACGCCTCGATGAAGGTCGAGGCGCCCGGCGTCGCCGAGAACCGCACCGTCGTGTCGCTGCGAAAACGCTCGCCGTCGCCCGTGAGGTCGAGCTTCACCTCGTATTCGGGTGCGCTGACGATGGCGGCGCGCGCCTCGGCCTCGAGTCGGGTGAGGTTCGCTGCTGGCATCGATGGGCCCTCCGTGTCGGTGTGCCCAGCAAGCCTATCGACGGTCGTCGGCCGATCCGGGCGGCGAGTTCGGCCGCGGTGCGGAGAGCAGCCCGTGCTCGTACGCCAGGATCACGAGGTGCACCCGGTCGCGTGCGCCGAGCTTCTGCAGGATTCGCCCGACATGGGTCTTCACCGTCGACTCCGACAGATAGAAGCGTCCGGCGAGCTCGGCGTTGTTGAGGCCCTCTGCGATCGCGAGGAGGATCTCGCTTTCGCGCGGGGTCAGGGTGCCGAGCAGTGCCGACTCGGGCGGGTTCGCTTCCGGCTCGGCCGGCAGGTCGCCCGCGAAGAGTTCGATCATGCGCCGAGTGACGCGAGGGGAGAGCGTCGCCTCACCCGAGTGCACGGTGCGGATCGCCGCGGTGAGCTCCTGCGGGCGCGCGTCCTTCAAGAGGAATCCGCTGGCCCCCGCGCGAATGGCGGCGAACGCGTACTCGTCGAGGTCGAACGTCGTCAGCACGATGACCCGGGGGGCGTGTTCCGCGGCGGTCACGGCCGCGGTGGCGGCGATGCCGTCGATGCCGGGCATGCGCACGTCCATGAGCATCACGTCGATCGCGGTGGATCGGGCGAGCTCGATCGCCGCGGCACCGTCGCCTGCCTCGCCGACGACCTCGAGGTCGGCCTCGGCCTCGAGCACCATCCGGAATCCGGTGCGCACGAGTGCCTGGTCGTCGACGATCGCGACGCGGATGCCGCGTGGCTGGTCGTTCATTCGTCTCCCTCGATACGCTCGGGCTCGGTCGCCTCGGCCTCTGCCTGCTGGGGTCCGCCGTGCAGGGTGGCGACGAGGCGCCAGCCCACTCCCGACCTCGGTCCGGCCTCGAGCGTTCCTCCGTACAGGGCCACCCGTTCCCGAAGGCCGGCGAGACCTCGGCCCGCACCGGTCATCTGCGAGATCGGATGCACCGCGTCATCCTCGACGATCACGGTCACCACGTCGTCCACCTGCTCGACGCGAACGTCGACCCGGTGCGCACCGGCAGCATGACGGAGGGCGTTCGTGAGGCCCTCCTGGATCACTCGGTACACCGTGAGCTGCAGCGTCGGTTCGGTGATCGCGGGCCCCATGGTCGTGAGCCGCACCGGCAGTCCAGCCTCGCGGAAACCGTCGACGAGCGCCGGGATCGCCGCGACATCGGGCTGCGGAGAACGGTCGGCAGCGGCATCCGCAGGCCCGGTGAGCACGCCGAGCATGCGTCGCATCTCCCCGAGGGCGTCGCGCCCGGCGTCGGCGACGTGGCGCATCGCGTCGGCGGCGCGCTCGGGGTCACGACCCGCGGTCGCGGCCGAACCCTCCGCAAGGGTGATCATGACGGTGAGTCCGTGCGACACGATGTCGTGCATCTCGCGGGCGATGCGGGCCCGCTCGATCGCTGCGGCCAGCTCTGCCTGCTGGTCGCGCTCGCGCGCGAGGTCATGGGCGCGTGCGATGAGTGCGTCGAGGTACCGGCGACGATTGCCCACGGTCACGCCGATGAGGGTCGCGATGAGCATGAACACCGCGAAGGCGATCGAGGAGCTGAGTGCGTCGAACTCGAACGGCTCGACTACGAGGGCGCGTCGGAGCCAGACCGCGACGATGGACGCGACCGCGCCGACCGCGACCGACAGGCCGAAGCCGATCCATGCCGCGCGGGGCGACCCGTAGACCGCGAGTGCGTAGAGCGCGAGGAGGATCGCCAAGGTGTCGATGGAGCCGGAGGGCGCAGAGGCGAGGCACGCGAGCATGCCGAGCGCCAGGACCACCCATGGATGCGTGCGCCGGAACAGGACGAGCGCGATCGTCGCCGCGACCACCGCCGAAGACTGCGCGACGATGATCCACACGGGGAGACCCTCGAGGGCACCCGTGACAATGACGGTGCCGAGCGTCGGGACGCCGTAGATGCCGGCGATGAGGCCGTCGGCGAGGCGAGGATGCCGCGCCCAGAACTGCCGGATCACACCGGGCGGCTTGGGCAGACGAAGTTCTCCCCCGGCCACCGAAGCCGGGTAGCCGGGGGAGAGCGGTGCTTCCGTCATGGACTGGACTCTACGCGTCCCGTCGCTTCAGAAGCACGGTGGCGCCGGCGATGGACGCTGCCACCCAGCCGAGCACGATGAGGAGGTTCTGCCACACGTTCAGCCCGTCGCCCGAGTCACCACCCGACATCGCGCCGGAGAACATGTCGAGCCCGGCGGTGGAGAGCAGGTAGGGAATGAGGTCCTGCGCCCAGTCGGCGGGGATCATCTGCAGCACGGTCGGCAGGAGCAACAGCAGGCCGAGCACCGCGGCGATGCCACCGGCGCTCGAGCGAAGCATCGTGCCGACGCCGAGCGCGAAGACCGCGACGAGTGCGAGGTAGAGCGAGCCGCCGAGCAGCGTGAGGTACACGTCGGGGTCGGTGAGGCTCGCCGAGACACCCTCACTCGCGAAGACGAGCGACGAGGCGACGAAGGCGACCAACGTGCTGAGCACGCCGACCAGGAACGTTGCCGTGAACAACACCGCGAACTTCGCGGCCAGAGCCGGCAGCCGCTTCGGCACGGCCGTGAGCGTCGAGCGGATCATGCCGGTGGTGTACTCGCCGCTGATGACGAGAACGCCGAGTACGCCGACGACGAGTTGGCCGAAGTAGACGCCGAACACCGAGGACTGGAGGATGAGCGTGAGCTGCTCCCCAGCGGGCGCGCCAGAGACATCCGCACCACCGCTCATGCCGCTCACCATGCTGAGCGACATGATCAGCGCCATGCCGAGCGAGAGCGCAACGACGATGAGGTACGACCAGACGGTCGAGCGCAGGCTGCGGAGCTTGATCCACTCGGAGCGGAGCACACCGGCGAAGCTCAGCGAGGTCGCTCGGGTGCGCTGCGAGGGGTGCGCCGGCGTTGGGGTGAGCGTGGTCATCGGACTGCCTCCGTACGGTATTCGACGGCGTCGGAGGTCAGCGCCATGTAGGCCTCCTCCAACGACGCACTGAGGGGGGTGAGTTCGTGGATGGCGAGTCCGTGCTCGGCGGCGAGGTCGCCGATTCCGGATGCCGCGACGCCGGTGATCTCGAGCACGCCGGCCTCCGAGCGGACGACCGCGACCTCGGGTGCGGCGAGCAGGTCGGCGAGCTGCGACGCGTGTGGCGAACGAACGAGGACACGCGGTCGGGTCCCGCCCGCGATGATGTCGGCGACCGGGGCATCCGCGATGATCTCACCGCGTCCGAGCACGATCAGGTGGTCGGCCGTGAGTGCCATCTCGCTCATGAGGTGCGAGGAGAGGAAGATCGTGCGACCCTCGGATGCCAGGTGGCGCACGAACTGGCGCACCCAGAGCACGCCCTCGGGGTCGAGGCCGTTGACCGGCTCGTCGAGGATGAGCGTGGCCGGGTCTCCGAGCATCGCAGCGGCGATGCCGAGTCGCTGGCCCATGCCGAGGGAGAACCCGCCGACGCGCTTGCGCGCGACCGATTCGAGCCCGGTGAGTTCGATGACCTCGCGCACCCGGTTCGCGCCGATGCCGTGTGTGGCCGCCATCGCGAGCAGGTGGTTGTACGCGCTTCGGCCGGTGTGCACGGCCTTCGCGTCGAGGAGCGCGCCCACCTCATGCAACGGGGCGCGGTGGGCCGCGTACGGCTTGCCGTTGACGACCACGCTGCCGGCGCTCGGTCGGTCGAGGCCGACGACCATGCGCATCGTGGTGGACTTGCCGGCGCCGTTGGGGCCGAGGAATCCGGTGACCTGCCCCGGACGGACGGTGAAACTGATGTCGTTGACGGCGGTCTTCGCGCCATAGCGCTTGACGAGCCCTTCTGCCGTGATCATGCTTCAACGCTAGGGATCGCGGGTGCGCCCGACATCGGCCTGGGGAACGGTTCGGGGCAGGTGGTCGTGGTACCGGGGTACGACGATGCGGTGGTCGAGTAGGCGCGTCAGCGCCGTATCGAGACCTGGTGAGGTCTCGATACGCTCCTCCGTCGCTACTCGACCACGGGTTGGCTACTGCGCGTCGCGTTCCTGCGCGGCGAGCGCGCGGTCGATGCCCGCCAGCCGCTCGACGACCAGGCGACGCAGCGCCGGCACGTCGGGGTGCGTGTCGAGCCAGGCGCGGCTCGCGTCGGCGAGTGCACGGTTCGCGAGCGGCGACGGGTACAGCCCGTCGACGAGCTTCTCGGCGATGGCGTAGCTGCGCTCGTCCCAGATGCGCTCGAGCATCGCGAAGTACCGCTCGACGAACGCTTCGAGGAGGGCGGGGTCGCTCACTCTGAGGAAGCCCTCCGCGGTCTCGCGCACCACGGTGTTCGACGCGGTGTCGACGTCGATGAGCGACGCCCACGCGCGCTCCTTGCCCTCGAGCGTCTGGATCGCGGCGCGCGCGTGCGCGGCGGACTGCTGCCCGGTCGCCGTGTTGTCACTCGCGAGCCGCGCTTCGATCTCGGCATCGCCTGCTCGGCCGGAGGCGACGAGCGCGATGAGCAGCTCCCAGCCCAGATCGGTGTCGATCTCGAGCCCGTCGAGTTCGAGCGAGCCGTCGTACAGCGCGGCGAGCTCATCGACGTGCGAGCCGGCTTCGGCAAGGGCGGCGAAATTCATCACGAACTGGAACTGCGCGTCGCTGCCCGGTGCCGCCTCCTGCGCGAGCTTCCAGAACCCGTTCGCGAGGTCGCGACGTGCCTCGGTGCGTCGCTCGGGCGCGGTGTACGCGCTCGCGGCGAGCACCGCGTTGGCGAGCACGATCCGCAGCGTGGTCGACTCCGTCTCGCTCGCGATGTTGCCGAGCACGAGCGCGAGGTAGTCGCTCGCCCGGGTCTCGGCGTCGCGCGTGGCATCCCACACCGAACTCCAGACGAGTGCGCGCGCCAGCGGGTCCTCGATCTCCGACAGGTTCGCAAGGGCCACGCCCTGCGAGGCGTCGTCGAGCCGGATCTTCGCGTAGGCGAGGTCGTCGTCGTTGAGCAGCACGAGGTCGGGGCGCGGCAGTCCCACGAAGTCGGCGACCTCGGTGCGCTCGCCGTCGATATCGAGCTCGACGCGACGGTCGCGCACTAGCTTGCCGTCTTTGAGGTTGTAGAACCCGATCGCGAGCCGGTGCGGGCGGAGCGTCGGGTGGTCTTCGGGTGCCGACTGGAGCACGGCGAACGAAGTGATCACGCCCGTACCGTCACCGTCGAGCACGATCTCGGGACGCAGGGTGTTCACGCCCGCGGTCTCGAGCCAGAGGCCCGACCAGTCGGAGAGGTCGCGGTCGCTCGACACCTCGAGCTCGGCGAGCAGGTCGGCGAGTGTGGTGTTGCCCCACGCGTGCTTCTGGAAGTACGCGGAGACGCCAGCGAAGAACGCGTCGACGCCGACCCAGGCGACGAGTTGCTTCAGCACCGAACCGCCCTTGGCGTACGTGATGCCGTCGAAATTCACCTGCACGTCTTCGAGGTCGTTGATAGTCGCGACGACCGGGTGCGTCGAGGGCAGCTGGTCCTGCCGGTAGGCCCAGCTCTTCTCCATCGCGTTGAACGTCGTCCAGGCGTTGGTCCACTCTGTGGCCTCAGCCGTCGCGATCGTCGACGCCCACTCGGCGAACGACTCGTTCAGCCACAGGTCGTTCCACCACTCCATGGTCACGAGGTCGCCGAACCACATGTGCGCGAGTTCGTGCAGGATCGTGACCACACGGCGCTCCCGCACCGCATCGGTCACTTTCGAGCGGAACACGTAGAACTCCGTGAAGGTGACGGCGCCCGCGTTCTCCATGGCGCCGGCGTTGTACTCGGGCACGAAGAGCTGGTCGTATTTCGCGAACGGATAGGGCACGCCGAACTTGGCCTCGAAGTACTCGAAGCCCTGCTTGGTCTTCTCGAAGATGTAGTCGGCGTCGAGGTACTCCGAGAGGCTCTTGCGGCTGAACACGCCGAGCGGGATGACCCGGCCGTCGGCAGACGTCAACTCGTCGCGCACGACCGCATACGGGCCGGCGATGAGCGCCGTGATGTAGCTGGAGATGCGCGGCGTCGGCTCGAATGCCCAGGTGGCGGCATCCGTGCCTTCTGACTTCGTCGGTTCGGGCGTGGGGGAGTTCGAGACGACCTCCCAGTGCGCTGGCGCGGTCAACGTGAACCGGAACGCCGCCTTCAGGTCGGGCTGCTCGAACACCGCGAACATGCGGCGTGAGTCGGGCACTTCGAACTGCGTGTAGAGATAGACCTCGCCGTCGACGGGATCGACGAAACGGTGCAGGCCCTCACCGGTGTGCATGTAGTGACCGTCGGCGACAACTGTGAGCTCGTTCTCGGCCGCGAGGTTCGGCAGCTGGATGCGCACGCCGTCGCTCACCTCTGCGGGGTCGAGCTCGACACCGTTCAGGGTGACCGAGTGCACGGCTGCGGTGATCGCGTCGATGAACGTCGAGGCGCCTTCGGACGCCGAGAAGCGCACGGTCGTCTGGCTGCGGAACACCTCCGGCCCCGTGGTCACATCGAGCACGACGTCGTAGTCGTGCACCGTGACGAGCGCAGCTCGTTCCTCGGCTTCGATTCGGGTGAGGTTCTCTCCTGGCAACTGCTTCTCCCTCGTCAATGGGCGCTCGTGGCGCCGTCGCAACGATTGACCAGCCTAGTCCTCGCGCCGCTCGTGGACACTGCGGCGTGGCGCTCTCAGCGCGTGGCGGTCACGGAGCGCAGCATCTCCTGCTGGCGGCTGAGCAACTCGGCGACGCCGATCGGTTCGCGACCGCTCAGCCGTCGCACGGTATCGGTCACCGATGCGAAGTGCCCCTCCCGGATGGCGCGCCCGAGCGACACCGTGAGCGCCACTCCGTAGTGCACATGGCCGTCGGCTCCGGATGCCGCAGCAAGTTCGTCGAGGAACACCTCGTCGTCGAGCGGGATGACCTCGACCGGCGCACCGCCGGCCTCGGCATACAGTGCGCCGAGCTCGTCGGCGTCGGGCGCCGCGGGTCCTGTCAGTTCATACACGATGCCGGCGTGTCCTGATCCGCTCAGCACGGCCGCGATCGACGCGGCGCAGTCCTCACGGGCGATGTACGCGCAGCGGCCGGGTCCGCGATTGTGCCGCAGCTGTCCTGCGCGCAGGGCATCGGCAGCTTCGAAGCCCTGGAAGTCGCCGTACAGCCCGCAACGCACGATGGTCCAGTCAACGCCGCTCGACAGGAGATGCTCCTCGGTCTCGCGGTGGCTCGTCGCGATCAGGGCGGGGTTGTCGACCGTGGGCGAGATCATCGAGGTGTAGACGACCCGGCCGACACCGGCGTCCTTCGCGGCGTCGATCGCAGCGATGTGTTGCGCCGACCGGCCATCGACGGTGTCGGTACTGATGACGAGCAGCGTCTCTACGCCGTCATAGGCACGACGCAGCGTCTTGGCGTCGTTCATATCGCCTGGACGTACTTCGACGCCGGGCGGTGCATAGAGGGCATCGGGCGACCGTGTGATCAGCCGCACCCGATCGGCGTCGACGGCGTCGAGCAGGTCGCGGGCGACCAGGCGACCGAGATTGCCGGACGCGCCGCTGACCGCGATCATTCGATCACTCACCCCAGCCGGCCGGCGGGGTCTGCCGCGTGGGGGAGAAGTGCCAGTACTCGCGCAGCTCGCGGCACGACCCGGCGTCGTCGAATCGGAGGAGGAACTCACCGGCCAGCGTGACGTCGGCGCCACCGTTGCGCATCGTCACCCACCATTCCACGGCCGCTCGGTCACCCTCCACGACGGGGATGCCGTAGCGGAACTCGACGTCCTCCTGGGTCGCGGTGACGCGCGCCCAGTAGTCGCGCACTCCCGTGCGGCCGATGAACGGCTCGGCGTAGGGCTCCTCCCGGTACGTGGCGTCCTCGGTGAACAGCGCGGCCGCAGCGTCAGGATCTCGATTCTCCCAGGCGGACTTGTAGCCGTCCAGCCATTGCACGACGTTCAGAGTCATCCCACGCTCCCTCGTTGAGTTCAGCAGTGCTTTACAGCTTGCCTGTCCGCAACGGTCGAATGCAAGCCGCAAACTGGGAGTCGGAGCGCCTCTTCGGCGCGCAGAGCTTCAGCTCTGGTAGACAGCCGTGTACAGTGTGGCTGAATTGCACCATCCGCGGGGCATGTCGTTTCGCGGATTCCGTTTCAAGGGAGAAACGACTATGAGGCAGTCATCAGGGCGCCGGTACGCCGGCATCGCCGTGGCCGCGATTGCGGCACTCGCGCTCGCGGCATGCTCCACCCCGTCTGCGGGCGGCGGCGGGGAGGGAGAGGCCGAGGAGGAGCGCATCGACATCGCGTTCCTGTCATTCGCGGTCGCCAATACCTACGACACCCCGATGCTCGCCGCAGCGCAGGAGGTCGCAGACGCGAACAACGTCGAACTCACGGTCTTCGACGCGAACAACGACCCGAATGCACAGGCCGCGCAACTCCAGGACGCCATCGCGTCGGGCCAGTACGACGGCATCATCACGCAGCCGATCTACGGACCCGGACTCATCGATGGCGTGAAGCAGGCCATCGAGGCGGGCATCAAGGTCGTCAACGTCGACCAGATCCTCGGCGAGGACTTCACGACCGCCGAAGTGCAGGTCGAGGGACTCTCGGCGAACGTCAGCCAGCGTCCGGCCGACATGGGCAAGAAGCTCGGCGAGCAGACTGTCGAGGCCTGCGCGTCGGCTGCGCTCGACCCGTGCAAGGTCGCCTACCTCTACGACATCAAGGCGTCGGCCCTCGACGTCGCGATGCGTGAGGCGTGGGATGCCGCGGTCGAGGGATCGCCCGTCGAAGTCATCGCCGACGGCGAGACCTTCTTCAATCCGGCCAACGCGTTGACCGTCGTCCAGGACATCCTGACCGCCCACCCCGACCTGCAGCTCATCGTCGGATCCGACCAGGGGATGCAGGGCTCCGACCAGGCGCTCGAGGCGGCCGGGAAGATCGGCGACATCCTGCTCGTCGGATTCGGTGGCAGCGAGCAGGCACTCGCCGCGGTGGGTGAGGGTCGCTGGTTCTCAACCGTCATGATGGTGCCAGCCACCTCGGGACGCCTCGGCATGGAGGCCGTGATCGACGCGGTGCGCAACGGCAACGACCAGGGTTCCGTCGACCCGTTCGGCGACCTTCCGCACGAGTGGATCGTGACGAAGGACACCGTCGGCGAGTTCACGGCCGAATGGCCCGGTTGACGCATGCCGAGTGAGACCGTTTCCACCGTTCCCCCGCGGCTCCCGGTGGAGCTGCGGGGGATCGGCAGGTCGTTCGGCGGAATACCCGTGCTCTCGGGGATCGACCTCACGATCACCCCCGGCACAGTGCACGGCCTCGTCGGCGAGAACGGCGCCGGGAAGTCCACCCTTAGCAAGGTCATCTCCGGCCTCCTCGTGGCCGACGAGGGCACACTGCGGGTGGGAGGCCAGGAGGTGGTCTTCCGATCCCCACGCGAAGCCCTCGCGCGCGGGATCGCGACGATCGCGCAGGAACTCGCACTCGTGCCCTCACTCACGGTCGCCGAGAACGTCTTCCTCGGAGTCGAACCGGCTCGTGCGTCCTTCGTGCGGCGTCGGCGCCTGCGAGCGGACTTCGTCGAGCTGGCGCGCGAGACCGGATTCGACCTCGATCCCGACGCCAAGGTCGGCACCCTTCGCACCGCCGATCAGCAGAAGGTCGAGATACTCAGGGCACTCGCCCGCGGGGCGTGGTTCATCATCATGGACGAGCCGACCGCCGCGCTGTCGCGGCACGATGCCGAACTGCTGCACGGGGTCGTACGCTCGCTCGCGGCATCCGGTCGCACCGTGCTGCTGATCTCGCATTTCCTCTCCGAGATCCTCGAACTCAGCGATACCGTGACGATCCTGCGGGATGGGCTCCACGTCCGCACCACGGCCGCAGCGGAGGCGACCGAGGCGTCGCTCATCGAGGGCATGCTCGGCCGCTCACTCGGCTCGGTGTTCCCTGATCGGAACGACCTGCCGGCGGGCGCCGCCGACGTCCTTGTGGTGCGGGACCTCGTCGCCCCGGGTGTCAACGGCGTCTCACTCGACGTGCGGGAGGGCGAGGTGCTCGGCCTGGCCGGTCTGGTGGGCGCCGGCCGCAGCGAGATCGCGCACGCCGTCTACGGTGCCGCACGCGCGACGGGCGGGACCGTGACCGTCGCGGGTGCCGAGCTGGCTGGACGCACGATCGGCAGGGCGCTGCGTCGCGGCGTCTTCCTCATTCCCGAGTCCCGCAAGGAGCAAGGACTCGTGCTGCGCCGGCCGATCCGCGAGAACGTCACGCTCTCCAATCTCGGCGGACTCAGCGCCCTCAGCTGGATCCGGGCCGCCGCGGAGCGGCGCGAGGCGCGGAACATGCTCGCGCAGGTGACGGTGCACGGCGATGAACGTCGCCCCGTCTCGTCGCTGTCGGGCGGCAACCAGCAGAAGGTGATGTTCGCCCGAGCGCTGCAGCGGCCGCGCCGCCTGCTCATCGCCGACGAGCCGACACGCGGCGTCGACGTGGGATCCCGCCGCGCCATCTACGACCTCATCTCCGACCAGGCACGGGCCGGTGTCGGGGTACTGGTCATCTCCTCAGATGTGGAGGAAGTGCTGGGGCTCGCGCATCGCGTGCTCGTGATCCGCGGCGGCAAGGTCGTCGCCGAACTCGAAGGCGACCACATGACCGAAGAGAACGTGCTCACGGCGGCCTTCGCCGAGGGTGCCGACGACCCGAAAGCGACCGGAACGCATGACTGACCAGTCCACCGCCCCCGCCCGCGGCACCGTTGCCCGATTCCGAGCACCGTTCTCGTGGAGCTCGCTCGCGATCGTCGTCCCCTTCGTGGCGTTGTTCGTCGCGCTCTCGATCGGGAGTCCCTCGTTCCTGACGCCGCTGAACCTCCTCAACCTGCTCGACCGCCAGAGCGGTCTGCTCATCATCGCGGTCGCCTCGACGCTCGTGCTCATCGCAGGCGGCATCGACCTCTCGGTGGGAGCGACCTACATGCTCGCGTCGGTGCTGTGCGCCCACTTCGTGCTGTCCGCCGGAATGTGGGCGGGCATCGCGGCGGCGCTCGCCACTGGTGTCCTCGTCGGACTGCTCAACGGCGTCATCAGCACCTACCTCAGGATCAATCCGCTGATCGGCACACTCGCGATGAGCTTCATCATCTCGGGCGCCACGATGCTCGTCGCACAGGGGCGGCTGCTCAATCTCACCTCGTCCGACTACGACGAATTCAAGGCGCTGGCGCAGACGGACCTCATCGGCCTTCCCGCGTCGATCTGGATCGCCGTCGTGGTCATCGTCGTCCTCGGAGTGGTGCTCGCGCGCACGACGGCCGGCCGGTACGTGTACGCCGCTGGCGGTAATGCCGAGGCCGCGAGGCTCGCCGGCATCCGAGTCAACCTGATCCGGATCTTCACGTTCACGGTCACCGGGTTCGCAGCCGCGCTCGCCGGAGTGCTCGACACGGCTCGCACCTCAGGCGTACCGACCACGAGCGCCGTCGCGACCACCGTGACATTCACGGTGCTCGCGGGCATCGTCGTGGGCGGTACGTCGATCCTCGGCGGAGAAGGTGCGATCTGGCGCACCGTGATCGGCGTGCTGTTCATCGCGCTCGTCTACAACGGCTTCAACCTGTTGCGCATCGATCCGCTGTTCCAGCAAATCGCGCTCGGCGGCATCCTGCTCGTCGCGGTCGGCATCGACGCCTGGTCGAGGTTCCGAAAGGGCTGAATCGGCACCGGGAATCGGGTGGCGGCACCCGGCTTGACCCGGGTGGTCGTCGCGCCTAGCGTGGCGACATGCGCTCGAGTGCCGATGCCCACGCGCCGACGAGCGAACGGTACCGTGTATTCGCCGAGGTGGAGGCACGCGGGATGTCGGCGCGTTACGAGGCGTGGGCCGAAGGAGTGGCGACGGATGCCGCGACGATCGCGCTCATCGACGAACTGCCCTCGGCGAAGCGCCAGCCGAACCTCGTGTTCTCGTCGGCGCGTTTCCAGGGGGCGCCTCCGGTGCCGTACCCGATCTTCCGCGACTGGCTGCACGCGCACTGGGTCGAAGTGCGCGCCACCGCCCTCACGCACGCCACACAGACGAACGAAGCGGCTCGGTGTGCCCTCCATCTCCCGGCGCTCGCCGGTATCGACGGGCCGCTCGCGCTGCTCGAGGTTGGGGCATCCGCCGGACTCTGCCTCTACCCCGACCGCTACAGCTACCGCTACTCGGGACATCCGCAGCTCGACCCGGAGGAGGGCCCGAGCACGGTCGTGCTCGACTGCGCGGCACGTGGCCCGGTGCCCGTGCCGAGCAGGCTGCCCCACGTGGTGTGGCGGGGCGGAGTCGACCTCAACCCGCTCGATGTGCGCCGACCCGACGACCTGGCGTGGCTGGACGCGCTGGTCTGGCCCGAGCACGATGACCGGCGGGCTCGGCTGCGGGCAGCGGCAGCCATCGTCGCCGACGACCCTCCCCGGATCGTGGCCGGCGACCTCAACGAACGCGTGCGTGAGCTTGCGGCGGAAGCTCCGGCGGATGCGACGCTCGTCGTGTTCCACACCGCGGTGCTGATGTACCTCGACGAGCACGACAGGGCGGCCTTCACGAATACGGTGCGGGCCCTGCCCGGGCACTGGCTCTCGGTGGAGGGCCGGTCGATCACTCCGGGCATCGGCGTGCGCGAGGACGTCGACAACGACAGCACCGACATGGTGCTCGCGCTCGACGGCGTACAGCTCGCGTGGGCGCAACCGCACGGCCGCGGCATCCGGTGGGTGCCGAATCCCTAGACTTGGCGCATGCGCATCCATATCGCGACCGACCACGCCGGCCTCGAGTTCAGCCGCACACTCGTCGATCACCTGACCAACGGCGGCCACGAGGTCGTCGACCACGGTCCGAAGGACTACGACCCGCTCGACGACTACCCCGCGTTCTGCATCAATGCGGCGCTCGGCGTGGCCCGCGACCAGGCTGCCGGCGTGCGAACCCTCGGCGTCGTGTTCGGCGGCTCGGGCAACGGCGAGCAGATCGCCGCGAACAAGGTGCGCGGCATCCGTGCTGCCCTCGTCTGGAGCATGGACACGGCGATCCTCGCACGTGAACACAACGACGCGAACGTCATCTCCATCGGCGCCCGCCAGCACACGGTCGAGGAGGCGATCCGCTACATCGACGCCTTCATCGCCGAGCCGTTCTCGGGTGATGAGCGCCATGTGCGGCGCATCGCACAGCTCGCCGAGTACGAGACCACCGGTGACATCGCGGGCAAGGGCGTCGATGTGTTGCCGGCCGACGCGGCGGCGCAGGCCTCGACCCTTCGACAGGCTCAGGGCACCGCAGGCGCACCGAACGGATCGTAGCGGTGCCAGAGGGTCATTCCGTCCACCGCATCACACGTCAGTTCGAGCGCAACTTCGTCGGTCACGTCGTGCGCGCGTCCAGCCCTCAAGGACGATTCGCCCAGGGCGCGGCAGACCTCGATGGGCGACGGATGACGGATGCCCGCGCCATCGGCAAGCAGATGTTCCTCGGATTCGAGGGCGACAGGTGGTTGCGCGTGCACCTCGGCATCTACGGCGCGTGGGACTTCTCGGGCGACATCCTGATGGATGCGACGATCGCCGCCGCCAACGGGCGCATGGGGCAGACGAACCAGCGCGGAACATTCCTCGAAGGACCCAACCCCGACGCCATCGTCTTCGATTCGGCGGGTGAGAATTCACTGACCTCGATCGGGGCGCCGCGACGCACCCGATTGCGCATGTCGGAGGCCGAGACGCTTCGACCCTTCGACAAGCTCAGGGAACCGCGGGCTCAGGGACCGAATGCGGTCACGTTTCCGCCCGAACCCGTCGGCCAAGTGCGCGTGCGCCTGCTGACCGACACGGTCTGCGCCGACTTGCGCGGCCCGACCGCATGCGAGGTGCTCGACCCGGCACAGGTCGAGGCCGTCGTCGCGAGGCTCGGCCCCGATCCGCTGATCGACGCGGGCCAGGCCGCCGAAGACCGCTTCGTGGCATCCGTCACGAAACGATCTACGCCGATCGCACTCCTGCTCATGGACCAGGCCGTCGTGGCCGGCATCGGCAACGTCTACCGTGCTGAGCTGCTGTTCCGCGCGCGCCAGAATCCGCACACTCCGGGCCGGCTCGTGCCGGAAGAGCATGTGCGCCACCTCTGGCGCGACTGGTCGAGGCTGCTGCACATCGGTGTCGAGACCGGGCAGATGATGA